>NZ_PSVE01000003.1:0-200372 GCF_002931775.1 Rathayibacter sp. AY1F4
AGGCCGGGGTATAAAATTGGCATTGAACATAGTGCACGCTGTTGAGTTCTCAAGAATCGGACACATCCCGCCTCCACACCAGAACGGTGCTTCACAACGAGAGTGATCGAAGTTTGCTGTACGAGGGCGTTAGCCACTCGATTTGTCTTGCTTGCCGAGACCGGTTAGGCTTGTCAGAACCGAAGTCCCGATCGCCTCCGTGGCAACTCGACTAACTTAGCACATCCGCAGGCCGTGTCAAGTCCGGCTTCTCCGTGGTGTTCGCTGCACGGTCGAGGACCGCACCGCTGCACCGGGCTCGGCCGTGAGGCCTTGCAACGAAGCCGGGACCGTGTCCCGTGGAGGCTTTGCATCTTACGCTCGCGATCCCGCAGTCTTCAAGAGACGAATCTCTAACAGGCCTGGGAGCGAGGGGATGGTCCCCGCTTGAGGTGGGCCAGCTGGTCTCGACGCTCTGCGCCTGACTCCCGCTTGCCGCTCCTTTGGGGTGACGAGGAGTTACATTACGTCGGGCCTCGGCCGAGCGGCAAATCGCCTGCGTCCCGGGCGTGTCGGGATTCAGGGGTCTTGCGTCGCTGAATGTCCGACTCGGTACCGGACACCGGACACCGGACACCGGACACCGGACACCGGACACCGGACACCGGACACCGGACACCGGACACCGGCTACCGGCTACCGGCTACCGGCTACCGGACACCGGACACCGAGCTGATGAGACCGCCGATGCCGTCATCGCCCGCGTCCGCTCGAGGAGAGCGGGCACGCGGTCAGCGGACGAAGGCCCCGGCGAAGCTCTTCTTGCCGCGACGGAGGACGGCGATCCCATCGATCAACGGGAGCTCGCCGAGCGTGACGGTCTCGGACGGGAGGGCGGTGTTGTTCACCGAGAGCCCTCCCTGAGCGAGAGCCCGTCGCGCCTCCCCCGTGCTGGCGACGAGTCCGGTCTCGACGAACGCCTGCAGCGCCGGCGTCTCCGGGGTCGCCTCCATCGAGGGCACCGCCTCGAGCGCGCCGCGGAGGATGACCGGGTCGATCCCCTCGAGCGAGCCCTTGCCGAAGAGCGCGGCCGACGCGTCGATCACCGAACGCGTCGCCTCCGCTCCGTGCACCAGCGACGTGACCTCCCAGGCGAGCGCGCGCTGCGCCTCCCGGCGGAACGGCTCGTCGGCAGCGGCCTTCTCGAGGCGCTCGATCTCCGTGCGCGGCAGGAAGGTGAAGATCCGCAGGCGGTCGGCGACGTCACGGTCGTCCGTGTTGACCCAGAACTGGTAGAACGTGTACGGGCTGGTGAGCTCGGAGTCGAGCCAGACGGCGTTGCCCTCGCTCTTGCCGAACTTGGTGCCGTCGGAGTTCATCACCAGGGGTGTGCCGATCGCGTGGACCGACACGCCCTCCGTGCGGTGGATCAGGTCGGTCCCGCTCGTCAGGTTGCCCCACTGGTCGCTGCCGCCGGTCTGCAGGACGCACCCGTGCTGCCGGTAGAGCTCCAGATAGTCGAGTCCCTGCAGGATCTGGTAGCTGAACTCGGTGTAGCTGATCCCCGCATCGGAGTTGAGGCGGGCGCTGACCGCGTCCTTCTTGAGCATCGTCCCCACGCGGAAGTGCTTCCCGATCTCCCGCAGGAAGTCGATCGCCGACAGCGGAGCGGTCCAGTCGAGGTTGTTGACCAGACGCAGCCCGTTGTCGCCGCCCGCGGGAACGAACCGGGACACCTGCGCCTGGAGGCGCTCGACCCACGCCGTCACCGTCTCGCGCGAGTTCAGCGTCCGCTCGGCCGTCGGACGCGGATCCCCGATCAGCCCGGTCGAGCCGCCGACGAGCCCGAGCGGCCGATGCCCGGCCAGCTGGAGCCGGCGCATGACGATCAGCTGCACCAGGTTCCCGAGGTGGAGGCTGGGCGCGGTCGGGTCGAACCCGCAGTAGTAGGTGATCGGCTCCCCCGACAGCAGCTCGCGCAGCGCTCCCGCATCGGTCGACACGTGCACCGAGCCTCGCCAGACCAGCTCGTCCCACACGGAGTCGAAGGCGGGGTCGAGCTGCGGGCTCGTCGCGGACCCGGGGAGGTGCTGGTCGATCACCCGACCAGGCTACCGTGGCGGGAAGGAGCCGGTCTCCGCCAGTCAAGCGCACAGGCTTGATCTCGGGCGATCAAGTGCGGATACTTGATCGGGGAGGTCCGATGTTCGTCGTCACCGCGGATCAGCGCGACAGCAGGCATGACCACGACCGCGTGGACCAGGCGATCGCGAGCCTGATGGTCGACGGTCGGGCGTCGTTCGTCCTGCCCCCGGAGCGGACGGCGGGCGACGAGTTCCAGTGCGTGCTCGACCGGGCCGATGCCGTCGTCGCGCTCGTGCTCGAGCTGCACCGGACCGGCCGCTGGAGCATCGGCCTCGGGATCGGTCCCGTCGACCGGCCGCTCCCAGCGACCACGAGAGCGGCGACCGGCGAGGCGTACTTCGCGGCGCGCCGGGCGGTCGAGGCGGCGAAGGGCAGGCCGACGCGCTTCTCCCTCGATCCGGACGCACCGGCAACGGCGGCGCCGGCACCGGCGGACGTCCAGGCGCTGATCGATCCGCTCCTCCTGCTGCGCGACGCGCGCTCCGAGGCCGGCTGGCAGATCGTCGACCTGCTCGAGAGCGGCCTCTCCCAGAAGGATGCGGCCGAGCGCCTCGCCGTCAGCCCGCAGGCGGTCAGCCTCCGGGTCCGCGCGGCTAGCGCTCGAGTCGACGCTCCCGCCCGTGACGCGCTCGCGCGCCTGCTGACGGTGGTCGACCGTACGCTCGACCCCACCGACGAGAGGACACCCCGATGACGGCACCCCCCGGATCCCCCGCCCTGCTCCTCGCGTCCGCGCTGCAGTCCGCCTCGTGGACGGGCGTGGTGCTCGTGCTGCTCGCCGGACTCGCCGGTGCGGTGCTGGCCGTGCGCCTGCGCCGTCCGCAGCTCGCCTGGATCCCCCTCGCGGCGGCGGCCGCCGCCTTCCTCCTCACGGCGGTCGCCGGACCGTCCGCGCCCCCGATCCACTCCGTCCTGGTGGCGGTGCTGGCCTTCGCGCTGGCGGTCGCGGGCGGCGGGCCGGTCGTGCTGCTCACCCTCCGGCTCGCGACGGTCGATTCCCGCAGCGGCAGCCACGGCGGCATCATGGTCGCCGGATCCTCCCGCCCCGCCGCCGGGAGCGCGCCCTCGGCGATCGGCCAGCCGATCGAGGTGCTCCGCGGAGGGACGACGATCGGGGTCCTCGAGCGGATCGCGACGGCCGGCGCACTGATGAGCGGTCTCCCCGAGGGGATCGCGGTCGTGGTGGCGATCAAGGGCGTCGGCCGCTTCAGCGAGCTCGCCTCCCCGGAGGCGCGCGAGCGGTTCATCATCGGCACGCTGGCGAGCCTCGCCTGGTCGGCGGCCCTCGGCGTGCTCGCCCGGCTCTACCTCGCGGGCTGAGCTCCGGGCCGCCGCCGGGGCACTGCTCTCCGGTAGGGCGAGACGGTGGGGTCGCCCGGGATGCTGAAGCGCCACGGGAAGTCGTCCCCGCCGCCCGGGCCCGAGACGCCGGTGCGCGGGCCCGCCGCCACGGAGGACGGCCTCTCCCCCGGCAGCAGCTCGAACGCCGCCTCGAGCGGGTCGCCCGACTCGGTGAGACGGACTCCGAGGGCCTTCGCCAGCCGTGCGGGTCCGCGGGCCAGATCCCGGCTGCGAACGGGTCCGCGCCGGATCATCGCGAGATCCTCCCCCGATACGACCTCGCCGGCGCGCAGCAGCACCGCCGACGCCGTGCCCGCCGGGGAGCAGACGATGTTCACGCAGGTGTGCATCCCGTACGTGAAGTACGCGTACACGGACCCGGGCGGACCGAACATGGGAGCCGTCCGGGGTGTCGGTCCGCGGTGCGCATGCGAGCCCGGATCCTCACCGGTTCCGAGGTACGCCTCGACCTCGGTCAGCCGGACGCCGACCACGCCCTCCGGCGTGCGGTGCAGGAGGACGCGGCCGAGCAGCTCCGGTGCCACCTCGAGGGCCGAGCGCGCGAGGTCGGGGAGGTCGGCGCTCAGAAGAAGCTCTGGCCCGACACGAGGGTGATCACGATCACCGCGACGATGACGACTGCGGCGACGAGCACAAGAGTCCGCTGCTGCCAGGGGCGCAGCGGCGGACGGCCGTCGTCGCCCGGCGCTCCTCGAAGGGTCACGGGCGCTCCCCTCGGAGGGATCCGCGCACGACCCGGACGCGCTCGGTCAGCCGGGCGAGCTGCTCCGCGACGCGGTCGGGAGCCGTGCCGCCGACACCGTCCCGGCTCGCCACCGATCCCTCGATGCTGAGGACGGACCGCACGTCGGGCGTGAGCAGCGGCGACACCGAGGCGAGCGCGGCGTCGTCGAGATCCTCGAGCCCCCTCCCCTGCGACTCCGCCAGCTTGACCAGCTCGCCGGTGATCTCGTGGGCGTCCCGGAAGGGCACGTGCTTCTTCACGAGCCACTCGGCCACGTCGGTCGCGAGGGAGAAGCCCTGGGGCGCGAGCTCCGCCATCCGGTCGGTGTGGAAGGTGAGGGTCGCGATCATGCCGCTGAACGCGGGCAGCAGGACCTCGAGGGTCGTCACCGAGTCGAAGACCGGCTCCTTGTCCTCCTGCAGGTCGCGGTTGTAGGCGAGCGGCAGCGCCTTGAGGGTCGCGAGCAGCCCGGTGAGGTTGCCGATCAGCCGGCCGGACTTCCCCCGGGCGAGCTCGGCGATGTCGGGGTTCTTCTTCTGCGGCATGATCGAGGACCCGGTCGAGTAGCCGTCGTCGAGCGTGACGAAGGCGAACTCCCGCGTGTTCCAGAGGATGACCTCCTCCGCGATGCGCGAGACGTCGATCCCGATCATGGCGCTGACGAAGGCGAACTCGGCGACGAGGTCGCGGCTGGCCGTCCCGTCGATCGAGTTCGGCACGCTCGACGCGAAGCCGAGATCGCGGGCGACCGCCTCGGCGTCCAGGCCGAGGGTCGAGCCGGCGAGAGCGCCCGAGCCGTAGGGCGAGACGTCCGCCCGCACGGCCCAGTCCCGCAGGCGCTCCAGATCGCGCAGCAGCGCCCAGCCGTGGGCGAGCAGGTGGTGCGCGAGGAGCACGGGCTGAGCGTGCTGGAGGTGGGTGCGCCCGGGCATGATCGCCGTCGGGTGCGCCGACGCCTGCGCGGCGAGGGCGTCGATGAGCTGCACCACCAGCTCCGAGACGAGCGCCGCGTGGTCGCGGAGGTACATCCGGACGAAGGTGGCGATCTGGTCGTTGCGCGAGCGCCCCGCGCGGAGCTTGCCGCCGAGCTCGGGACCGGCTTCGAGCATCAGGCCGCGCTCGAGGGCGCCGTGCACGTCCTCGTCGGACTCGTCGGCGGCGAAGCTCCCGTCGGCGACGGCAGCCTCGAGCCGGTCGAGCGCCGCGAGCATCGCGGTGAGCTCGGCGTCGTCGAGGTAGCCCGCTCCGGCGAGCGCCCGGGCGTGGGCGCGGGAGCCGGCGAGGTCGTAGGGGGCGAGCTGCCAGTCGAAGTGGGTCGACCTCGAGAGCGCGGCGAGCTCGGGCGAGGGGCCGCCGGCGAAGCGGCCGCCCCAGAGGGCTCCGGCCTCGCCCGCGCGGGCGGAGGGTCGTTCCGTCATGGTTCTCCTCGGGTTCGGCTGTCGAGTCTACTGAGCGGCGTCGGCGGTGCCGGCGCGCTCCAGGAGCCACACGAGCAGGGCCTTCTGCGCGTGCAGGCGGTTCTCCGCCTCGTCCCAGATCACGCTCTGCGGGCCGTCGATCACGTCGGCGGTCACCTCGTAGCCGCGATCCGCGGGCAGGCAGTGCAGGAACAGCGCGTCGGGAGCGGCAGCGGCCATCGTGGCGGCGTCTACCCGGTAGGCGCCGAAGGTCGCGACGCGCGCCGCCTTCTCGTCCTCCTTGCCCATCGACACCCACGTGTCCGTGATCACGATGTCGGAGCCGGCCGCGCCCTCGTCGGGGTCGGTCGTGGTGATCGCCGATCCGCCGGTGGTCGCGGCGATGCGCTGCGCATCGGCCAGGACCGCCGCGTCCGGCGAGTACGACTCCGGGGAGACGATGCGGACGTGCATGCCGGCCGTGGCCCCCGCCAGGAGGTACGAGTGCGCCATGTTGCTCGCTCCGTCGCCGAAGAACGTGAGCGTGAGTCCCGCGAGGTGACCGCGGTGCTCGCGGATGGTCAGCAGGTCGGCGAGGAGCTGGCACGGGTGGAACTCGTCCGAGAGCGCGTTGACGACCGGCACGCGCGTGCTGCGCGCCATCTCCTCCAGGCCCGACTGCGCATAGGTGCGCCATACGATGGCGGCGACCTGGCGCTCCAGGACCCGCGCCGTGTCGGAGGCGGTCTCCTTGCCGCCGAGCTGGCTGCTCGCGGTCGAGATGATCAGGGGGCTGCCGCCGAGATCGGCGATGCCGACCGCGAAGGAGACGCGGGTGCGCGTGGAGGACTTGTCGAAGATCACGGCGACGGTCTGCGGCCCGGCGAGGGGCTTCCGGGAGAAGCGGTCGCGCTTGAGCTCGAGGGCGAGGTCGAGGATCTCGGCCTGCTCGGCGGGAGTGATGTCGTCGTCGCGGAGGAAGTGGCGGGTCACGGTGCTGGTCGCTTTCGGTGGAGGTACGGGGTCAGAGGGTCTGCAGTGCGCGGCCGAAGCGCTCGGCGAACTCGGCGACGTCGGCGGCGGTCACCACGAGCGGAGGCGCGAGCCGGATGCTCGAGTCGTTCGCCGCGTTCACGATCAGGCCGGCGTCGAGGCAGGCGGCGGCGAGCTCGGCGGCGACCGGCCGGGTCAGGGCGATGCCCAGGAGGAGGCCCGCGCCGCGGACCCCTCCGATCAGGGGCGAGTCGAGAGCGGTCAGCGCGTCGACGATCTGCGCCCCGCGCTCCCGCGCGTTGCCGAGAAGGTCGGCGCGCTCGATCTCGGCGAGCACGGCTCCGGCCACGGCGGTCGCGAGCGGATTGCCGCCGAACGTGCTGCCGTGGTGGCCCTTCTGCAGGAGGTCGGACGCCTCGCCGAAGGTCACCAGCGCTCCGACGGGGAAGCCTCCGCCGAGCCCCTTGGCCAGGGTGACGGCGTCGGGCAGGATCCCCGCCTCCTGGTAGGCGAACCAGCGTCCGGTCCGCCCGACCCCGGTCTGGATCTCGTCGACGATGAGCAGCGCGCCGTGCTCGCGAGTGAGCTCGCGCGCGCGCTCGAGGTAGCCGCCCGGCAGGGGGATGACGCCCGCCTCCCCCTGGATGGGCTCGACGATCAGCGCGGCGACGGACTCGTCGAGAGCCGCCTCGAGGGCCTCGATGCTCGCCTCGAGGTGCTCGACCCCTCCCGGCATCGGCTCGAACGGCGCCCGCATGGCCGCCTTGCCGGTCAGCGCGAGCGCGCCCATCGTCCGCCCGTGGAACGCGTTCTGCAGCGCCAGGACGCGGTGCCGGCCGCCGGCCGCGTTCAGCCGCGCCAGCTTGAAGGCCGCCTCGTTGGCCTCGGTGCCCGAGTTGGCGAAGTAGACGCGGCCCGTCTCCCCGGCCCCGGTGAGGCGGCGCAGGGTCTCGGCGAGCTCGATCTGCGGGGCGGTCGCGAAGTAGTTGGAGACGTGGGCGAGCGCACCGGCCTGGCGCGTCACGGCCTCGACGAACACGGGATGCGCATGGCCGAGCGAGTTGACGGCGATGCCGCCGAGGAAGTCGAGGTACTCCCGCCCGTCGACGTCCCAGACCCGGCAGCCCTCGCCGCGCTCGAGCACGGCGAGCGGCGGCGCGAAGGTCTGCATCATCGCGGCGGAGTAGCGGTCGCGCGCCGAGCCGGTGCGGGACGCGGTCGTGGGGATGGACATGGTGGCCTTTCGATCGGAGCGGTCCGGCCGCGAGGGCCGACGGTGCGCGCGTCCCGGACGGGACGGGCGCTCGGAGCCGGGGCCGCTGAGGATCAGCGGCCCGACATTCGCTCCCGGTCGCGGGGGTCGAGCGAGGCGACGACCTCGGTGCCGATGCCCTCCGAGGTGAACACCTCGAGCAGGATCGAGTGCGGGATGCGGCCGTCGATGATGGCGGCCTTGGGCACTCCCCCGCGCACGGCGTCGAGGCAGGCGGTCATCTTGGGGATCATGCCCGATTCGAGCGAGGGCAGCAGAGCCGCGAGATCGTCCGAGCGGATGTGCGAGACGAGCGACTCGCGGTCGGGCCAGTCGGAGTAGAGGCCGGCCACGTCGGTGAGGACGACGAGCTTCTCGGCGCCGAGCGCGACGGCCAGCGCGGCGGCGGCGGCGTCGGCGTTGACGTTCAGCGACTGCGTGGGGTCGTCCGAGTCCGGGGCGATCGAGGACACGACCGGGATCCGGCCGGCCTCGAGCTGAGCGAGGACGGCGGCAGGGTCCACGGCGATCACGTCTCCGACGAGTCCGAGGTCGTGCTCCTCGCCGTCGATCACGACACCGCGGCGGCGGCCGACGAACAGGCCCGCGTCCTCACCGGAGATGCCGGCGGCGAGGGGGCCGTGCTCGTTGATCCGGCGGACGATGTCGCGGCTGATGCTGCCGGTGAGCACCATCCGCACCACCTCCATCGCCTCGGGGCTCGTGACCCGGTAGCCGCCGCGGAACTCGCTCTCGATTCCGAGCCGGTCGAGCATCCGCGAGATCTGGGGCCCGCCGCCGTGGACGACCACGGGGCGGATCCCGGCGTAGCGCAGGTAGACCATGTCCTGGGCGAAGGAGCGCTGCAGCTCCTCCGACACCATCGCGTTGCCGCCGAACTTGATCACCATCGTGCGCCCGTGGAAGCTCTGCAGCCAGGGCAGCGACTCGATGAGCGTCGCGGCCTTCCCGGGCGCGGCGTCGCGCTCGGCGCGGCTCTCGGCCGACAGGGTGGTGTCGTCGCTCATGGCCGCCTCAGCTCGAGTACGCGGAGTTCTCGTGCACGTAGTCGTGCGTGAGGTCGTTGGTCCAGATCGTGGCCGTCGCGTCGCCGGCGTGCAGGTCGATGTCGACGGCGACCTGCCGAGGGGCGAGGTCGACGAGGTCGCGGCTCTCGTGCGGCTCGCCCGCGAGGCAGACCTGCACCCCGTTCATCGCGACGTCGATGCCGTACGGGTCGAACTGCGCATCGGTCGTGCCCACGGCGGCGAGGACGCGGCCCCAGTTGGGGTCCTTGCCGAAGATCGCGGCCTTGAACAGGTTGCTGCGGGAGACGGCGCGGGCGACGACCACGGCCTCGTCCTCGGTCGCGGCGTTCAGCACGCGGATCGCGACGTCGTGGGCGGCGCCCTCCGCGTCGGCCTGCAGCTGCAGGGTGAGGTCGCGGCAGACCGCGGTCAGGGCCTCGGTGAACTCGTCGGCGTCGGCCTCGACACCGCTGGCGCCGCTCGCGAGCAGTGCGACGGTGTCGTTCGTCGACATGCAGCCGTCCGAGTCGAGGCGGTCGAAGGTGACGCGGGTCGCGGCACGCAGGGCGGTGTCGAGAGCGGCGGACTCGAGGGCCGCGTCGGTCGTGATCACGACCAGCATCGTCGCCAGACCCGGCGCGAGCATCCCGGCGCCCTTGGCCATGCCGCCGATGCTCCAGCCCTGCTCGGAGCGGATAACCGCCTGCTTCGGGACCGTGTCGGTGGTCATGATCGCGCGGGCGGCCGCCTCGCCCGCCACGGGTCCCCCGGCGAGCTCGGCGGAGGCGCCGGTCACGCCGGTGGCGAGCTTCGCGAGGTCGAGTTGGTCGCCGATCAGCCCGGTGGAGCACACCAGCACGTCGCCGGCGGACACCTCGAGGCTCTCGCCCACGAGCTCCGCGGTGCGGTGGGTGACCTGGAAGCCCTGAGCACCCGTGTAGCAGTTGGCGCCGCCGGAGTTGAGGACGATCGCCGAGACCACGCCGTCGCGCATCACCTGCTCGCTCCAGAGGACGGGGTTCGCCTTGCAGCGGTTGCTCGTGAAGACCGCGGCGGCGCTCTGCAGCGGGCCGAGGTTCTGCACGAGCGCGACGTCGCGCGCTCCGGTCGACTTCAGCCCGGCGACGACTCCCGCCGCCCGGAACCCTGCTGCTGCGGTGACGCTCACGGCGCGACTCCGTTCACGCTCAGGCCGAGGGACTCCGGGAGTCCCAGGGCGATGTTGGTGGACTGGACGGCTGCGCCCGCGGTGCCCTTGACGAGGTTGTCGATGGCCGAGACGACCACGACGCGGCGGGCCCGCTCGTCCACGGCGAGTCCGATCAGAGCGGTGTTCGCCCCCACCACGTCGGCCGTCCGGGGGAAGGAGCCCTCCGGGAGCAGCTGGACGAAGGTCTCGTCGCCGTAGGCGGTCTCCCACGCGGCGCGCACGTCCAGTGCGGAGACGCCGGGGGCGAGGCGCGCGGTCGAGGTCGCCAGGATTCCCCGGGACATCGGCACGAGGACCGGGGTGAACGAGATCGAGACGGGTCCGGCTCCGGCGAGCAGGAGGTTCTGCCGGATCTCGGGATTGTGGCGGTGCGCTCCGCCGAGGCCGTAGGCGTGCGCGGAGCCGAGGAGCTCGCTGGCGAGGAGATCGGTCCGCAGGCTCTTGCCCGCACCCGAGGGTCCGACGGCGAGGACCGCGACGAGGTCCGACGACTCGATCACTCCGGCGTGCAGGCCGGGGGCCAGGCCGAGCGTGATCGCCGTGACGTTGCAGCCGGGGACGGCGATGCGCCGCACTCCGGCGAGCGCCTCGCGCTGCTTGCGTCCGCCGCCGCCGATCAGCAGCTCCGGGAGCCCGTAGGGCCAGGCCCCGGCGAAGTCGCCCCCGTAGAAGTCGGCCCAGTCCTGCGGGTCGGTCAAGCGGTGGTCGGCGCCGCAGTCGACGACGAGGACGTCCTCGGGGAGGGTCGCGGTGATCTCGCCCGACTTCCCGTGCGGGAGGGCGAGGAAGACGACGTCGTGCCCGGCGAGGTTCCCGGTCGTCGTGTCGACGAGGACGAGGTCGCGGAGCGAGCGGAGGTGCGGGTGCACGGCGATGAGGGGCTGACCCGCGTTGGCGTGCGCCGTCACCGTGCGCACCTCGAACTCGGGGTGGTCGGCGAGCAGTCGCAGCAGCTCGCCGCCCGCGTAGCCGCTCGCACCGGCCACCGCCACGGAGAAAGTCATGCCCGAGAGCCTAGCCGGTGCGGGTGCGGGGCCCCGCCCGGCCGAGCCGGACGGGACCCCCGGCCTCACTCGCGGAGTCGGGCGCCGAAGCGCTCCGCCGCCACGGCCACGCCGTTCTCCTTCGCGGCCGTCGCCTCGGCCGCGGTGAGCGTGCGGTCCGGCGCGCGGAAGCGCAGCGCGAACGTCAGCGACTTCGTCCCCTCGGCGAGCCCGGTGCCGCGGTAGTCGTCGACCAGGCGGATCGCCTCGAGCAGCTCGCCCGCCCCCTCGGCGACGGCGGCGCGCACGTCGGCTGCCGCGATGCCGATCGGCACGACGAGCGAGAGGTCCTGGGTCGCGGCGGGCAGCGCGCCCACCGGACGGGCCACGACGACCCTCCCGGCCCGCGCGAGCAGCGGCTCGAGGTCGAGCTCGACCACGGCGACGCGGCGCGGGAGGTCGAGCTCCTCGGCGAGCGCCGGGAGCAGCTCTCCCGCGTGCCCGATGACCGCGCCGTCGAGCACGACCTCGGCGGTGCGGCCCGGGTGCAGCGCGGCGTGTGCCCCCTGGCGCAGCACCAGCTCGGTGCCGGTCGCCGCGGAGACCTCGCGGACCACGTCGAGGGCGTCGCGCCAGTCGACGTCACGCCCGGCGACACCGGGCTGGCGCACGACGGCGGCACCCGTGAGCAGCGCCGCAAGGTGCCGCGGCTGCGGCGGGATGCCCGCGTTCAGCTCGGCCTCGACCTCCGCGGACGGACGCGCCCCGCCCGCGGGGAGCGCCCCGGAGCCGAACGGGCGGCCGGCGGCCGGGAGGAAGACGGAGCCGAGCTCGTAGACCGCGAGATCCGTCAGGCCGCGCGAACGGTTGCGGGCCGCGACCTGCACGAGACCCGGCAGCAGAGAGATCCGCAGCTGGCCCGCGGTCGCGTCGAGCGGGTTGGCGAGCGTGATCTGCTCCTGCGGCTCCCCGTCGACCGAGCCGAGCCGGTCGTTGATCGAGCGCGAGAGGAACGGGTACGAGAGCACCTCGGTCAGACCCGCGGCGGCGAGCGCCTGGGCGAGGGTGCGGCGCAGCCTCTGGCCCGGGGTCAGACCGCGGCCGGGAGGCGCGACGGGCAGGATCGCCGGGATGCGGTCGTACCCGGTGATGCGGGCGACCTCCTCCGCGAGCGACGCGCGGTCGACGAGGTCGGGGCGCCAGCTCGGCGGAGTCACCAGCAGGCCCGCTCCGCCGGCCTCGACGGAGGCGCCGATCTCGACGAGCGCGCCGCGGATCTCCTCCGGGGTGTACTCCACGCCGATGAGGCCTGCGACGTAGCCGTCCGGCAGCTCGACCGGCTCCGCCGTGCGCGGGTCGGCCAGGACCGAGCCGAGCTCGTCCGCCGTGCCGCCGGCGAGCTCCACCAGCAGCTGCACCGCGCGGGCCGCGGCGACCGAGGCCACCTCGGGGTCGACGCCGCGCTCGAAGCGCCGCGACGCCTCGCTCGGCAGCTTGTGCCGGCGAGCCGTCCGGGCGATCGAGACCGGGTCGAAGTTCGCCGCCTCGAGCAGGACGTCGGACGTGGCGTCCGAGATCTCGGTGCGCGCGCCCCCCATCACTCCGGCGAGGCCGATCGCCCCGCCGTCGTCGGCGATGACGAGGTCCTCCGCGTGCAGGCGCCGGGTCTGGCCGTCGAGCGTCTCGAGGGTCTCCCCCGGTGCGGCGCGGCGCACCACGATGCCGCCCTGCAGGGTCGCCAGGTCGTAGCCGTGCAGCGGCTGGCCCAGCTCGAACATCACGTAGTTGGTGATGTCCACGACGAGCGAGATCGAGCGGACGCCGGCCAGGCGCAGTCGCGCGAGCATCCACGGCGGCGTCGGTCGCGAGACGTCGACGCCCCGGACGACGCGCGTGACGAACACGGAGGCGCCGACACGGCCGCGGATCGGCGCCTCGTCGGCCACGGACACGGGGAAGACGGGCGCCGTCTCCGTGCGCCGGTGCGGAGGGAGCGCCCGAGCGGGGTCGCGGAAGGCGGCTCCGGTGGCGTGGGCGTACTCGCGGGCGATGCCGCGGATCGAGAAGGCGTAGCCGCGGTCGGGCGTCACGTTGACCTCGACCGCGGCGTCGTCGAGACCGAGGAGCGCGACGGCGTCCGTGCCCGGCTCCGGATCGAGCCCGAGCGAGGCGAGGCGGAGGATGCCGTCGTGGTCGTCCCCGAGGCCGAGCTCGCGGCTCGAGGCGATCATCCCGTCGGACACGTGCCCGTAGGTCTTCCGCGCGGAGATCGGGAACGGCCCGGGCAGGACCGCGCCCGGCAGGGACACGACGACCTTGTCGCCGGCCGCGAAGTTGTGGGCTCCGCAGACGATGCCGCGGACGTCCTCTCCGCCGTCGGCGGCCCGCCCGCCCTCCGGGGCCACGCGGACGTGGCACCAGTTGATGGTCTTGCCGTTCTTCTGCGGCTCCGGAGCGAGGTCGAGCACCTCGCCGACGACGACGGGGCCGGTCACCTCGAAGCGGTGGACGTCCTCCTCCTCCAGGCCGACCGACACCAAAGCCGCGTGCACGGACTCCGTCGTGACATCCTGCTCGAGGTCGACGTACTCCCCCAGCCAGCTCAGCGGGATGCGCATCAGATCACCATCCCGTACTGCTCGCTGAAGCGGACGTCGCCCTCGACCATGTCGCGCATGTCCTTCACGTCGTTGCGGAACATCAGGGTCCGCTCGATCCCCATGCCGAAGGCGAACCCGGAGTACTCCTCCGGGTCGATCCCGGCCGCGCGCAGCACGTTCGGGTTGACCATGCCGCAGCCGCCCCACTCGATCCAGCGGGCACCGCCGACGAAGGTCGGGTGCCAGACGTCCAGCTCGGCGCTGGGCTCGGTGAAGGGGAAGTAGTTCGGGCGCAGGCGGATGCGCGCGTCGTCGCCGAAGAGGATCCGCGCGACGTGCTCGAGGGTGCCCCGCAGGTGCGCCATGGTCAGGCCGCGGTCGACGGCGAGACCCTCGAACTGCGTGAACACGGGCGTGTGCGTCGCGTCGAGCTCGTCGGTGCGGTAGACCCGGCCGGGAGCGATCACGTAGAGCGGCAGCGGGCGCTCGAGCATCGAGCGGATCTGCACCGGCGAGGTGTGCGTGCGCAGCACCAGGTGCGAGTCGACGGGGTCGACGAAGAAGGTGTCCTGCATGGCGCGGGCCGGGTGGTCCTCGTCGAAGTTCAGGGCGTCGAAGTTGAACCACTCGTTCTCGAGCTCCGGCCCCTCCGCGATCTCCCAGCCCATCCCGACGAACACGTCGGCGATCGACTCCTGGAGCAGAGAGAGGGGGTGGCGGGCGCCGCGTCGCACGAAGCTGGCACCGGCGGTGACGTCCACGCGCTCGGCCTCGAGCGCGGCCGCGTCCTCGGCCTCGACGAGCCCGGCCTCGCGGGCGGCGTAGGCGTCGCCCACCTGCTTGCGGGCACCGCCGACGAGCTTGCCGGACGCCGCCTTGTGCTCGGGCGGGACGGAGCGCATCTGCGCGTTGAGTCGGGCGAGGGCGGACCCCTCGCCGAGGTGGGCGGCTCGGGCGGACTTCAGAGCGGCGGAGTCGCCCGCCGCGCCGATGGCGGCGAGGGCGTCGGCGACCGCCGCGGAGACGGCCTCATCGGTGATCGGGTTGCTGTCTGACACGATCCCCCAGTGTAGGCGAGGGCCTCCGCCCCCTCCCGCCGCCCGCGCGCGGTGCTCGTCGCGCTCGCCCGCGGCCAGGCCACCGTCTGCGCCGACGGCCCTCGAAGCCTCGCCGCCGGCGCTGCTCGACCAGCAGGGGCGGGGTTCTCGCTACGCCGGGGTCGGAGGCTGCTCGACCGGCAGGAGGCGGGGCGCCGCCGGACGGGAAGACGCCCGGATCGATCGCGACTCCCCGATCACCACCGCCTCCGCGTCCACGACGCCGGAGCGGAGCACCACCGCTCGATGCGCTGAGCGATCGCCGGACCCTCGAGGCGAACGGAGGAATCGCGCGCGAGCGATTCCTCCTAGCCGGACGCAGGACGCTCTGCGGAACCCGACCCGTCGGGAAGCCGACCGCGGTGAGGATCGCCCTCGGGCGATCCTCACCGTTCAATCCTGCACAGCGATCAGCTGCGTGTCCGTCTGCGCGCGGGCTGCTGGGTGGCCGCCGATGGTGCGGCCGCCGCGTCCGCCGCTCTTCGTGCGGATCTCGATCCACTTCGCCAGCCCCGAGAGGAGGAGGCAGATGCCGATGTAGATCGCTCCGATGACGATCGCCGCCGGGATGATCGGGCTGTCGAGGCTCGACTGGTTGCCCAGGTAGCGCGCGTAGTACAGCAGCTCGTTGTAGGTGATTATCGAGCCGAGCGCCGTGTCCTTGAGGGCGACGACGAGCTGGGCGATGATCACGGGCAGCATCGAGCGGATCGCCTGGGGGAACAGGATGAGCCGCATCACGCCGGACTTGCGCAGGCCGATCGCGTAGCCCGCCTCCTTCTGTCCTCGCGGGAGGGCTTCGATGCCGGCGCGGAAGATCTCGGAGAAGACGGAGCCGTTGTAGAGGGTCAGGGCGATGACGACGGCGAGGTAGGGGCTGAGCTTGAGGCCCGCGAACGGCAGGCCGTAGTACATCAGCATCATCAGGATCAGGACGGGGATCGCCCGGAACAGCTCGATGAAGAGCGTGACGGGGACGTTGATCCAGCGCCGGTCCGAGAGCCGGCCGATCGCCAGGAGGAGGCCGAGGACGAGGCTGGCGACGCCCGCCGTGGCGAAGGCCGCGAGCGTGCGGCCGAGGGCGCCGCCGATGCTCTGCCAGACCAGCGGGTAGCCGAACGCGCGCCACTTGGAGGCGTCGAACTGGCCGGACTCCGCGAACCGCCAGACCACGAAGCCGAGGAACGCCGCGATCAGCAGGACGACGACGACGCCGATGACGCGGTTGCGCACGACGGCCCGGGGGCCCGGGTTGTCGAAGAGGACGGAGCTCATCGGGCGACCCTCCACTTCTTCTCGAGCTGACGTTGGACGAGCGAGAGCAGGGTGACCAGGACCACGAAGACCAAGGCCACCCAGAGGACGACGATGAGGCTGTTCTCGCCGCGCTCGTTGAGCACGCGGACGATGGTGCCCGCCTCCGCGACCGAGAAGCCGGCGGCGACGGTGGTGTTCTTCAGCAGCGCGATCAGGACGCTCATGAGCGGCGGGATCACGGAGCGGAAGGCCTGGGGCAGGACGACCTGCGTCATCGTGAGGCCGAAGTCGAGGCCGATCGCACGGGCCGCCTCGGCCTGGCCGATCGGCACGGTGTTGATGCCCGACCGCAGCACCTCCGCGACGTAGGTCGCGGTGTAGAGGCTGAGGGCGCAGATCGCCAGGTTCGTGTAGTCCACCTGCGGCAGGTCGAGCTTGGGGTAGCCGAAGGCGAAGAAGAACATCACCAGCGTGAGCGGGGTGTTCCGGATGGTGTTCACGTACACCGTGCCGACCGCGCGGGCGATCGGGACGGGCGAGACGCGCATCGCACCGACCACCGTGCCGATCAGCAGGGCGAACACGAGCGAGACGCTGAAGAGGATCAGGGTGTTGCCGAAGGCCGGGACGTAGACGTCGAGGTTGTTCAACAGGACATCCATGCGGCTGGCCCTTCTGTCGGAGCGGTGGTGGTGGTCGAGGAGAGGGGACCCCCAGGCGGCGGTCGGGCCGCCCGGGGCGCCTCCTAGTAGTCGTTCACCGCCGGCTGGGTGACGGTCGTGCCGGACTGGCCGAGCGTCTCGTCGTAGATGGCGCTCCAGGTCTCGCCGCCGTCGGTCAGCATGCCGTTGACGAAGTGTCGCAGGGCGTCGTCGTCCTTCGGCAGGCCGATGCCGTACAGCTCGGTGCTGAAGGGCTCGCCGACGACCTTGAGCTCGTCGGGCTTCTGAGCGGCGTAGCCGATCAGGATCGCGCCGTCGGTGGTGACGGCGTCGACGGTGCCGTCGGAGAGGGCGTCCACGCACTGCGAGTACGTGTCGAACTCCTCGGTCTTCACCTCGGGGTAGTTGGTGCGGATGTTCTGGATCGGGGTGGAGCCGGTGGCCGAGCACACGGTGGTGTCGGCGGTGAGGTCGTCCGGCCCGGTGATCGTGTCGTTGTCGGCCGCGACGAGCAGCTGCTGGCCGGTCTCGAAGTAGGGTCCGGCGAAGCCGACCTGCTCCTTGCGCTTGTCGGTGATCGAGTAGGTGCCGACGTAGTAGTCGATGTCGCCGTTCACGATCGACGCCTCGCGGTTGGCCGACGGGATCGCCTTGAACTCGATGGCGTCGGCCGCGAAGCCGAGCGAGGCGGCGGTCCACTTCGCGATCTCGATGTCGAACCCGGAGCGCTCGCCGGTCGCCGCGTCCAGGTAGCCCAGCCCGGGCTGGTCCTCCTTGACGCCGATGACGACCTTGCCGTCCGCGGTCATCGCGTCGAAGGTCGGGCTGCCCTCGAGAGTGACGTCGGAGGCGACCTCGTACGCGGAGGTCCCTCCCTCGGAGCCTCCACCGGCGCCGCCGCCGGCGGTTCCGGAGTCGCCGGAGCAGCCGGCGAGGGCGAGGGTCGCTGCTGCGAGTCCCGCGGTCATGAACATGAGCCTGGTGCGCATGATCGTCCTTCCTGGGGTTCGGCCCGCCGGAGCGGGCGATGTCGGGTCGGCTTCCGAGTCACGGGTCCGACCTGCCTGGTGGCTGCTGATCGCGCTTCTAGTGCGTGATGAGCTTGGAGAGGAAGTCCTTGGCCCGGTCGGTGCGGGGCGCGGTGAAGAACGACTCCGGGTCGGTGTCCTCGAGGATCTCGCCGTCGGCCATGAACACGACGCGGTCGGCGGCCTTCCGGGCGAATCCCATCTCGTGGGTGACGACGATCATCGTCATCCCGTCCTTGGCGAGCCCGACCATCACGTCCAGGACCTCGTTGATCATCTCGGGATCGAGCGCCGAGGTCGGCTCGTCGAAGAGCATCACCTTGGGCCTCATCGCCAGCGCCCGCGCGATCGCGACGCGCTGCTGCTGCCCGCCGGAGAGCTGGGCCGGGGTCTTGGCGGCCTGGTGGCCGACGCCGACCCGGTCGAGCAGCGCCGTGGCCTGGGCCTCCGCGTCCTTGCGGGAGAGCCCGCGGACCTTGATCGGGCCGAGGGTGACGTTCTCGAGGATCGTCTTGTGCGCGAAGAGGTTGAACGACTGGAAGACCATCCCGACGTCGGCGCGGAGCGCGGCGAGGCCCTTGCCCTCCTCCGGGAGCTTCTGCCCGTCGATGGTGATGGTGCCGCCCGAGATCGTCTCGAGCCGGTTGACCGTGCGGCAGAGCGTCGACTTGCCGGATCCGGAGGGGCCGAGGACCACGACGACCTCGCCCCGGTGCACCGTCAGATCGATGTCCTTCAGAGCCTGGAAGTCGCCGTAGTGCTTCTGCACCCCGGAGAGGACGACGAGGGGTTCACCGGCGGGAGCGGCGGCGCGCTCGTCTTGCGGGGCTGTGACCATGTCGTCAGAGAAGCACACGGGGATGGGCCGGTCAAATCATGAGGGAATTCTTAACCGAAGGGTAACAACGCGCCCTGTTCTCCAGGTTCGCGGTCCCTACGGCCCGGTTCCTCTCAGGAACGCAGCGCGAAGGCGCTCTCGTACAGGCAGACGGAGGCCGCGGTCGCGAGGTTGAGCGACTCCGCCGCCCCGTAGATGGGCACCGCGACCACGCCGTCGACGAGAGCGAGCGACTCGTCCTCGAGGCCGCGCGCCTCGTTGCCGAAGACCCAGACGGTCGGCTGGGCGAGGTCCCCGCGGGCGCGGACGTCGAGCAGGTCCTCCCCCTTCACGTCGGCCGCGACGGAGCGGAGGCCCACCCCGCGGAGCCGGCCCAGCACGTCGGCGAGGTCGGCGCCGACCGCGACCGGGAGGTGGAAGAGCGAGCCGGTCGTGGAGCGCACGACCTTGGGGTTGTAGAGGTCGACCGAGCGGCCGGACAGCACGACCGCGTCAGCACCGGCGGCGTCGGCGGCACGGATGATCGTGCCGAGGTTGCCCGGATCGCGGACCTCCTCGAGCACCGCCACGAGGCGCGGCTCGGAGGCGACGACGTCCTTGAGCGACGTGGGGAACTGACGGCAGACCGCGACGAAGCCCTGCGGAGTGACGGTGTCGGCCATCGCGTCGAGGACGTCCTCGGTCACGTACTCGATCTCCACCTCCGCCTCGGCGGCGGCGGCGACGATCTCGGGGTGGCGCTCCAGAGCGGTCGGAGTCGCGAACGACTCGACGATCAGCTCCGGGCGGTACTGCAGCGCCTCGGAGAGTGCCTGCGGGCCCTCGAGGAGGAAGAGCCCCGTCTCGAGCCGGGCCGGGCGGCGGGTGAGCTTCGCCACGGAGCGGACACGGGGAGAGCGGGGGTTGTCGAGCATGCGGCGAGCCTATCGGCGCGGTGATCGCCGCCCCCGCAGACACGGCGCGGGAGGGCCCGCGAACGACGGAGGGGGCCGCGACCTCTCGGTCGCGACCCCCTCCGGGAAGCCGTGCTGACTACGCTGCGGCCTTGGGCGCCGAGGTGTCGGCGGGCAGCGCGCTCTTCGCGGTCGCGACGAGCGAGGCGAACGTGGCCGGCTCGGTGATCGCGAGGTCCGCGAGGATGCGGCGGTCGACCTGGACGCCGGCCAGGGCGAGGCCCTGGATGAAGCGGTTGTAGGTCAGGCCGTTCGCGCGGGACGCGGCGTTGATGCGCTGGATCCAGAGACGACGGAACTCGCCCTTCTTGGCGCGGCGGTCGCGGTACGAGTAGACGAGGGAGTGGGTGACCTGCTCCTTCGCCTTGCGGTAGAGGCGCGACCGCTGGCCGCGGTAGCCCGAGGCGCGCTCGAGGATGACGCGACGCTTCTTGTGGGCGTTGACGGCCCTCTTCACTCTTGCCATTGCTGTTTCTTCCTATCGATCCGTGTCGGCTGAGTAGCGACCACGCGGCGCAGCGGGCTGCGCCGGCGGTGGGCTACAGACCGAGAAGCTTCTTGGCGACCTTGGCGTCCTGCGGGGCGAGGACCTGGTCCTGGTTGAGGCGGCGCGTGCGAACGCTGGACTTGGACTCCAGGTTGTGACGCATGCCGGCCTGCTGCTTCATGACCTTGCCGGAGCCGGTCACCTTGAAGCGCTTCTTGGCACCCGAGTGGGTCTTCATCTTGGGCATGTTCTCTCCTTGTGAACGTCACTCCGCGCTCGGCGGGGCGAAACCGGTGCCCCGCGAGCGGGGCGTCCACCGGCCCCGAGGCCGGGGCGGCGAAGTACTAGACGGACTCGGCCTCGGCCGTGTCCTCGGGGGTGTTGGCCTCGCGACGAGCGGCGCGGACCGCATTGGCCTCGGCCTTCGCCTCGGACTTGTTCTTCAGCGGGCCGATGACCATCACCATGTTGCGACCGTCGATGGTCGGGGTGGACTCGACCTGGCCGAACTCGGCGACGTCCTCCGCGAAGCGCTGGAGCAGACGGACGCCCATCTCGGGGCGCGACTGCTCGCGACCGCGGAAGAGGATCATCGCCTTGACCTTGTCGCCGGCCTTCAGGAAGCCCTCGGCGCGCTTGCGCTTGGTCTCGTAGTCGTGCTTGTCGATCTTCAGGCGGAAACGGACCTCCTTGAGGATCGTGTTCGCCTGGTTGCGACGGGCTTCCTTGAGCTTCTGAGCCTGCTCGTACTTGAACTTCCCGTAGTCCATGATCTTGGCCACGGGCGGCTTGGAGTTGGGGGCGACCTCGACCAGGTCCAGGTCTGCGTCCTGCGCGAGTCGCAGGGCGACCTCGATCTTGACGACGCCGACCTGTTCTCCTGCGGGACCCACGAGGCGGACCTCGGGGACGCGGATACGGTCGTTGGTACGGGGATCGCTGATTGCGTTTCTCCTCTGATCTCGGTGAGTGCAGCTGCGCTGCCGGAGTCTTCTCCAGCGCACCCGAGAGAGGTGATCGTCCCGTCCACGTCGTGCCTGCAGCACGGCGCTCGCACCCTGTGACGCGGTTCCCGAGGCGGACCTCGAGAGCCGCAGCCCTGCCTCCGGTGGTCTGACGACCGTCGGGGGCGGAGTGCTTCTGACCCGGTAACCTTGTGAAGCGGTCAAGCGCGGGTGGGAGAATCTCCACTTTCGAACCGAGGACATGCCTCGGAGCCCGGACTACCATAGCAGACCGGCGGCCCGCCCGACAGAGCGGATCCGTCCGCCCCTCGATCCTCTGCTCCGGCGGCCGCCCCTCCACCACGGACGACGAACGAAGGACCCATGGCCCAGTACGACGACGACTACACGCGACGATTCGGCGAGCACGGCGGAGCCTCCGACGTGGAGGCCGCCCGCGACATCGCGGAGGTCCCGGCGGTGGAGATCATCACCACCGCGGCCGTGCACCTGATGAGCGCGGCCGCCGTCAAGTGCGGGCTCGCCGACGAGCCCGGAGCGCAGGTCGACCTCGACGAGGCGCGCAAGCTCATCAACGCGCTCGCGGGCCTGGTCACGGCCGGGGCGCCCGACATCAGCGACATGCACGCCCGGAGCCTGCGCGACGGCCTCCGCACCCTCCAGCTCGCGTTCCGCGAGGCGTCCCCCATCGCCGACCCGATCGGCAAGGGCCCGGGCGAGAAGTGGACCGGCCCGGTCACCTGATCGGGAGTCAGCGGGCGGCGGCGAGCTGCAGCGTCATCGAGTCGACGCGCTGCGCGACGGTCTCGTCGGCCGCCCACCGCTCCCCCAATCGCGCGACGAGGGCGCCGAGCGCGTCCTGATCGAGCCCCGGGCGCAGGCTCAGGACCACCACGAGCTCGGGGCCCGCGAGGCGCTGCTCCGGATCTCCCGCGCGCACCTCGAGCGAGGCGACCGCCCGCTCCCCGTCCGCAGCCGCGCGCAGAGCCAGGAGCACCTCCGCATCGGCGGGGGCCGGCCGCCAGTCGCCGCCCTCCGCGATCGCCCAGAGGGCCGGGCGCCGGACCGCGAACTCCCGCTCGGACGCGGGATCGAGGACCATCACCTCGGTGCCCTCCGCGACGGCCGCCAGGGCCGCGCGGCGCCCGTCGACAGGGACGGGACGGGCGGCCGGGTCCCATCGGCGCATGCTCTCGACGCCGCTGAAGACGGGGAGCACCGTGCGGCCGTCGGGTCCGGCGACCGTGACGATCGCGAGCTCCTGCGTCTTGTCCGCCCGGAGTCTCCCGACCCCCTCGGCCTCCTCGCCGAGGCGGGCGACCAGCGGGATGAGCAGGCGGGACGTGCGGATCGCGTCGACCACGGCCTCCGGGCCGCGAGTGCCGCGGGTGAAGGACTCGAGCGCGGCGACCAGCGCCTCCGGGGCGCTCCCGTCGTCCTCCGGTGCTGCGCTCGGCTCGAAGTGCCGGCCCGCCCAGGGGGTGCCGGCCGAGTCGGTCAGATGCGCCGGGAGCGGGCGGGGCTCACTCGGATGCGACATCCAGGGCCTCCGCGAGCGTGAACGCGCCCGCGTACAGCGCCTTGCCGACGATCGCGCCCTCGAGCCCCTGGGGCACGAGGTCGCGCAGAGCGGCGATGTCGTCGAGGTTCGAGATGCCGCCCGAGGCGATCACGGGGCGGTGGGTGCGGGCCATGACCTGCTCGAGGAGCTCGAGGTTCGGGCCCTTGAGCGTGCCGTCCTTGGTGACGTCGGTGACGACGTAGCGGGTGCAGCCGGCCTCCTCCAGGCGGTCGAGGACCTGCCAGAGGTCGCCTCCCTCCTTGGTCCAGCCGCGCGCGGCGAGCGTGGTGCCCCGGACGTCGAGCCCGACGGCGATCTGGTCGCCGTACTGCGCGATGACGCTCGCGGCCCACTCGGGGTTCTCGAGCGCCGCGGTTCCGAGGTTGATGCGCTTCGCGCCGGCGCTCAGCGCGGACTCGAGGCTGCGGTCGTCGCGGATCCCGCCGGAGAGCTCGACGTTGACGCCCTTCACCTGCCGGATGACCTTCTTCATGATGCCGTGGTTGTCGCCGCGGCCGAAGGCGGCGTCGAGGTCGACGAGGTGGATCCACTCCGCGCCCTGGTCGGCCCAGTCCCCCGCGGCGTCGATCGGGTCGCCGTAGTTGGTCTCGGTCCCGGCCTCGCCCTGCGTGAGCCGCACGGCCCTGCCGCCCGCCACGTCGATCGCGGGCAGGAGGACCAGGCCCGGTGCCTTGGTGAACTCGCTCATCGTCATCCTCAGTCTCGGAGCCGGTGCCGGCCCCTGGAGGCGCCGACCACCGGCCGATCCTAGTTCGTGCGGAGGGTGCCCAGCCAATTGGCCAGCAGCCGGAGCCCGGCGGCCCCCGACTTCTCGGGGTGGAACTGAGTGGCCGAGAGCGGCCCGTTCTCGACCGCGGCGATGAAGGGGCCTCCGTGATCGGCCCAGGTGACCGCAGGACGCGGGAACGGGGGCATCACGTCGAGCGACCACTCGCGCGCGCCGTAGGAGTGCACGAAGTAGAAGCGCTCCTCGGCGATGCCGTCGAAGAGCACCGAGCCCTCGGGAGCGGAGACGGTGTTCCAGCCCATGTGCGGGACGACCTCGGCCGGGAGGAGGTCGACCGTCCCCGGCCACTCGCCCAGGCCCTCGCTCTCGACCCCGCGCTCGACGCCGCGCTCGAAGAGCACCTGCATCCCGACGCAGATGCCCAGGACGGGGCGCCCGCCGGCGAGGCGCTTCTCGATGATCTCGCCGCCGCGGGCGCGGGTCAGCGCCGACATCACGGCATCGAAGGCGCCGACGCCGGGCACGAGGAGGCCGTCCGCCTCCAGCGCCCGCTGCCGGTCCCCCGTCAGCTCGACGTCGGCCCCGGCGAGCTCGAGCGCCTTGACGGCGGAGTGCACGTTCCCCGAGCCGTAGTCGTAGACCACGACGGAGGGGCGGGCCGAGCTCACAGCGCGCCCTTCGTCGACGGCACGCCGGAGACGAGCGGATCGAGGGTCTTGGCCTGACGGAAGGCGCGGGCGAACGCCTTGAACTCCGCTTCGGCGATGTGGTGCGGGTCCCTGCCGCCGAGCACCGTGACGTGCACGGTGAGGCCGGCGTTGAAGGCGATCGCCTCGAAGACGTGGCGCACCATCGACCCGGTGAAGTGGCCGCCGATCAGGTGCAGCGCGAAGCCCTCCGGCTCGCCGGTGTGCACGAGGTAGGGGCGCCCCGAGATGTCGACGACGGCCTGCACGAGCGCCTCGTCGAGGGGGACGAGCGCGTCGCCGAAGCGGGAGATCCCGGCCTTGTCGCCGAGCGCCTGACGGATGGCCGTGCCGAGGACGATGCCGATGTCCTCCGCGGTGTGGTGGATGTCGATCTCGATGTCGCCGCGGGCCCGGACGCGCAGATCCGTGAGCGAGTGCTTCGCGAACGCCGTCAGCAGGTGGTCGAAGAAGGGCACGCCGGTCTCCAGATCGGCGACGCCCGTGCCGTCGAGGTCGAGGGAGAGCTCGATGCTCGACTCGCTGGTGGCACGGCTGAGGGAGGCGGTGCGCCCGGGTGCGGCGCTCGGGGAGGTCATGCCTCCCAGTCTATTCGCGCCGCGTCACCGCCCCGGGCGGAGCTCACTCGCGCGAGAGCGCCACCGCGGGGTCGGCTGAGGGGGCGGGGAGGGAGGCGAGCGCCTCGAGGAACGCGGTCGTCTCCTCCTCGGTGCCGGCGCTGACGCGGAGGTGGTTCGGGATGCCGACGTCGCGGATGAGGACACCGCGGGCGAGCAGGCCCTCGAACACGGCGGCCGGATCCGCGACGCCGCCGAAGAGGACGAAGTTGCTGCCGGTCGCGTACGGGCGGTAGCCGAGGGCGCGCAGGCCGTCGATCATCCGGTCGCGCTGCACGATGATCTCGCCGACCATGGAGAGCATCTCGTCGGCGTGAGCGAGGGCGGCGGTCGCGGCGGCCTGGGTGAGGGCCGACAGATGGTACGGGAGGCGGACGAGACGGAGCGCGTCGATCACCGCGGGGTCGGCGGCGAGGTAGCCCAGGCGGACGCCGGCGAAGGCGAAGGCCTTGCTCATGGTGCGGGACACGAGCAGGCGCGGTCGCCCGGGGAGGAGGCTCAGCGCGGTGGGAGCGCCCCTGCCGGCGAACTCGGCGTACGCCTCGTCGACGACGACGATGCCGCCGGTCGCGTCGTAGACCGCCTCGATCACGGCGAGGTCGAGCGGCGTCCCGGTCGGATTGTTCGGAGCGCAGAGGAAGACGATGTCGGGCCGGGCCCGGCGCACCTGCTCGGCGGCGTACTCGGCTCCGACCTCGAACTCCGCCTCGCGCGGAGCGGCAATCCACTCCGTCCCGCTCCCCGACGCGAGGATCGAGTACATCGAGTAGGTGGGCGCGAAGCCCAGCAGCGAGCGCCCGGGGCCGCCGAACGCCTGAAGGACGTGCTGGAGCACCTCGTTCGATCCGTTCGCAGCCCACACGCCGTCCGCGGTGAGCCCGTGACCGAGGTAGCCGGCGAGGGAGTCTCGCAGCTCTCGGAACTCGCGGTCGGGGTACCGGTTGACGGTGCGCAGCGCCTCCGAGACCCGCCCGACGATGTCGGCGATCACGTCGTCCGGGACCGGGTGGGTGTTCTCGTTGACGTTGAGGGCGACGGGCACGACCGCCTGGGGTGCGCCGTACGGGTGCTTGCCTCGGAGGTCGTCGCGGAGGGGCAGGTCGTCGAGAGTCGTCACCAGGGAATGGTAGCGAAGCGCACGTCGCGGACGACCGGGCAGCCCGGCTCAGCGAGCGGTGTCGTACTCGGCCGGAACCGCGAGTCGCTGCCCGGGCTCGACGCCCGCGCTCGAGAGCTGGTTGAGGGAGAGGATGTCGTCGACCACGTCGCGCGGGTCCGCCTGCGGGGCGAGCTCCTCGGCGAGCGACCAGAGCGACTCGCCCGCGTGGACGGTGACGTACTGGAACTCGACCGCAGCGGCGTCGCTCGATGCGACCGCTCCACCGCCGTTGAGCCCGAAGGCGAAGGCGCCCGCCACGATCGGCAGGGCCCCCAGAGCGGCCACCACGGCGCGGCCGCGGCGCGTGAGGCGCAGCCGGGTGCGGACGATCCGCGCTTCGCCGAACGCGCTCATCGGCTCGGGAGCGGACGGCAGTACCTCGACGGGCCGAGCCGCGGACGAGCGCTGGAGCGGGCGGGAGGTGAGCTGTGCGGTCATGGGATCGCTCCTTTCAACAGGGATTCGGGGAGGCCCTCGGCCGGGAGGGCCGCCCCGAACGCCTGTACCGAACATATCTTCGAACGACGGAGCGGTCAAGGGACCGTTCCGGCTGATCCGCGGGCGGACCCGCGCGCGACACACTCGAACGAATGTTCCGAGTCGGGAGTTCCGGCGGATACAGTTTCGAGAGCCTGGTCGTAGTACAGCAGCGACCACCGACATTCCTTGTCGGGTCGCGACCGGGCGGGCGCGCACGCGGCGTGCGCACCGGGAAGAGGGAGCATCGTGAGCGACGCGCAGAGGGCCGGGACCCCGGCCGCCAAGACGAAGGCGGCCGCGGGCCGGCGCCGGAAGAGCCTGAGCGCCAAGCAGCTCGCGATCCTCGACGCGATCCAGCGCTCGGTGTCGAGCCGCGGCTACCCGCCGAGCATGCGCGAGATCGGCGACGCGGTCGGCCTCGCCTCGCTGTCGAGCGTCACCCACCAGCTCAACCAGCTCGAGCTCAGCGGCTACCTGCGCCGCGACCCGAACCGGCCCCGCGCCCTCGAGATCCTCATCGACGTCCCCAGCTCGACGGAGGACGACGGGTCGTCCGAGTCGACCGCGACGGTCGGCGACGCGGCGATGGTCCCCCTCGTCGGCCGGATCGCGGCGGGCGTGCCGATCATGGCCGACCAGCAGATCGACGAGGTGTTCCCGCTTCCCCGGCAGCTCGTCGGCAAGGGCGAGCTCTTCATGCTCAAGGTCGTCGGCGAGTCGATGATCGACGCCGCGATCTGCGACGGCGACTGGGTCGTGGTCCGCTCGCAGCGCACCGCCGAGAACGGCGAGATCGTGGCGGCCATGCTCGACGGCGAGGCCACCGTCAAGGTGCTGCGCCAGCGCGACGGCCACACCTGGCTGCTGCCCCGCAACTCCAACTTCGAGCCGATCCTCGGCGACGAGGCAGAGGTGCTCGGGAAGATCGTGGCGGTCCTCCGCTCGGTCTGACTCCGGGCATGCTGGAGGGGCCCGACCGGCGTGCGGCCGGCCGGGCCCCTCTTGCATTCGACGGGCACCGGCGATCGGGGCGCGCGCCCCTCCGTCGCGGTCACGGGAAGGCGGAGGAGGGCCGCCGACACCCCGTCGCCGAACCCTCCGGCCGCCGCCGCCGGTCGGTGGTGCGGGACGCCGCATCCCCTCCCGGATGCGCCGAGCGCCCGCCTCCCGGACGGGGAAACGGGCGCTCGGGTGGTGGCGATCAGGCCTGGACGGCCGCGCGCGGAACCGCGAACTCGGTGAGCGAGCCCGCCAGATCGGCGTGCACGAGGGCGACCACGTGGGTGCCGCCCTCGACGTACTGCGTCGACAGGATCCGGCCGCTGCGGTGCAGGTGCGAGATCACGTCGCCCCGGTCGTACGGCACGAGCAGGTCGATCTCGACGTCCGGCTCGGGCAGGATCTCGGCGATCCGCGCCTCCAGCTCGTCGATGCCCTCGCCGCTGCGCGCCGACACGAAGACCGCGTCGGGAGCGAGACCGCGCAGCACCAGCCGCGTGCCCTCGTCCACCAGATCAGCCTTGTTGAAAGCGATGATCTCGGGGATGCTGCGGGCGCCCACCTCGCCGATCACGTCGCGCACGGTGGCGATCTGCCCGGCCGGATCGGGGTGGGAGGCGTCCACGACGTGGACGATCACATCGGAGTCCGCGACCTCCTCGAGCGTCGACCGGAAGGCCTCGACGAGCTGGTGCGGAAGCGCTCGCACGAAGCCGACCGTGTCGGCGAGCGTGTAGAGGCGCCCGTCCTTCGTCTGGGCCTTGCGGACGGTGGCGTCGAGGGTCGCGAAGAGCGAGTTCTCGACGAGGACGCCCGCGTGCGTCATCCGGTTCAGCAGGCTCGACTTGCCGGCGTTCGTGTACCCCGCGATCGCCACCGAGGGGACGGCGTTGCGCTTGCGGTTGGCGCGCTTGGCCTCGCGGGCGGGCTTCATCGCCGTGATCTGCTTGCGCAGGCGCGCCATGCGGGTGTGGATGCGGCGACGATCGAGCTCGATCTTCGTCTCACCCGGACCGCGCGAACCCATCCCGGCCCCCGCGCCCACCTGACCGCCGGCCTGGCGGGACATCGACTCGCCCCAGCCGCGCAGTCGCGGGAGCAGGTACTCGAGCTGCGCGAGCTCGACCTGCGCCTTGCCCTCGCGGCTCTTCGCGTGCTGGCTGAAGATGTCGAGGATCACCGCGGTGCGGTCGATCACCTTGACCTTCACCACGTCCTCCAGCGCACGCCGCTGGCTCGGTGCGAGCTCGGTGTCGGCGACGACCGTGTCCGCGCCGAGGGCCGCGACGAGCCCGGCGAGCTCCTGAGCCTTGCCCTTGCCGAGGTAGGTGCTCGGATCGGGGTGCGGGCGGCGCTGGAGCAGGCCGTCGAGGACCGTCGCTCCCGCCGTCTCCGCGAGCGCTGCGAGCTCGTGCAGCGAGTTCTCCGCGTCCTCCAGCGAGTTCTGCGAGTACACGCCGATGAGCACGACGTTCTCGAGGCGCAGCTGGCGGTACTCGACCTCCGTGACGTCCTCGAGCTCGGTCGAGAGGCCGGCGACGCGTCGCAGCGCCTGCCGATCGTCGCGGTCGAACTGCTCGCCGTCGCTGTTCTCGCCCTCGTGGCCGGCGCTCTGCAGCGCCTGGGCTCCACCAGCGACGAAGCGCGAGTACCCCGCCGAACGCGACTGCGCGTTCGCCAGGACCCTCGAGACGACGTCCACGGCCTCGGTCGTGTCGGTCTCGTTCAGGTCTTCCGTCATCCGGATAACACTAACTCCTCAGGTCTTGATAGGTTCACTTCTCATGGCCGCCGAGCACTACTTCTCGAGTACTCCCGACGGCGACCTCCGGCCCCGCAGGATCCAGGCCCGCCTGGCCGGCCGCGACCTCGAGGTCACGACGGCAGGAGGGGTGTTCAGCCCCGGTCACATCGATCTCGGCACGCGCGTCCTGCTGGACGCGGTGCCCGACGCCCCCGCTGACGGGGACCTGCTGGACCTCGGCTGCGGCTGGGGCCCGATCGCCCTCGCGCTCGCCCTCGCCTCCCCCGACGCCCGGGTGTGGGCGGTCGACGTCAACCAGCGGGCGCTCGAGCTGGTCCGTCGCAACTGCGAGGAACTCGGCGTCCTCAATGTCAACGCCGTGCTGCCCGAGGATGTTCCCGACGACGTCCGCTTCCGCACGGTGTGGTCGAACCCGCCGATCCGCATCGGCAAGGAGGAGCTGCACCTCCTGCTCGAGCGCTGGCTGCCGCGGCTCGAGGAGGGCGCGGACGCCTGGCTCGTCGTGCAGCGCAACCTCGGCTCCGACTCGCTCCAGACCTGGCTCGGCGCCGCGTTCGCCGGGCAGCTCGACGTGGAGCGCGTCTCCTCGGCGAAGGGCTTCCGCGTGCTCCGGACGACCCGCCTGGCCTGACCGGGTCCTCAGTCGATCCGGATCGTCCCGGTGAAGACGAGGTCGGCCGGGCCGGAGAGCCCGACGTGCTCGCCCTCCTCCGCCGCGAACATCGTCACGCCGAGCGTGCCGCCCGGGACCTCCACGCGCCAGGCCTGCGGAGCGCGGGCTCCCGCCCAGTAGCGCACCGCCAGTGCCGCCGCCGCGGCACCCGTGCCGCAGCTCAGGGTCTCGCCGCTGCCGCGCTCGTGCACGCGCATCCGGATCCGCCCGATCCCGTCGTGGACCAGGGGCTCGCCGGGAACCACGAACTCGACGTTCGCGCCGTCCTCGGGCTCTGGGTCGAGCTGCGGGATGTAGGAGAGGTCGGCGGAGTCGAGCTCCTCGTCGTTGCTGAGGGCGACGACCACGTGCGGATTGCCGAGGTCGATCCCGAGACCGGGGCGCGCGACCTTGAGCTCCTTCGCCCGCACCAGGGGCTCGCCGCCCGCCAGTTCCCAGCGGCCGAGGTCGACCTGGAACCCGGCACCGCTGCGGGTGACGTCGCGGACGCCGGCGCGGGTGCCGATCGGCAGGGTGTCGCCGGGCTCGAGCGCCGCGAGGCCGCCCGCGAGCAGGAACGCGGCGTAGACGCGGATGCCGTTGCCGCACATCTCGGCGATCGAGCCGTCGGCGTTGCGGTAGTCCATGAACCACTCCGCCTCGCTCTCCTCGGCCAGGGCCGCGGCGCCCTCCGGGATCGCGCGCGAGCGGACGGCACGGATGACGCCGTCGGCGCCGACGCCGAAGTGGCGGTCGCAGATCATCGCGATCTGCGCGGGCGAGAGGTCGACCTCACCGTCCGGGTCGCTGAAGAGCACGAAGTCGTTGCCGGTGCCCTGGCCCTTGGTGAAGTGCAGCTCGATCGTCATGGCGCACAGCCTAGCGAGGAGCGGGAGAGGCGGCCTGGGCGGCGGCGTGCGCCCGCGACACCAGGTCCGGCGCGTCGTACGGGAGCCGGTGGGCGCCGGCGTAACGCCGGAACCAGCTGTTCTGCCGGCGTGCGTAGCGGCGCGTGAGCGCCTGCGTCGCCGCGATCGCCTCGTCCTCGCGGAGGACGCCGGCACGCTGGGCGAGCGCCTGGGCGTACCCGATGGCCCGCCCGGCGGTGACGCCGCGCTCCAGGCCGAGGGGGACGAGCCGCTCGACCTCGTCGAGCATCCCGGCCGCCCACATCCGCTCCACCCGCCGGTCGAGGCGCTGCACCAGCTCCTCCCGCGGAGCCTCGAGGAACAGGATGGAGGCGGGGCGCCACGGAACCGGCTCGTCGGACATCAGCGCGCTGTGCGTGCTCCCGCCGTTCAGCTCCGCGATCTCGAGCGCGCGGACGATGCGCCGGGCGTTGTGCGGACCGATCCGCTCGGCCACTCCGGCGTCGATCCGGCGCAGCCGCTCGACGAGGGCGCCCAGGCCCTCCCGCTCGGCGGTCTCCTCGAGCCGGCGCCGGACGGCCGGGTCGGTGCCCGCGAACGAGAACTCGAAGACGACGCTGGAGACGTACAGGCCGGAGCCTCCGACCAGGATCGGCGTCGCCCCGCGCGCCAGCACGCTCTCGATCACGCGCCGCGCCTCGCTCTGGTAGCGGGCGACCGACGCCTCCTCCGTCACGTCGAGGACGTCGAGCAGCTGGTGCGGGACGCCCCGCCGCTCGTCGGCGGGCAGCTTCGCGGTGCCGATGTCCATCCCGCGGTAGAGCTGCATCGCGTCGGCGTTCACGATCTCAGCGGCGCCGCCGTCCTGCCGGATCGCCTCGGCGAGATCGAGCGAGAGGTCGGACTTGCCCGTGCCGGTCGCGCCGACGACCGCGATCAGCTCCGGCGCGGTATCGGGGGCTCCGGTCTCAGCGCTCGCCATCGAGGGCGTCGTAGATCGGCGTCGTCAGCGTGCCGGCGTCGCGCACTCGCAGCGACGGCAGGCCCAGCGAGACCCGGGGCGCCCCGCTCGCGCCCGGGGCGGCCGGAACTCCGCAGGACTCGGTCTGCGCCCGGTCCCAGGCGTCGCCCGCGCGGGTGCGGCGGATGCGGAGCGGCGCGCCGTCGGGCGAATCCGCCAGGAGGTAGAAGGGGGCGGCACGGGTGACCCGGACGGAGACCACGTCTCCGGGACGCGGCTGCTCGGAGCCCTCGGGCACGTCGAAGTGCACCAGACGGCTGTCCTCGGCGCGTCCGCTCAGCCGGTGCGTCTCCGTGTCGCGGCGGCCCTCGCCGGTCGCGACGAGGACCTCGACCTCTCGGCCGACGACCGTGCGGTTCTCCTGCTCGCTGATCGCGTCCTGCAGGGCGACGAGCCGCTCGTAGCGCTCCTGGACGACCGCCTTGGGGATCTGGTCGGGCAGCGTCGCGGCCGGGGTGCCGGGCCGGATGGAGTACTGGAAGGTGAAGGCGGAGGCGAAGCGGGCCGCCTCGACCACCCGCAGGGTCTCCTGGAAGTCGGCCTCCGTCTCGCCGGGGAAGCCCACGATGATGTCGGTGCTGATCGCCGCGTGCGGGATGCGATCGCGGACCCGGTCGAGGATCCCGAGGAACTTCTCGGAGCGGTAGGAGCGGCGCATCGCTTTGAGGACGCGGTCGGAGCCGGACTGGAGCGGCATGTGCAGCTGCGGCATCACCGCCGGCGTCTCGGCCATGGCGTCGATCACGTCGTCGGTGAAGGCCGCGGGATGGGGGCTCGTGAAGCGGATCCGCTCGAGCCCGTCGATGGTGCCCGCCGCGCGGAGCAGCTTCGAGAACGCCTGGCGATCGCCGAACTCGACGCCGTAGGAGTTCACGTTCTGGCCGAGAAGGGTGACCTCGATCGCGCCGTCGTCCACGAGCGCCTGGATCTCGGCGAGCACGTCGCCGGGACGCCGGTCCTTCTCCTTGCCGCGGAGCGAGGGGACGATGCAGAAGGTGCAGGTGTTGTTGCAGCCGACCGAGATCGAGACCCAGCCGCTGTAGGTCGAGTCGCGCTTCGTGGGGAGCGTGGAGGGGAAGACATCGAGCGACTCGAGGATCTCGAGCTGCGCCTCGTCGTTGTGGCGGGCGCGCTCGAGCAGGCTCGGGAGGGCGCCCATGTTGTGCGTGCCGAAGACCACGTCGACCCACGGGGCACGGTCGAGGATGACGTTCTTGTCCTTCTGCGCGAGACAGCCGCCGACCGCGATCTGCATCCCCTCGTGTCGGCGCTTCACCGACGCGAGGTGGCCGAGGTTGCCGTAGAGCTTGTTGTCGGCGTTCTCGCGCACCGCGCAGGTGTTGATCACGACGACGTCGGCCTCGGCTCCATCGGCGGACACGTAGCCCGCCGCCTCGAGCGAACCGCTCAGCCGCTCGGAGTCGTGCACGTTCATCTGGCACCCGAACGTACGGACCTCGTAGGTCCTCGGCCGGGTCTCGGCGACGGGCGACGGGGCGGTACCGAGCGTGCTCATGGTGTGGGATTCTACGCTCCGGTCGGACCGCCCTCGGCCGGCCGTGTCAGCGGAAGCGGACGCTCGACCCCGGCTTGCGGATCGTCTCGCGGACGACGCGCTGCACGAGTCCGCCGGCGTAGCCGCGGCGCGCGAGGAACCCCGTGAGCCGGCGCTCGGCGACCTCGTCGGAGAGCGAGCGCAGGCTCGGCAGGCGCTTGCGCGCGAGCTCGAGCGCCGTGCGGTACTCGTCGTCGCCGTCCAGCTCGTCGAGCGCTGACGCGATCGCCTCGGGGTCGATCTTCCGCGCGCGCAGCTCCTGCTGGATGGAGGAGCGGCCGAGCTTCTTGCGGTCACGGAGCGAGACGACCAGCTGCTCCGCCATGCGGAGGTCGTCGAGGTAGCCGAAGCGCGTGAAGCGCTCGAGGATCTCGAGGGCGTCCTTCTCGGCGACGCCCTCCGTGTAGAGGCGCGCCTCGACCTCGGCGACCGAGAGGCTCTTGCGGGAGAGCCCCCGTACGATCCGATCCGCGACCTGCTCGGGATCGATCTCCTCCGGGATCTCGATCGCGTCGTCGTCGTCCTCGTCGTCCGCTTTCTCGACGAACGCCGGCGCGCGCCGGGCGACATGAGCCGAGAGCTCGGCGATCCGCTCGGAGGCCGGAGACGCGGCGCCGCCGACGGCGGAGCCTCGCGACCCGCCTGCGGCCGCCCCGGGAGCACTGGTACGGGGGGTCCCGGCTCCGGACGGCTCCGGAAGCGACCCGGCCCCGTCGGCGTCCGGCGCCACCGGAGCCCAGCCCTCATCGCCCGCCGCACCCCGGTCGACCCAGGGCAGGAAGGCCACGGGGCGGCCCTTCGCCCCCTCCGCGGCCTTCTCCGCCACGGGCTAGGCGCCCTTGCGCACGGGCTGCTTGGTCTCGATCGCGACCGGCGCGGCCTCGACGGCCGCGTTCGGGTCGACGATCACGCCGAGCTTGACCAGGATGCGCTTCTCGATCTCGGCGGCCACATCGGGGTTGTCGATGAGGAACTGGCGCGCCTTCTCCTTGCCCTGGCCGAGCTGGTCGCCGTCGTAGGTGTACCAGGCGCCCGACTTGCGGACGATCTCGTGCTCGACACCGAAGTCGATCAGGCTGCCCTCGCGGGAGATGCCGACGCCGTAGAGGATGTCGAACTCGGCCTGCTTGAAGGGCGGCGCCATCTTGTTCTTCACGACCTTGACGCGGGTGCGGTTGCCGACCGCGTCGGTGCCGTCCTTCAGCGTCTCGATGCGGCGGATGTCGAGGCGGACCGACGCGTAGAACTTGAGCGCCTTGCCGCCCGCCGTGGTCTCGGGGCTTCCGAAGAAGACGCCGATCTTCTCGCGCAGCTGGTTGATGAAGATCATCGTGGTGTTCGTGGTGTTCAGTCCGCCGGTCAGCTTGCGCAGCGCCTGAGACATGAGGCGGGCCTGCAGGCCGACGTGGGAGTCGCCCATCTCGCCCTCGATCTCGGCACGCGGCACGAGGGCCGCGACGGAGTCGATCACGATGAGGTCGATCGAGCCCGAGCGCACGAGCATGTCGGCGATCTCGAGCGCCTGCTCTCCGGTGTCGGGCTGCGACACGAGGAGGGAGTCGATGTCGACGCCGAGCTTCTTGGCGTACTCGGGGTCGAGCGCGTGCTCCGCGTCGATGAAGGCGGCGATGCCGCCGTTGCGCTGCGCGTTCGCGATCGCGTGCAGCGTGAGGGTGGTCTTTCCGGAGGACTCGGGGCCGTAGATCTCGACGATGCGGCCGCGGGGGAGCCCGCCGATCCCGAGCGCGACGTCGAGCGCGATCGAACCGGTCTGGATCACCTCGACGGGAGCGCGGTCGTCGCTTCCGAGGCGCATGACGGCGCCTTTGCCGAACTGGCGGTCGATCTGGGCGAGTGCGGTCTCGAGGGACTTCTCGCGGTCGGAGGAACTGGGCATGGCCGTCTCGCTCTCGTGTTCGTGGTGGTGTCGCCTACAGGCTGTCGCGACATGCCGGTGGCTGTCGGAGTGACAGTGCCGGCCGGCTGCGACAAGGCGGTGAAGCAGGTCCGTTCAGGTGTCTCCGACGGTACGCCCGACCACCGACATCGGGGCCGAGCGAGAGCGACTCCGTGGAGACGGGGCCGTTCCTGCTTCTGTGGAGGAGCCTAGACCCGTTCGAACACGGATTCGAGCACGAGCCGTCGGCGTGTCGAACACGGCTTCGGCGCCGGGAGCGTCAACGGTGGCGCTTCCGCGGATCCACGCCGTGCCACCGGGCCTCCGGGACGTCGTTGGCGCGGCAGAGCGCGAGCCAGACCTCGCGCGGCTCCGCTCCGTCCGCGAGGGCGAGCTCGGCGGTGCGGCCCCCGAGCTCGGTCAGCACGAGGTCCGAGACCAGGACACGGGCGTAGGCGCCGCCGAACTCGTCGTCCACCAGCTGCCGGAACTCGCTCAAGCGCATGCGTCCACGGTAGCCGCTGCCCGGAGGCCGCACTCCCCCGGGAACGCCGAAGGGCGCCCGGCCGAAGCCTGGGCGCCCTTCGCGTGGAACGGGTGCGGTGAGTGGAGGGGACGGGATCCGACTACTGCGTGACGAGGTCCGCGTCGAAGCCGGCGACCATGTCGGCCGGGATGGTGTCGGGGATGGTGTCGATGCCCTCGATGACGGCGAGACGATCGCCGACCTCGCGCATGATCACCGAGATGGGGGTGTCGAGGGCGTCGGCGACAGAGGCGAGGATCTCCGAGGAGGCCTCCTTCTGACCGCGTTCGACCTCGCTCAGGTAGCCGAGCGCAACGCTCGCCTTGCTCGCCACCTGACGGAGCGTACGACCTTTCTGCAGGCGAAAGTCCCTGAGGACATCGCCGATCTCCTGACGAACTAGAACCACTGGACCCTCCTTCTCCACGTCAACCGCATGTCGTCCACCTGCACCGCGAGCACGAGCGCCGGAGATTCCGGAGCGGGTGATCGGGGGGCTGGGACGAGAGAACCGGATAGCTGTTCACTACCCGGTTCGTATGGTGTCGACTCTAATACCGGATGACTGGACTTTGCGTGTGAGCGACACCAGTTGTAACCGGGCCGCAATGCGGCGCATTCCGATTCCCGAAGGGCCCCGGCTGGGTATCCGCCTCATGCGCCGCGGGAGATCAGCTCCGCGCCGAGGGCGAGAGCCGCGTCGACCGAGGCGGCGCGGATCGCGGCGCGGTCTCCGTCGAACCGGTGCTCACGGACGAGCTCGTCCTCGCCGAGGACGGCCGCCACGAAGACGGTGCCGACGGCCGCATCCCCCTGCGGATCCGGACCGGCGACCCCCGTCGTCGCCAGGCCGAGCGTCGGACGCCCGTCGGCTGCGAGCCGCGAGGACGCTCCGCGCGCCATCTGCACGGCGACTCCGGGATCGACGGGACCCCGCTCGCCGAGGACGCGCGCGTCGACCCCGAGGAGCCGGTCCTTGAGGTCGGTGGCATAGCTCACCACTCCCCCGCGGTACACGGCGGAGGCGCCGGGCACCTCCACGAGGGCGGAGCTGAGCGCGCCGCCGGTGAGCGACTCCGCGACGGCGAGGTCGACACCCCGCCGCCGGAGCTCGGCGATCAGCTGCGCGGCCGTCACCGCGTCGACCGGGCGGCCCGGCTCTGGCGGGCGGCGTCGGCGAGGTAGTCGATCCCGGTGGCGACCGTGAGCACCACCGCGGCCGTCATCGTGATGCCGTTCAGCCAGTGGACCCACTCGCCGAGGACGGCCCAGAGCGGCAGCAGAGCGAGGGAGATCGCGATCGACTGCACGATCGTCTTGAGCTTGCCGCCCCGCGACGCGGGGATCACCCGGTCCGAGAGCACGGCCATCCGGAAGACGGTGATGCCGATCTCGCGCACCAGGATGACGATCGTCACCCACCACGGCAGCTCCGCGAGGATCGAGAGCCCGACGAGCGCCGCGCCGGTCAGCACCTTGTCGGCGATCGGATCCAGGAGCTTGCCGAGATCGGTCACGAGGCCCCGGCTCCGGGCGATGTGCCCGTCGATGCCGTCCGTGGCGATCGCGACGATGAAGAGGAGCGCCGCGGCGATCCGGATTCCGCCGTCCTGCCCCCCGTCGGCCAGCAGGAGCCAGAAGAAGACGGGCGCCAGCAGGATCCGGACGACCGTGATCGCGTTCGGCAGGTTCCAGTTGCCCGACGCGGCCGGAGCCGGTGCAGTGGGGTGGGTCATCGTGCTCCGCCGTTCCTCGCAGTGCGGGCGACCGGGACGGTCACTCGCGTCCCGTCAGCGTCCAGGCGTCCTCGCCGGACCCCTCGTCGTCGTCGTGGTAGTCGGTGGCGGCGGGCCCCGTCGGCTCGGCCAGCGGATCCGCGTACGGGTCCGGGGCGACCGAGGACGGCGCGGCCGGCCCCTCGCCCGGGTCCTCGCCGCGCATCCGCGCGAGGACGCCCGGCAGCTGCTCGGCGGTGACCAGCACGTCGCGGGCCTTCGACCCCTCGGAGGGGCCGACGACCTCGCGCGACTCAAGCAGGTCCATCAGCCGGCCGGCCTTGGCGAAGCCGACGCGGAGCTTGCGCTGCAGCATCGAGGTCGAGCCGAACTGCGTGCTGACGACGAGCTCGGCCGCCGCGACCAGCAGCTCGAGGTCGTCCCCGATGTCGGAGTCGATCTCCTTGCGCTGCGCCTGCACGGTGATGTCCTGGCGGTACTCGGGCTGCGCCTGACGGGTGACGTGCTCGACGACCTTCGCGATCTCGTCCTCGCGGACCCAGGCGCCCTGGACGCGCATCGGCTTGTTGGTGCCCATGGGGAGGAAGAGGCCGTCGCCCTGCCCGATGAGCTTGTCGGCTCCCGGCTGGTCGAGGATGACCCGCGAGTCGGTCACGCTGGTCACCGCGAAGGCGAGGCGGCTGGGCACGTTCGCCTTGATGAGGCCGGTCACCACGTCGACGCTCGGCCGCTGCGTGGCCAGCACGAGGTGGATGCCCGAGGCGCGCGCGAGCTGGGTGATGCGCACGATCGAGTCCTCGACGTCGCGCGGGGCGACCATCATCAGGTCGGCGAGCTCGTCGACCACCACGAGGAGGTACGGGTACGGCTTGAGGACGCGGCTGCTGCCCGCCGGGAGCTTGATCTCGTCCGCGCGGACGGCCGCGTTGAAGTCGTCGATGTGACGGAACCCGAACGACGCCAGGTCGTCGTAGCGCATGTCCATCTCCTTCACGACCCACTGCAGCGCCTCGGCGGCCTTCTTGGGGTTCGTGATGATCGGAGTGATCAGGTGCGGCACTCCGCCGTAGATGGTGAGCTCCACGCGCTTGGGGTCGATCAGGACCATGCGCACGTCCTGCGGGCGCGCGCGCATCAGCAGGCTCGTGATCATCGAGTTGACGAAGCTGGACTTGCCGGAGCCGGTGGAGCCGGCGACCAGGAGATGCGGCATCTTGGCGAGGTTCGCCACGACGTAGCCGCCCTCGACGTCCTTGCCGACGCCGATGGTCATCGGGTGCGTGGACGTCGTCGAGGCCGGCGAGCGGAGGACGTCGCCCAGCGAGACGATCTCGCGGTCCGTGTTGGGGATCTCGACGCCGATCGCGCTCTTGCCCGGGATCGGGGAGAGGATCCGGACCTCGTTGCTGGCGACGGCATAGGAGAGGTTCTTGCTGAGCGCGGTGACGCGCTCGACCTTGACGCCGGGGCCGAGCTCGATCTCGTAGCGGGTGACGGTCGGGCCGCGGGAGAAGCCGGTGACCGTCGCGTCCACGTTGAACTGCTGCAACACCTCGGTGATGGCGCGGACCATCTCGTCGTTGGCCGCCGAGCGCGCTTTGGAGGGCGTGCCCGTCGAGAGGGCGGCCGCCGAGGGGAGGCGGTACGGCGCGTCGTCCTCGAACGAGGAGTCGAAGCCGGCGGTCGGGTCCTCCTCGGCGAGGGGCGCGATCGGGCCGGTCTCGATGACGGGCGGGATCGGGACGGCGGGCGCCACGTCGAGGCGGTCGAGCCGGATGACCTCGGTCGCGTCGTCGTCGACCACACCGGTCGCGCCGCGGGGAGCGCCCGTCTGCTCGAAGCGGGCGAGCGCCGCCTCGGCGGTCTCGGCCTCGGCCAGCACCTCGGTGGCGTAGGAGCGGGTCGGCGGGTGGGCCTCGTCGTCGCGCTCCTCGAGCGCGGTGTCGAAGCCCTTCGCGCGGCCGCGAGCGGGCGCGGCGCCCTCGAGCACCTCGGTGAAGGAGTCGATCGGGAGCTCGGTCTGCACGGTCGGCTCGTCCTCGCGCCCGGACTCGGTGCGCCGCCACCAGGGCAGCTCTCCGCCGTCCTGCTGCGCGTCCTCCTCCTGCTCGGCCTCCGCCTTCGCCGCGGCCTTGGCGGCGGCCCGCTCGGCCTTGAGGCGGGCGCGCTCCTCGTCGTCGAGCACGGGGGCGCCGAAGAGGTAGCCGTAGAGCTCCCGCGAGCGCGCGCCGATGCGGTTCGGCGGGGTCTTGGTGATGATGAACAGCGACAGCAGGATCACGAGCGACAGCAGCACGGTCGCGCCGGGGACGGTGGCGATCGCCGCGAGCGGGGCGCCCACCAGCCAGCCGAGGACGCCTCCGGCGGCCGCCATGGTCTCGATTCCCTGGCCGGGCTGCGGCAGGCCGAGGTGCGCGTGGCAGATGCCGGCGGAGGCGACGAGCAGCGTGATGACGCCCACGCCGATCCGCCCGTTGTCGTCGACGGACCGGGGGTGCCGGAAGAGCCAGAGGGAGAAGAGGAGAAGGACGACCGGCAGCACGTAGGCGACCCGGCCGAAGAAGCCGCCGAAGCTCCACGCGTCGAGCACCAGGGCGACCGGGTCGGTCGCGAGGAACCACTCGACGACCGCGCCCGCGACGGCCAGCAGCAGCAGCAGGAAGGGGACGCCGTCGCGGCGCTCCTCCTTCGCCAGCCGCTCGGGACCGAGGGCGCGCGCGGCGCCGCCTGCGAGGTGGGCCAGCGCCATCCAGAGCCGCACGGCGGGGTTGGTGCGCGGGGCGGACTCGAAGGCCACCGTCTTCGTCTCAGCGGCCGCCTTGCCCGAGCCCCGGCCGGATCGCGGCGCGCCGGAGCGCGGAGTCGCGCTGCCGCGCCCGCGCGAGGTCGTCTTGGTACTGGTCGCCATGAGGCCACCGTACCCGCCGCCCCCGTCAGGGCCGGTGACCCGCGCCGGGACGGCCGGCGCCGATCCGCCGCCGGCCGGGAGGCTCAGGCCTCGATGACGAGCGGCACGATCATGGGCCGGCGGCGGTAGGAGGTGTTGACCCAGCGGCCGACGACGCGACGGACGGCCTGCGAGAGCGCGTGCTGATCGCTCGCCCCGTTCCGCACCGCCTCCTCGAGCGCGGCCGCGATCCGCGGCTTGACCTCGTCGAAGACGCTGTCGTCCTCCGCGAAGCCCTTCGCGTGGATCTCGGGGCCGACGACGATCCGCCCCGTGCCCGCCTCCACCACCACGATGATCGAGATGAAGCCCTCCTCGCCGAGGATCCGCCGGTCCTTGAGGTCGGCGTCGGTGATCTCGCCCACCGACGATCCGTCGACGTAGACGAACCCCAGGTCGAGCCGTCCGACGACGGTCGCCCTGCCGTCGAGCAGGTCGATCACGGTGCCGTCCTCGGCGATGATCGTGTTCTCCTCCGCGATCCCGGTCTCGCGCGCGAGCTGCGCGTTCGCGACCAGGTGCCGGTACTCGCCGTGCACCGGCATGACGTTCAGCGGCTTGAGGATGTTGTAGCAGTAGAGGAGCTCGCCGGCCGCGGCGTGCCCGGACACGTGCACCTTCGCGTTGCCCTTGTGCACGACGGTCGCTCCGAGCCGGGTGAGCCCGTTGATGACCCGGTACACCGCGTTCTCGTTGCCGGGGATGAGGCTGGAGGCGAGGATCACGGTGTCGCCCTCCCCCGGCTCGATCTGGTGATCGAGGTTGGCCATCCGGCTGAGGACGGCCATCGGCTCGCCCTGCGACCCGGTGGACATGTAGACGATCCTGTCCTCGGGGACGTCGCCCGACTTCTTCATGTCGACCAGGACTCCCGGAGGGACGTGCAGGTAGCCGAGATCCGCGGCGATGCGCATGTTGCGGACCATGGAGCGGCCGAGCAGCGCCACGCGGCGGCCCGTGGCGTGGGCCGCGTCGAGCACCTGCTGCACCCGGTGCACGTGGCTGGAGAAGCTCGCGACGATGACGCGGCGGGTCGCCCTGGCCATGACGCTCTCGATGACCGGGCCGATGTCGCGCTCGCTCGGCGTGAAGCCGGGGACGTCGGCGTTGGTGGAGTCGACCATGAACAGGTCGACGCCCTCCTCGCCGAGGCGGGCGAAGGCGCGCAGGTCGGTGATCCGGCCGTCGAGCGGCAGCTGGTCCATCTTGAAGTCGCCGGTGTGCAGCACCGAGCCCGCGTCGGTGACGATCGACACGGCCAGCGCGTCCGGGATCGAGTGGTTCACGGCGACGAACTCGAGCTCGAAGGGCCCGAGGTTCTCGACGTCGCCCTCCTTCACCGTGAGCGTGTACGGCGTGATCCGGTGCTCCTTGAGCTTCGCCTCGACGAGGGCGAGCGTGAGGGTGGAGCCGATCAGCGGGATGTCGCGCTTCAGGCGGAGCAGGTAGGGGACGGCGCCGATGTGGTCCTCGTGGCCGTGGGTGAGGACCACTCCGACGATGTCGTCGAGCCTGTCCCGGATGGGCGTGAAGTCCGGGAGGATCAGGTCGACGCCCGGCTGGTCCTCCTCCGGGAAGAGCACGCCGCAGTCGACGACCAGGAGCCTGCCGTCGATCTCGAAGACGGTCATGTTGCGGCCGATCTCGCCGAGGCCGCCGAGGGGGATGATCCGGAGCGTTCCCGGAGCGAGCGGGGCGGGGATGATCACGGGACCGGGCATGCGCCCTCCTTCTCCAGCGGTGCTTTCTCGGGACGTGCCGCTCGGGCTCAGCGGGTGGTGCCGGCGACCTTCGGGAGGGCGCCGCCGGCCGCGGCGTTGCGGTCGGGCCGGAAGTTGCGGAAGTCGACGCCCGGGATGTCGCGGACCAGGCCGAGCTCGTCCTCGATGAGCGCCGCCTCCGACTCCTCCGGGCCGACCAGGGGCAGCCGCACGCGCGGCGAGGAGATGCGGCCGAGGCCGTGCAGGATGTACTTCGCGGCGACGGTCCCGGGGACGTGCGTCATCACGGCGCGCACGAGCGGCTCGAGCTGCTGGTGCGCGCGGGTGGCCGCGTGGAGGTCGCCCGCGTTCACGGCGTCGACGATCGTGCGGTACGGCGCGGCGGCGATGTTCGCGGTGACGCCGATGAGCCCCGTGGCGCCGATGGCGAGCTCGGGCAGCACGTTCGCGTCGTCGCCGCAGAAGTACATCAGGTCGGTCTGGTTGAGCACGCGGCTGACCTCGGAGAGATCGCCCTTCGCGTCCTTCACGGCCAGGATGTTCGGGTGCTTGGCCGCCCGCAGGATCGTCTCGTAGCGGATCGGCACGCCGGTGCGGCCGGGGATGTCGTAGAGGATCACCGGCAGGTCCGTCGCATCCGCGATCATCCGGAAGTGGGTGAGCACGCCCGCCTGCGTGGGCTTGTTGTAGTACGGGGTGACGATCATGTTGCCGTCGGCGCCGGCCTTCTCGCTCTGACGGGCGAGCTGCATGGCGTGGGCGGTCTCGTTCGAGCCGCCTCCCGTGATGATCTTCGCGCGGCCCCCGGCGACCGAGCGGCCGACCTCGACGAGGCGGATCTTCTCCGGGTCGGTCAGGGTGCTGGTCTCGCCCGTGGTCCCGGTGACCACGATGCCGTCCGCGCCCGCTGCGATGCAGTCGTCGATGTGCTTCTCGACACCGGGCCAGTCGACCTCGCCGTCGGCGGTGAACGGGGTGACCAGGGCGACCAGGACCTGGCCGAAGGGATTCTCCGGAGTTGACACGCTGCCAGGGTAGCGGGTCGCCGCCGCGCCGCCGGGAGGAGGTTCCCGGAGCCGCCCGCGCGGACGGCAGCAGGCGGATCGGGCGGGACGGCCCGCTCGTCCTCGCCGGGCGGCGGGCTACGGGGCGACGCGGCCGTTCGCCGTGAAGGCGGCGGCCGTGAGGGGCATCAGCTCCTGGAAGTGCGTCTCCATCTGCTCGGCCGCCATCTCGATCTCGCGCTGCGGGAAGGAGGGGAACGTCGAGTCCTCGCGCTTGGTGCGCAGGGAGAGGAAGTTCATCAGCGAGCGGGCGTTGAGCGTGACGTACATCGACGAGTAGATGTTCAGCGGGAGGACGATCCGGGCGACCTCGCGGGCGACGCCCTCGCCGAGCATCCGCCGGTACGACTCGTAGGCCTGCGTGCTGACGCGGCGCGTCTCCTCGGCGACGAGCTCGGCCTGCTCCGCGGTGCCGGGCTCGAAGGAATAGGCGCCGGGCTTGCCGACCTGCACGAGGTTGCGGCGGGGGCCGGGCACGTAGAAGACCGGGCGGAGCTCGCGGTAGCGGCCCGACTCCTCGTTGTAGGAGGCGATGCGGTGCCGCATGAACTCGCGGAAGACGAAGATCGGCGCCTGCACGTAGAAGGTCATCGAGTTGTGCTCGAACGGCGAGCCGTGGCGGTCGCGCATGAGGTAGTTGATCAGGCCGCGGTCGCGCTTGCGCTGCAGCTCGGCGTCGGACTCCTCGCCGTCGAGCGCCTCGGCGAGCGTCTTCTCGCCCTGGGTCGAGACGCGGGCCGCGAACAGCACGTCGGAGTCGTGGGCGCTCGCGCGGACCAGCTCGACGACGACATCGCTGCGGAAGACGGGCGCGTTCTCGTCGGATCCGCTGCTCGTCGGCTCGGGGCGTGGGCTCGTCTGCTCGGTCACGGCATCGAAGCCTAGACCACCGGCCTCGTGCCCTCTTCCTCTCGGCAGCCTCTCCCCCGGTTCCCGCCTCCTCCGGGCGAGTGCTGCTCCCGCGACGCGCTCGGCCGGCTCCCGGGCGTGAGGCTCTAGGCTGGGTCCGCTTCGCGGGCGGCCCGCGACCGGCTCCGGGAGGCACCATGAGCGACTCATCCGCACGGCACTCCGACCACGACGGGACCACGGACTCCGGCTCGCCGCGACGCGCCGCGCGCACGCCGGGCGAGCACGTGTCGACGCCGTCCGAGCTGCCCTCGGCCCGGCCGGACGCGTCCGCTCCCCGGCTCCGCGTCCTGATCTCGGGCGCCAGCGGGATGATCGGCTCCGAGCTGACCCGCCAGCTGCGCGCCGAGGGGCACGAGATCCTGCGCCTGGTGCGCCACGCGCCGTCGAGCCCGGACGAGTTCCACTGGGCGCCCACCTCGCACATGCTCGACTTCAGCGTGCTCGACCGCGTCGACGCCGTGATCAACCTCTCCGGCGCCTCGATCAGCCGCCTGCCGTGGACCGCGTCCTACAAGCGGGAGATCCTCGACTCGCGGATCCAGTCCACGCAGACCCTCACCGACGCGATGCGGATGTCCTCGACCCCGCCGACGACGCTGATCAACGCCTCCGCGGTCGGCTACTACGGAGACCGCCCGGGCGAGGAGCTCACCGAGCAGTCCTCGCGTGGCGACGGATTCCTCGCCGACGTCGTCGACCGCTGGGAGAAGGCCGCCCACCTCGCGCCCGAGGCCACGCGGGTGGTCACCGCTCGCACCGGGCTCGTCCTCGGCGACGGCGGCGCGCTCAAGCCGCTCCTGCCCCTGACGAAGCTCGGTCTCAGCGGACCCCTCGGCAGCGGCAATCAGGCCTGGCCCTGGATCAGCCTCTACGACGAGGCCGCGGCGATCCGCCACCTGCTCACGTCCTCGCTCTCGGGCCCGGTGAACCTCGCCGGACCGGTGCCGGCGACCGCGAACGACGTGATGCGCACCCTCGCCGAGCAGCTGCACCGCCCGTTCAAGCTGGCCGTCCCCGAGAAGATCATCGAGCTCGCGCTGCGCGACGCCGGGCACGAGCTCCTGCTCTCGAGCCAGCGCCTGGTCCCCCAGCGGCTGCTCGACGACGGCTTCGAGTTCCGCCACCGCACGGTCGGCGCGGCGCTGGAGTGGGTGCTCGCCTGATCCCGGCCGCCCGAGCGGTCCTCGCCCGGAGAGCCGCGCTCGAGTCGCGGCCGAGCGGTCAGGCCGGAGCTTCGTGCTCCAGCGCGATGGCCCGGCGGATGGCGCCTCGGGCGCGCTTGCGGTCGCCGCTGGCGTCGTAGGCGAGGCCGAGGCGGTACCAGGCGCGCCAGCTCCCGGGCTGCGCGTCGACCTCCTCCGCGTACTGCGGGAACAGCGCGTCCGCCTCCTCCCGGAGCGGACGCCCGCTGGCCCGCGAGTCGAGGACCTCCTGCGGCAGCGCGTTCTCGCCCTCCAGACGACGGGCCAGCTTCTCGGCGCGGAGCCCGAACAGCAGCTCGCGCACGAGCCCCCAGACGCCGACGGCGCCGAGGATCAGCAGGCAGACGCCCATCACGATGCCGGGCACCGTCGCCGCGGCGAAGGCGACGACGGAGTACTGCAGGCAGACGAACAGGTAGAGGGCGAGCAGGACCGCCATCAGGACGACGCCGATGCGGGTCCTCACGGGGTGCTCGTCGCTGCGGCGGCCTGGCCGGACGGAGCCCGGTCGATGACGGGCTGCTCGTCGACCGGCCGCTCGTCGAGAGGCGCGGCGTCGAAGGCGGCGCGCAGGTCGATCAGCGCGTCGAGGCCCACCACCACGCCCGTGGTCGTCCGGACCGCGTCGAGAGCGCGCAGGACGCCCTGCTCGTAGGACGCCTGCGAGGTGGTGTCGTGCCTGATGGTGACCGTCTCGCCGGTGCCGCCGAAGACGACCTCCTGGCGCGCCTCCACTCCGGGCAGGCGGAGGCTGTGGACCGGGACGCTCGCGACCTGCTGGCCGCGGGCCCGCTGGTCGGTGTGCGGAGCCTGCACCGGACCGAGCTCGGCCCGGGCGCGCAGCAGCAGCTCGGCCGTGCGGACCGCGGTCCCGGAGGGCGAATCGACCTTGCGGGCGCCGTGGGTCTCGACGATCTCGGCGGCGTCGAAGAAGCGCGCGGCCACGGTGGCCAGCGCGGTCGCGAGCACCGAGCCCAGCGAGAAGTTGGGGATGATCACAACGCCGGCCTCGGGCTGCTCGGCGACGCTGCGCCGGAGGGCCGCGATCCGGTCGCCGGTCCAGCCGGAGGTGCCGACGAGCACCTTCCTCCCGTTGGCCACGGCGAAGTCGACGATCTGCTGGCTGACGGCCGGCACGGTCATGTCGACGACGACGTCGGCCGCGAGCATCTCGGCGGGATCGCTCCGCGAGCCGAGCCGCCCGACGAGCGAGAACTCGCTCGACGCCTCGATGAGCGAGCAGGTGAACGAGCCGAGTCGGCCGGACGCGCCGACCACGGCGACGGAGGTAGTCACCGACTCAGCGTAGCCCGCAGCTCAGTACGGCTGGGCCTCGGGCAGGCCGGTGCGCAGCTCCACGGGCAGGTGCGAGAGGTCGTTGTGCACGACGAGCACCGGCGGCTTGCGGGAGCGGACGCGGATGATCGTCAGCCCGCAGTTGGCCTGGTTGAGGCCCAGCCACCGCCAGTCCGGAGCGTCGAACACGTGGCGGACGAACCAGCCGATCACGAAGTTGTGGGTGATGAGGAGGTCGTGGCGGTCCTCGCGCGACGGTGCCAGGAACTCGGCCACCGCGTCCTGCATCTGCGCGTGCCCCGCCTCGATCTCGGCCGCGGTCACGCTGCCGAAGAAGGGCTCGAACGCCTTGGGCATGTCCGGGGTCGGCCCCGAGGGGATGCAGTCGAACAGCAGCGAGGACGGCTGGAGCGGCAGGCTCGGCAGGAGCGTCTGGAAGCGCGCGGCCGTCTCCTCGGCCCGGCGCAGCGGCGAGTGCCACGCTCCGGTGAAGGGGACTCCGCCGAGCCTCTCGGCGATGAGCCTCGCCTGGCGCTCGCCACGGGCCGAGAGCGGGCCGTCCGGCATGCCGTGCTCGGCGTCCTGCTGCTCGCCGTGGCGGACGAGGTAGATGTAGTGGGACACGGGGTCCTCCCTGGTGCGGCGCGGCGGTGCGCGGTCAGCGGGCGTTCGACGATCGGATCAGATCGCGGAGGCGCTCTCGATCCCGGCGATCCCGGCGAAGGCCGACTCGTCGACCGCGCCGACGGCCGAGATCGACGACGGCCCCCGGGCCAAGTCTGCCGCGAGTGCCTGGACGTCCTCCGCGCCGACGAGGGCGAGTCGGCGCAGGCTCTCGTCGAGGTCGACGAACTCGCCGAAGGTCAGCTCGGCGCGTCCGAGGCGCGACATCCGGGTGTCGGAGTCCTCCAGCGCGAGCGCCGCCGCTCCCGAGAGCTGGCCGCGGGCGCGCGCGAGCTCGTCGTCGGTGACGCCGTCCTCGGCGAGGCGGTGGAACTCGGTGAGCAGGAGCTCGGCGACCGTCCCCGCCTTCGCCGGGGTGCACGCGGCGTAGAGCCCGAAGAGGCCCGCGTCCGAGTAGGACGGGGCGAAGGAGTAGACGGAGTAGGCCAGGCCGCGCTTCTCGCGCACCTCCTGGAACAGCCGCGAGGACATGCCGCCGCCGAGGATCGAGTTGAGGACGCCCATCGTCATCCGCCGCTCGTCGCCCGCGGCGAGACCGGGGAAGCCGACCAGCAGGTTCGCCTGCTCGGTGGGGCGGTGCACCACCGACAGGGCCCTGCCGCGGGTGTAGGACGCACGGCCGCCGACGCGCCGCTCGACGGGCGGGGCCGCCGTGCCGAGGTCCCAGCCGTCGGCGACGAGGACCCGCTGGAGCAGAGCGACGAGCGCCTCGTGGTCGACGGCGCCGGCGACGGTGATCACCACGTCGCGCGGGCGGTAGGCGGCGCGGTAGTGCGCCCAGACCGCGTCCCGGGTGGCCTCGCCGATGGTCGCGGCGGTGCCCCCGATCGGGCGGCCCAGCGGGTGGTCGCCGAACACGGCCTCGAACAGCTTCTCGCCCGCCACGTCGGCCGGATCGTCGTCCGCCATCGCGAGCTCCTCGAGGATGACCCCGCGCTCGGTCTCGAACTCGTCCGGATCGATCAGGCTCGAGGTCACCATGTCGGCGATCACCTCGACCGCCATCGGGAGGTCGCGGTCCTGGATCTTGGCGTAGTAGCAGGTGTACTCCTTGGCGGTGAGAGCGTTGTGCTCCCCGCCCACGGAGTCGAAGGACACGGCGATGTCGAGGGCGGACCGCTTCTGCGTCCCCTTGAACAGCAGGTGCTCGAGGAAGTGCGTCGAGCCGACGTTGGAGGGCACGGCGGGCTCGCCCGCGGTCGCGGGGCGGCCGGGCCGCTCGTCGCGAGAACCCGCAGCGACCCAGAAGCCGATCGTGGCGCTGCGGGCACCGGGCACCGATTCGCTGAGGATGCGGACACCGCTCGGGAGGACGGAGCGGCGGACGGTGGACCCGCCTGCGGCCCGGACTGACGTCTCCGGCTGGTCGAGGGGCAGTGCGACTCCGTGGTTCATCGTGCCCACCCTAGGCCACCGCGACGGCGGCCCGAGCCGGGCTGTCGCGCCGAGGCGGGAGAGGTGCCCGGGGCGTCGCGGACGGGCGCGGTCAGCGGCGCGCGCGCTCCAGCGCGGCCAGGTGTCCGGGGTCGAGCTCGAGCGAGACCGCGCGCACCAGCGCGTCCACGTCGGCGGGTGAGCGCGGGGCGACCGTCGCGGCGGTCAGCCGCGGCCGGCCGAGCAGCCAGGCCAGGGCGACGGCGGCGGGAGCGGCCGAGAGCTCGGCACCGATCGCGTCGAGGACGGCGAGGACCCGGCGTCCGCGGCGCCCGAGGTGGGCGGCGGCGAGTGCCCCGTCGGGCAGGCGGCCGAGCTCGCGGCGGGTGCGCTCGGCGCCGCGGAGGAACCCGTGGGCGAGGGGGACGGTCGCGAGCAGGGCGAGTCCCTGGCCGGCGGCGACGAGGCCGAGATCGCCCTCCGAGCCGGGCCGCTCGAGCAGGTTCCAGCGGACCTCCGCGCCGGCGAGGCGGGGCAGCCCGTGGGCGGCCAGGACGCGCGCCTCGAACAGCTCCTCCGGGGAGAACCCGGAGGCGACCACCGACCGCACCAGCCCGCGCGCCAGCAGCACGTCGACAGCGCTGAGGAGCTCGTCGAGGCGCCCGGCCCCGTCGGGGCGGACCGCCAGCACGTCGAGGCGATCGGTGCGGAGGCGGCGCAGCGCCCCCTCGACACGGTCCACGAGCGCACGCGGCGTCGCGGGCGCGCCGACCGGAGCGGCGAAGCGGCCGATCAGGAGGAAGCGGTCCCGGTCGCGGTGTCCGGCGGGCCAGCCGCCGACGCCCTCCGCGAGGCTCGAGTCGGTGACGACGACGCCGTTGCCGCCCCACGCCGCGTAGCGCTCGAGCAGCGCGGCACCGTCTTCGCGTCCGAGCGCCGCCGCGTCGAGCACGAAGGGGAAGAGGTCGTGGCCGGAGTCGCCCATCGGCCGGCGGTGCGAGGGTGCGACGGCGGTCGGCTCGACGGGGCCGGTCTCGGCGAGGACGTCGCTCGAGGAGGCTGCGCGGGAGGCCGCGGGCGGGAGCGGGACGGCACTGTGACGGGGAGCCCGCACGACGGCGCCGGTCCTGTCCCTGGGCACGCCACCACTCTCCCTGCGGCGGCTCGGGTCCCGCCAGGGGAGAGAGTATCCGAGCGCCGGAGCCGCCACTCCGCCGGGTCGCGCCCGGTTCACCAGATCGTTACACGGGCGCCGGCGGTGGGGTCGACTCGCGCCGGCGAGCGGTGCGGCGGGCCCCTCCGTGTCGGCCGTCCGGGCTAGATTCACGACCATGGACTCCGCCGCCCCGACCCCCTCCGAGACCGCTGCCCCGACCTCCGACTCCCCCGAGCGGGAGACGTCCGCGCCCTGGTGGACGAGCGCCGTCGTCTACCAGATCTACCCGCGCTCGTTCGCGGACTCGAACGGCGACGGCATCGGCGACCTGGGCGGCATCCGCTCGAAGCTCGACCACCTCGCCGACCTGGGGGTCGACGTGATCTGGCTCTCGCCGGTCTACCCGTCGCCGCAGCACGACAACGGCTACGACATCTCGGACTACGAGGACATCGACCCGCGGTTCGGGACGCTGGAGGAGTTCGACCTGCTCCTCGCGGAGGCCCACGAGCGCGGCATCCGCATCGTGATGGACCTCGTGGTCAACCACACGAGCGACGAGCACGCCTGGTTCGTCGAGTCCCGCTCCTCGCAGGAGGACCCGAAGCGCGACTGGTACTGGTGGCGCCGCGGGCGCCGCTCGGCCGAGCCCGGCCGCGAGCTCGAGGCGGCCGCCGGCGCCGGCCTCGACGTCGCCGAGCCGAACGGCTGGCGCTCCTACTTCTCCGGCCCGGCCTGGACGCTCGACCCGGCGACGGACGAGTACTTCCTCCACCTCTTCGCGGTGCAGCAGCCGGACCTCAACTGGGAGAACCCCGAGGTGCGGCACGCGGTGCACGCGATGATGAACCGCTGGCTCGACCGCGGAGTGGACGGCTTCCGGATGGACGTGATCAACCTCGTCTCGAAGGACGTCGGAGCCGTCGACGGCGAGCAGGGCGGCGCGGGCATCGTCGGAGGGGTGGGTCCGCGGCTCCACGAGTACCTCCGCGAGATGCACGAGGCCGTGTTCGCGCACCGCGAGGGCTCCTTCCTCACCGTCGGCGAGATGCCCGGGGTCACCCTCGAGGAGGCGGTGCTCGTGACCGATCCCGAGCGGCGTGAGCTCGACATGGTCTTCCAGTTCGAGCACGTCGGCATCGACCACGGAGTCGACAAGTTCCACCCGGTGCCGCTGGACCTGGTCGCCTTGAAGGCCAACCTCGCGCGCTGGCAGGACGGCTTGGCCGAGCGCGGCTGGAACAGCCTGTACCTCGGCAACCACGACCAGCCGCGTCTCGTCTCGCGCTTCGGGGACGACGGCGCGCACCGCTACGAGTCCGCGACCCTCTGGGCGACGCTCCTCCACCTCCAGCGCGGCACGCCGTACATCTACCAGGGCGACGAGATCGGGATGACGAACGTCCCGTTCGCCGGCATCGAGGACTTCCGCGACGTCGAGTCCCTGAACTACTGGACCGAGGCCGTCGACGAGCGCGGCGAGGACCCGGCGACCGTGCTCGCCGGGCTGCGCGCGCAGAGCCGCGACAACGCCCGCACGCCGGTGCAGTGGGACGACGGCCCCCAGGCCGGCTTCACGACCGGCGAGCCGTGGATCGCGGTCAACCCGAACGCCGCCGAGGTGAACGTCGCCGCTGACCGGGCCGCCGAGCGGTCGGTCTTCGAGTACTACCGGGCGCTGATCGCGCTGCGGCACGCCGACGAGACGGTGCAGCTGGGCCGCTTCGCGCTGCTGGAGCCCGAGCACCCCGCGCTCTTCGCCTTCACGCGCACCGGACCGGGCGAGCTGCTCGTCGTCGGGAACGTGTCCGGTGAGCCGCTCGAGGTGCCGCTGCTCGAGGAGTGGGCGGCTGCCGAGACGGTCCTCGGCAACGTCGCCGGTGCGACCGGGTCGACGCTCGGCCCGTGGGAGGCGCGCATCCTGCGCCGCTGAACCTCGCCGCGCCCCGCTCCGAGCCCGGCGCGGGGCGCGGCGCTCGACGGCGGCGGACCAGCGGGCGAGAGCCTCAGGCGGAGACGCGGTCCAGCTGGGCGATATCGCTCCGGGTCAGTGGGAGCGCGGCCGCCGCGAACAGCGACTCGAGCTCCGCGGCGTTCCGGGCCCGGACGATCGCCGCCGAGACCTCCTGGTGCGAGAGCACCCAGGCGAGCGCCACCACGCCGGGCTCCGTGCCGTGGGCGCCGGCGATCTCGTCGAGGGCAGCGAGCACGCGGGAGCCGTGGCGGCCGACGTAGTCCAGGCCCGCCTCGAACAGGGCCGACTCCGGCTCGTCCGTGCGGCTGCGCAGGGCGCCGGTGAGGTAGCCGCTCGCCAGGGGCAGCCGCGCGAGGGTGCCGAGCTCGAGTCGCACCACCTCGGGGGCGACGTCGGTCTCGTACGTCCGGCGCTCCATCAGGCTGTACTCCGACACGACGGCCGAGAGCGACGGCAGCGCGAACGCGGTCGCCGTCTCGTGCAGCGCCGTGATCGCGGCTCCGCTGAAGTGCGCGGCGCCCAGGGCGCCGACCGAGCCGTCCGCCAGGAACGGCGCGACCGCCGCCAGGCTGTCGGCGATGGGGATCCCGGGGTCCTCGCTGTCGAACGAGAGCAGGTCGATCCGGGTGCCGAGCCGCTCGAGGCTCCCCTCGATCGCGATGCGGACGTCCTCCGGGGCGAGGCCCGGCGCGTCCGGGTGCCGGCCGACCTTCGTCGCGACCAGCATCCGCTCGCGCAGCCCGCTCTGCTCGAGCCAGCGGCCGATCATGTACTCGCTCCGACCGGTCGCGTAGTGGTCCGCGGTCGAGATCAGGGTGCCGCCGAGACGGCCGAACGCGTCGAGCACCTCGGTGGTGTCGTCGATCCCGGCGGCCCAGCCGAAGACGGAGCCGTCGAGGGCGAGAGGATGCACGGGGAGGCCGGTCCGACCCAGGGTGCGTGAGAGGAGGGGCGTCTCCGGCTCGGTGGCCAGGGGCGTCGGGTCGGTCACGGAGTCCTCCGGTCGGGGCGGTGCGGCGCGGTCCCGCCACCGTACCCCATGCCCCCGCCGACGACGGACGCCCGCCCCACCGGAGTGGAACGGGCGTCACGGTCGTGCAGGAGGGATCAGCTCTCGGCGGGAGCCTCGACCTCGGCCTCCTCGGCCACGACGGGCGCGAGGGACAGCTTGCCGCGGTCGTCGATCTTGGTGATCTGGACGAGCAGCTTCTGGCCGACTCCGAGGACGTCCTCGACGTTCTCGACGCGCTTGCCGCCGGCGAGCTTGCGGACCTCGCTGATGTGCAGCAGTCCGTCCTTGCCGGGGAGGAGCGAGACGAACGCGCCGAAGGTCGCGAGCTTGACGACGGTTCCGAGGAACTGCTCGCCGACCTCGGGGTTGGTCGGGTTCGCGATGGCGTTGACCTGCGCACGCGCGGCCTCGGCCGACGGACCGTCGACGGCTCCGATGTAGACGGTGCCGTCCTCCTCGATGGAGATGTCGGCGCCGGTCTCGTCCTGGATCGCGTTGATCGTCTTGCCCTTGGGGCCGATCAGCTCGCCGATCTTGTCGACGGGGATCTGCACCGAGATCACGCGGGGCGCGGTCGGGGCCATCTCGTCGGGCTGGTCGATGGCCGCCGTGAGCACCGCGAGGATCGTGGTGCGGGCGTCCTTGGCCTGCTTGAGCGCGGCGTCGAGCACCGACGACGGGATGCCGTCGAGCTTCGTGTCGAGCTGGATGGCCGTGACGAACTCGGCGGTTCCGGCGACCTTGAAGTCCATGTCGCCGAGCGCGTCCTCGGCGCCCAGGATGTCGGTCAGCGCCGCGTAGCGGGTCTGGCCGTCGACGACGTCGGACACGAGGCCCATCGCGATGCCCGCGACCGGGGCGCGCAGCGGCACTCCGGCGTTGAGGAGCGACAGGGTCGACGCGCAGACCGAGCCCATCGAGGTCGAGCCGTTGGAGCTCAGCGCCTCGGAGACCTGGCGGATCGCGTAGGGGAACTCCTCGCGGCTCGGCAGCACCGGCACGAGGGCGCGCTCGGCGAGGAAGCCGTGCCCGATCTCGCGACGCTTCGGCGATCCGACGCGGCCGGTCTCACCGGTCGAGTAGGGCGGGAAGTTGTAGTGGTGCAGGTACCGCTTCTTGGTGACGGGCGACAGCGAGTCGATCTGCTGCTCCATCTTGAGCATGTTCAGCGTGGTGACGCCCAGGATCTGGGTCTCGCCGCGCTGGAAGATGGCCGAGCCGTGGACGCGCGGGATGACCTGCACCTCGGCGTCGAGCGGGCGGATGTCGGCCAGGCCGCGTCCGTCGATGCGCACGCCGTCGCGGAGGATGCGGCCGCGGACGACCACCTTCGTGACGGACTTGTACGCCGCTCCGACCTGGTTGTAGGCCTCGGCGGAGAGCTGGCCCGAGGCGATGCGCTCGGCGATCTGCTCCTTGACGCGCGCCTTGAGGGCGTCGTCGGCGTCCTGACGCTCGACCTTGTCGGCGATCTGGTACACGCGGACGAGCTCGTCGTAGCTGAGCTCGGCGACGTTGTCGTAGGTCTCCTGCGCGTAGGGCAGGAACACCGGGTAGTCCTTGACGGGCTTCGCGGTCTCGGCGGCGAGCTTCGCCTGCGCCTCGACGAGTGCGCGGAGGAAGGGCTTGGCGGCCTCGAGGCCCTCGGCGACGACGTCCTCGCTGGGCTTGGTCGCACCCGCCTTGATGAGGTTCCAGGAGGACTCCGTGGCCTCGGCCTCGACCATCATGATGGCGACGTCCGAGGAGCCGTCCTCGTTGGTGACGACGCGGCCCGCGACGGTGAGGTCGAAGACGGCGTTCTCCAGCTGGGAGGCCTTGGGGAAGGCGACCCACTGGTCGTTGCCGGAGCCGTCGGACATGAGCGCGAGGCGGACGCCGGCGACCGGGCCGGAGAACGGCAGGCCGGAGATCTGCGTGGACGCGCTCGCGGCGTTGATCGCGAGGGCGTCGTAGAACTCGTCCGGCGCGATGCTGAGGACCGTGATGACGATCTGGACCTCGTTGCGCAGGCCCTCGACGAACGAGGGGCGCAGCGGCCGGTCGATCAGACGGCAGACCAGGATCGCCTCGGTGGAGGGGCGGCCCTCGCGGCGGAAGAACGAGCCGGGGATCTTGCCGGCGGCGTAGGAGCGCTCCTCGACGTCGACGGTCAGCGGGAAGAAGTCGAAGTTGTCCTTCGGGTTCTTCGAGGCCGACGTGGCCGAGAGGAGCATGGTGTCCTCGTCGAGGTAGGCGGCGACGGCGCCCTGAGCCTGCTGCGCGAGGCGGCCGGTCTCGAAGCGGACGGTGCGGGTGCCGTACGAGCCGTTGTCGAGAACGGCTTCGGCGAATGTGATTTCAGGACCTTCCAAGAGGTCTGTCTCCTTAACGTCTGCAGCGGCGCCCCTTCTGGGCGCCGGCGTTCGTCGGAGCAGCGGTCCGGTCAGGAATCGAGACGATCCCACGGCAGGGCTTCGCGCCGTGCCGTCGTGTGGAGGGCGTTCGTGCTGGCCACCAGTAGAAGAGCTCCGGGCTGTCGCGACCTGTGCCGCGAGCGGGACGTGCCGCCTGCGACTCGTGCCGCGGCGGCCCGTGCTCTGTCGCACGCTGCCGCTGTCCGGGACTCCACCACCGAGGACCAGCTTCCTGCCGGCCTGCTCCGTGGCTCGAATCCTGGGTCGACCGGCGGTCGCTTTCGGATTCGGAACCGGTTCATGCTATCAGCCGCGGTGCGGTTCCTCCATGGACCGCGCCGACCCGGCGGGCCCTCCGCCCGTCAGCCCCGCGTCTCGTGCATCAGCAGCTCGACGCGCAGCCCGCCCCTCACCGTCACGATGCGGGCCGGCACGCGGGGCGACCTCCCCGCCTCCGAGAGCCGGGCGAGGGCGGCCTCGACCACGTTCTCGAGACCGCGCGGCACCTGGCCGACGAGCCCCGAGGGGCGCTGGGCCGCGAACAGGCGGACCGGCATCGGAGCGTCCACGCGCTCCTCCTCCGCGGTGCGGCGCGGGATCACGGCCGTGACCTCGTCCTCGCCGAGGGCGAGCACCCGCGCGATCTCGTCCTGATGCGGCCGGGAGTCGGCGAGGCGGAGGAGGGTGTCGCCGCGCCGAGACTTCGGGCGCAGCTCGTAGTCGTAGTCGTCGAGCTTGCCCGAGCCGCGGTCGTCGGAGGGGAGGGGGTTCGCGTCGCCGCGTCCGAACGGGAAGAGCTTCATGCCTCCATTGTCCAGCGCGCGGCCCCTCCCCCGCTCGCGTCAGGCGGTGCGCCGCATCCGCGCGATCGCCGCGAGCACCAGGACGAGCACGACGGCGACGAAGCCGAGCAGGACCGGGACGGCCGGCAGGAGCGCGAGCGCGGCACCGATCGCCAGGACCGGCACCGCGAGGCCGAGGTAGGCGGCGAGGAACACGGCCGCGAGCACCTCGCCGCGGGTCTCGTCGGTGGCGAGCGAGCCGGCGACTCCGAGCGCCAGGCGGAAGAGCAGGCCCACGCCCGCTCCCGCGAGCACCCCGCCGACGATGAAGGCGGGCACCGAGACGATCACGGCGCCGGTCGCGACCAGCAGCAGCCCGGCCGTCAGCGCCACGGCCGCGAGGCGGAGCGCCGTCCGCGAGGACAGTCGGATCGAGACCAGCTGCGCGACGGCTCCGGCGGCGAAGACCCCGAAGGAGACCGCGCCCGCCTCGAGGTGGGAGGTCTCGCCGAAGCGCCCGGCGAGGAAGGTCGGCGCCAGCGAGGTGAAGAGGCCGAACACGGCGAACCCGGCGAACGCGCCGACCGCGGCCGAGAGGAAGACGCCGCGGGAGGCGGCCGGCACGGCCAGGCGCTGCGGACGGTAGGCCGGGAGGACCTCGCGCCGCTCGACCGTCTCGGGGACGAGCGCGACGCCGATCCCGAGGACGACCAGGAGGACGAGGAACACGGCGTACGGGACGACCAGGGGCTCGCGCACCGTCACGGCGAACACCCCGCCGACGAGCGGGCCGAGCGCCAGCCCGCCCATGTTGACGAGGGCGGAGACGGCGCGGGAGGTGCCGGGGCCCTCCTCCGGGCGGGCGACGGCGCGCAGCTCCGAGAGATGGGCGGTGGCCGTCGCGGTGAGCGCGCCGACGCCGAGCCCGGTCAGCAGGCGCGCGAGGATCAGCCCGGGCACGGCCGGCCAGAGCAGGAACACGGCGGCCGCCAGGACCTCGACGAGGATCGACGCGAGCAGGATCCGGCGGCGGCCGAGCCAGTCGCTGACGTGCCCGGCGAGGAAGAGGCTCGCCACGACTCCGACCGCGTACGCGGCGAAGACCACGGTGACGACGAAGGCCGGGAACCCGTCGCGCTGCTGGTAGATCGCGTAGAGCGGTGTCGGCACGGTCGAGAACGCCATCACCGTGAGGAAGGCGACGGCGATCACCCAGAAGCCGTGGCGGTGCGGGAGCTCGCGGCGGTGGACGGACGGGAGGGAGCGCTCGGTGGTGGTCACGGTGTCCACAGTGCTCCGCCCCATCATCCGTGTCCAACGGAGGATCACGGATGGATTGATCGTCCCTGTTGGATAATGGGCGCATGGACGACCGCCAGCTCGCCTCCTTCGTCGCCGTCGCCGAGGAGCTCAGCTTCACCCGGGCGGCCGCGCGCCTGTTCGTCGTGCAGTCGACCCTCTCGGCGAGCATCCGCTCGCTCGAGCAGGAGCTCGGCTCGCCGCTGTTCGCCCGCTCGACCCGGCGGGTGGCGCTCACCGCGGTCGGCGAGGCGCTCCTGCCCTCGGCCCGATCGGCGATCGACAGCCTCGACCGGATGCGCTCGCTCGCGGCCGACGACGCGGCGGGGCTCCGCGGGCGGGTGCGGGTGGGCACCTTCTCCGCCCTCGACCTCGTCGACCTGCCCGACGCGCTCGGCGTCTTCCGCACCCGGCACCCGCTGGTGGACCTGCTCCTGCGCACCTCGACCACCGGCTCCACCGGTCTCGCCGAGGACCTGCGCCGCGGCCTGCTCGACGCCGCTCTGCTGGCACTGCCGGCGACGCAGCTGCGGGGCCTGGCGGTGACGCGGCTGGTGCGCAGCGACTACGTCCTGCTGGTGGAGAGCGCGCATCCGCTCGCCGCGGCGGGACCGCCCTCCCCGCAGGACCTCGACGGGCTCACCTTCGTGGACACGCCCGCCGGCTTCGGCAACAGGGTCGCCGTCGACCTCGCCTTCCGCGAGGCCGGGGCGTCGCGCCGGGTGGCCACCGAGGTCGCCGATCTGCCGGGGATCCCCCGCTTCGTGCAGGCGGGGCTGGGTCCGGCGATCGTGCCGCGCGCGGGCGTCGAGCCGCTGGAGGGCGTCACGGCCCTCGCGCTCGACTGGCCGGGGCTGGTCTGGGAGCTCTCGGTCTGCACGGCGCCGCGCCCCTCCGCCGCGGTGCAGGCGCTCACGGCCGTGCTGGCGGAGCGGTCGGCCTAGGCCTCAGCCCTCGCGCAGGGGGCCGCGGACGATCGAGTCGCCGGAGTGCTCCGGGTCGTCGTCGAACGGCTCCTGGGAGACGTCCACGAGCGGGTACTCGGCGAGGTCGACGTCGTCGGGCACGGCGAAGACGCCGTCGGTCCCGTCGAGCACGCCGAGGCCGACCAGCCCGGAGGCGTCGGCGGCGAGGAGCCAGACCTCCCGGTACGAGTCGTCCGCGCTCTGCGCATCGAGGTGCACGTGCAGGCGGCGGGTGCCGTCGGCGTCCTCCAGCTCGGCGGTTCCGCTCGCTCCCTGCCAGTCGGGGAGAGCGGCGAGATCAGCGCGCGCCACGACGGCGGCGGTGTCGTCGCTCCGCGAGGCCTGCCACCAGGCTCCGCCCGCGACCCCGATGACGAGCGCGCCGAGAGCGGCCAGCACGGCGCTCAGAGCGCGGGGCCGGCGGCGGCGGGCGGGACGGTGCCGTCCCGGGGGAAGGGCGAGCGGAGGCGGCACGGCAGCGGCCGACGACGGCAGGGCGCCGGGCCCGAGGTCGCCGAGGGCGAGCTCCTCGCGGATGCGGTCCCAGACGATCGCGGGCGGCGCCTCCAGCTCGACAGCACGGCTCGCACGGCCCAGGCCCGCGGCGTGGCCGAGCTCGACCAGCTGCCGGGCGCAGTCGGGGCAGTCGCGCAGGTGGGCCTGCTCGGCGTCGCTCGAGTGCTCGCCGAGGGCGAGCAGGGCGAGCTCGTCGGGATCGAGGTGGGTCATGTGCTGCTCACCTCCAGGCGGGAGCGGAGCCGGTCGAGGCTGCGGCGGATGTGGCTCTTGACGGTACCGAGCGGCAGGCCGGTGCGCTCGGCGATCTCGGTGTGGGTGAGGTCCTCGTAGAAGGCGAGGCCGATCACCCGCCGGGGGACGGGATCCAGGCGGGCCAGCTCGTCGGCGATCAGGATCCGCGCCTCGAGGTCGACGGGGGCCTCCCCCTCCTCGACCGGGGTGACGGCGACGAGGGCCTCGGTGAGCCTCCGCTCGCGCGCCCGCGCCTCGTGCGCGTCCGCGATCCTCCTCCGGGAGATCCCGACCAGCCAGGCTCCGAGAGCCGCCCGTCCGGGGTCGAAGCCCGAGCGCGAGGTCCAGGCCGAGACGAACACGCGCTGCACCACGTCCTCCGCGTCGCCGCGGTCGCCGAGCGAGCGCAGCGCCAGCGTGAAGACCAGCGGCGACCAGCGCGAGTACGCCTCGGCGAGCGCCGACTCCTCCCCTGCGGCGAAGCGGCGGCCGAGCCGGGCCACGAGAGCGCTGTCGGGCTCGGCGCCGTCGGCGGGCTCGATGGTCTCGATCAGGGGGTCCCTCCAGGGCTGCGGGGAGCGCTGCCGCCCGGGGGCGTGCGGCGCTGCGAGGCTCATCGTACGTCGCTGAGGCTCGGGCGGGCGGATCAGCCGGCCGGGACGGCCGTGACCACCACGTTGCTGAGGTAGTGGCGGGTGTCGTAGTCGAAGTCGCCGCCGCAGGTGATCAGGACCAGCCGCGGCGGTCCGTCGGCGGCGAACACGGCCGAGAGGTCGACCGTGGTCTTCTCCGTGGTCTCCACCGTCGAGACGGTGTACGCGCGCTCCGCGCCGTCCGCGCCGGTGAGGGTCACGGTCTGGCCCGGGACCGCCTTCTTCAGCTCGACGAACGGCCCGAGGCCGTAGGCGAGGGAGTCGACGTGCGCGGCGATCACGACCGTGCCCTCCGGCTCGTCGAGGCCGGCGCCGAAGCGGTACCAGCCGGCGACCTGCGTGTCGGGCACGAGCTCCATCGTGCCGTCGTCCGCGACTCCGACCGGCTCGACGGCCATGTCGACGGGGAGCCCGTCGACGACGAGCCGCTCGGGAGCGAGCGCGGTGGGGGCGGGGGTCGCGCCGAGCCGGGCGTCCGCCACCGGGACGGACGGCACCGCTTCCGGCAGGGCCGCCGCGGGCGAGGAGGGGACCGTGGCCGGCACCGGCTGCTGGGGCGCCGAGGAGACGGCGGCGGGAGCGGGCTCCACCCGGAACTCCTGCGCCGCGCATCCGGCGAGACCGGCACCGGCCACGATCAGCCCGACCACGGCGAGGACGCGCAGAGGGAAGGGGCTCCGGCTCATGGCGTCCTCCTGGGTCGTGGTCGGGGGTGCCGGGACGGCCGCGCTCCAGCACGGCCGACCCGGCGGTCGGATCCTCGGGTCAGCGACGCGAGGCGGCGGTGCGGCGGCCGATCAGCACGGCGCCGGCAGCGGCGAGGGCGGCGAGCAGTGCTCCGCCCCACCAGCCCGCGGCGGCGTCGGGGCGGTTGTCCGCCGCGAGGCCGGCCTCACCGGCGGGGACGCCCGACGGCGAGGAGTGCAGTCCGTCGATGGTCTGCGTCGCGAGGGCGAGGTTGCCCTTCTCCAGGCTGCCCCAGGCGTAGACGATCGTGTTCACGCCCTCCTGGACCTGCACGTCGGCCGGGCCGATGACCGGCGCGGTGGTTCCGGTCGCGGCGACCACGGTCGAGATCGTGGCCGGGGCGAGGTTCAGCACGCCCTCGTTCGGGTTCGTCACGTTCGTCAGGACGGGCGACCCGCCGGCGAGGATATCCACGGCCGGAGCGGCGGCGATGTGGCGGACCGTGAGCCGGCCCTCGCCCGCGGCGGTCTTCGAGATGTCGTTGGTGAAGAGGGTCGCGGTGGGGGTGTTGTCCGGCGTGAGGTGCGCCGCGACGGTGTAGCTCTTGCCCGCCTCGAGGCTGATGTCGATCGGGCCGATCACGGGGGCGCTGGCGTCCGCGGCGGTGGAGGCCGTGATGGCGACCTTGTAGGTGCCGGTGGGGAGGTCGAGCGGGCCGGCGAGCGAACCGGGGGTGAAGTCGTCGAGCGTCAGCTTGCCGTCGACGTACACGTCGACCGGGGTGTCGGGGACGGCGTGCAGGACCGAGAGGTCGGCCGAGTCGGCGTCGGCGGCGGCGGCGGGCGTGGCGGCGATGCCGACGACGGCCAGGGTTCCGATGCAGGCACCGGCGAGCAGGCTGCGGGAGAAGCGGGAGGTGGTCACGGTGTTCCTCTTTCACGATGGGACCCGCGAGGGGTCGGGGGGTGGTCGAGAAGGGCCTTCACCACTACTTCCGCCCGAGGCGCCTCCTCGGATGCACCCGGTCTGAGATTCCTCGAAAGAATTCCTGCCGGACGCTTCGCGAGCCCCTCGCGGCGCTGGCCCGAGCGCCCGTGCCGGGCTAGCCTCCGACCAGGAGGTGCGGAGGATGGGCAGGCGCGGCGTGGTCCTCCTCCTCGCCGCCGCGGCGCTCACCACGGCGGCGGTCGCGGGCGTGCAGGGCTCCCTCGCCCCCAGGGCGCCGGTCGCCGACCAGGCCGCCGCCGCCTCCGACGCCCCCGCCCAGTGCGACGACGCCCGGGAGCTGCTGGCCGCCTCGTCCGCCTTCGAGGGCGGAGCGGGCGTGCCGGCCGGCCACCTCGTGGCCTGCCTCGACGAGGACCACCGGCGCCTCACGATCCACAACCGCACCCCCGTCGTCTGGAGTCTCGGCGACTCCTCGGTGCGGGGCGTGACGAGCGGGACGGACGGAGTGACGGGGCTGCTGAGCCTGCACGCGTCGCAGTCCTCCTCCGGGCTGCTCCTCGCACCCGGATCGTCGGCCTCGGTCTCGGCCGGCGACGGGAGGATCCGACCGCGGCCCGACGAGCCCTCGACCCGGCTGCAGCTCGCGCTCACCGCGGTGGTCGCGGCTCAGGATCAGGCGATCGGCCCCTCCGCCGGTCCCGACAGCATCATCCGCGGCGCCGCGCTCACCTGCGCGGTCGTGGTCGCGGAGTCGGACACCGGCTGGCGGGTGACCTCGCCGCGGGCTCTCGCCGCGGCCGCCGAGGACCCGGTGTGCGCGCGCGACTGGGCCCGCGCCCAGCGCAGCGCGGCGGCCTGGCGGATCGCCCTGCCCGGGCTCGTCGACGCCGTGGAGGCTCCCGGCCGCCCCGAGGAGGACACGGCGCTCCAGCGGGCCGCGGCCGACTGGTTCTCGGCCTCGAGCGGCTACTCGTGGGGCGGAGTCGACCGCCCCGCTCCCCTGCCCTGACCGGCGCCGCGCGCCTCGTCCGCCCGGGAACGCGGAACGGGCCGCCCTCCGCGAGGAGGACGGCCCGTTCGGCAAGAAGTTCGCGGTGTCATCGAGACCGCGCCCTGCTCCGGGAGGAGCTAGCGGCGCAGACCGAGACGCTCGATCAGCGAGCGGTAGCGGTTGATGTCCACATCCGACAGGTAGCCGAGGAGTCGACGACGCTGACCCACGAGCAGCAGCAGACCACGACGCGAGTGGTGGTCGTGCTTGTGCTCCTTGAGGTGCTCGGTGAGGTCCTTGATCCGCTTGGTCAGGACGGCCACCTGCACCTCGGGGGATCCGGTGTCACCGGGGTGGGTCGCGTACTCTTCGATGATCGCCTTCTTGACATCTGCTTCGAGTGCCATATATGGGATCCCCTCTCTCTCGTTGCGCGGTGCCCGGCGCCTGATGCGTGGGCTCTCTTGATCCGCGGCCGTCGAACGGCAACCGGACGACTCTACCAGAGGGAGGGCGGTATCAGGAGCCGGTGGCCCGGTTCCAGAGCACGACGAGCCACGGCGAGACCAGCAGCTGCCAGTAGACGAGCACGAGGACGTTGAGGACCACGCCGATCCAGCCGGCGATCGGCGGGCGCTTCTCGCGACGCCGGGCGCGGAGGGTGGAGACGGCGAGCAGGATCCCGGCGAGCAGGACCGCGTGCACGAGCGCGGTGTAGAGCACGCCGACCAGCAGGTCGCTGACGGCCTGGTCGCCCGGGTAGGCGCCGAGCGAGATCAGGGCGTACCAGACGAAGAACGACAGCGGGACGGCGAGGACGGCCAGGAGGACCGAGACGATCCCGGCTCCGTAGCGGCGGAGGAACCCGCGGGCTCCCGAGGCCGTGGCACCGGTCCGAGCGGCTCCGGCGCGGACGCCGCCCGTGGAGCTGCGCCGACCGCCCGTGGCGGCCGCCGCGCGACGCGCGCCCGCCTCGGCGGCGGTGCGGATCGAGCGTCGCGAGGGGGCGGCTCCGGCTGCTCGCGGGGCAGGAGGACCCTGACGCCCGGGCGCGCCGTCGGATGACGTGCTCATGCCTCTCACCCTAGGGGATGACCCCTGAGCCCCCGGATCGGCGCGACGCGGCCCGCCGGGGCGGCGGAGTCAGCAGAATGGAGCGAGTGAGCCAGACCCCCCGCGCCCCCCGGCGCAGCCACGTCCTCGACGTCTCCCCCCTCCGCGAGTCCCCGGCCTTCGCCCGGCTCTGGGCCGGCAACGTGATCTCGGGCATCGGCGGCCAGATGACGATCGTCGCGGTCGGCCTGCACATCTACGAGCTCACCGGATCGACCCTCGCGGTCGCGCTGGTCGGCGTGGTGGCGCTGGTCCCGACCGTGATCGCCGGCCTCTACGGCGGGATGCTCGCCGACGCGTTCGACCGCCGCCTGGTGCTCCTGCTCGCCGCGGTCGTGGCCTGGGGCTCGACGGCGGGGATCGCGGCCCTCGCCTGGCTCGGCGCCGAGACCCCGCTCTCCCTCTACGTGCTCACCGCCGTGAACGCGGTGGCGACGACGGTGATCGTGACCACCCGGATGACGCTGGCTCCGCGGCTGCTCCGCACCGAGCTGGTCCCCGCCGCCGCCGCGCTGGGCGGCATCGCGAGCGGAGTCGAGGTGACCGTGGGGCCCGCCCTCGCCGGCGTGCTGGTCGCCTCCTCCGGCTTCGCGATCACGTACACGATCGACGTCGTGCTGTTCCTCGCCGCGTTCCTCGGCATCGCGGGGCTGCCGGCGCTCGTGCCCGAGGGCGAGCGGCAGCGGCCGGGGCTGAAGTCCCTCCGCTACGGCCTGGGCTTCCTGAAGGGCGCCCCGAACATCCGGATGTCCTTCCTGGTCGACATCGTGGCCATGACCTTCGGACAGCCGCGCGTGGTCTTCCCGGCGGCCGCCGCCGTGCTGCTCGGCGGAGGCGCGGTGACGGTGGGCGCCCTCACGGCCGCGTTCGCGACCGGGGCGCTGATCAGCGGCGTCTTCTCCGGCCGGCTCACCGGGGTCCGCCGACAGGGCCTCGCGATCGGCCGCTCGATCCAGGTGTACGGAGCGTTCGTGGTCGCGTTCGGCGCGGTCCTGCTCGGTGCCGCACTCGTGCAGCACGACGCGTCGGCGCCGAACGCGGTGCTCATCGCGCTGGCGGCGGTCGCCCTGGCCGGCGCGGGCGCCTCCGACAACGTCAGCTCGATCTTCCGGCAGACGATGCTGCAGACCGCGGTCCCGGACAACATGAGGGGTCGGCTCCAGGGCGTGTTCATCGTCGTGGTGACGGGCGGCCCGCGGGTCGGCGACCTCTACACGGGACTGCTCGCCTCGCTCGCGCTGCTCTGGCTGCCGCCGCTCGCGGGCGGGCTCGCGATCATCGCGATCCTCGCCGCGGTGCTGCGCCTGCGACCGGGGTTCCGTGGGTACGACGCCCTGCACCCGACGGCCTGAGCGGGGGGCGTCTCCCTCGAGCCGGATGGGACAGCGCGCCCGCCCGCTCGGCTCAGGCCGGCGGACGGGCGCGCCGAGGATCAGTCGCCGGAGGCCGCGTCGGCGCCGCCGCCGTCGGTCAGCCGGTCGTCCGAGACCAGTCCGCTGTCGTCGTCGCGGCCCTCGACCCGCACCGGGCGGTAGACGTGGAAGCCGTCGTCGTCGGGCTCCAGCTCCCAGACCACCTCGACCTCCTCGCCGTCGATGTCGGCCAGGCGGGTGAAGGAGCGCTGCGGGGAGCCGTCGATCATCTCGAGGCGGATGCTCTCCTGCTCCGCTCCACTGTCGAGGATGGCGGTGTACGTCGATTCGGTGTCCATGCCTCGACGCTAGACACGCGCGGTGAGGCGTCGCCACCCCTTGCGGCGGCGCGCGGTCCGCGTAGCGTCGGCACCATGACCGACACCGACATCACTCCCGCCGACTCCGACGACCGCGAGCAGATCACCGAGATGGTGAAGAGCGCCGGGATCGGGCTCCTCACCACCGTCAACGCCACCGGGCAGCTCGTCAGCCGTCCGCTCAAGGCCCAGGACATCGACTTCGACGGCGAGCTGTGGTTCTTCACGCAGGACCCGTCGCCCAAGGTCGACGACATCCGCGCGAACCCGAGCGTCAACGTCGCGTTCGAGTCGAAGAAGGGCTACCTGTCGGTGGCCGGCTCGGCGACCGTCGTGCACGACCCGGCGAAGGTGGACGAGCTGTGGTCCCCGGCCGTCGCCGGCTGGTTCCCCGACGGCAAGGACGACCCGACCGTCGCGCTGATCCGCGTCGAGGCCGAGACCGTCGAGCTGTGGGCGACCGACGAGCCGCGTCCGGTGGTGCTGTTCAAGGTCCTCAAGGCCGCCGTCACCGGCGGACAGCCCGACATCGGAGAGAACCGCACCGTCTCCTTCGAGTGATCCCTCCCCCCGGGGCGCCGCCGGGGCGCGGCGCCTCGCGGGGAAAGGCGTCAGGCGCCGCCGAAGCGCTCGGTGCGGACGCGCTCGGGCGCGTGGCCCTGCTCGACCAGGGCGGTGGCGACGGCCTCGACGAACGAGGTCGGGCCGCACACGTAGACGGTCGGCTCGAGCGGGGCCGGCAGAGCCGCCTCGGCGAGCAGCTCCGGAGTGACGCGGCCGGCCGGACGCGCCGCTCCCGCCGGCGCCACCCGGGTGAAGACATGGTCCACCGCGACTCCGCCCGTCGCGGCCGGCCGCTCGGCGAGCGCCGCCAGCTCCTCGCGGTAGTAGGCGAAGACGGGCGAGCGGACCGAGTAGAGCAGCTGCATCCGCGCCGCGCTCCCGGACCGGGCGTGCTCGCGCGCCATCGCCATCAGCGGCACCACGCCGCTCCCGCCCGCGATCAGCTGCACCGGCTCCGCCTGCTCCGGACGCCAGACGAACCAGCCGCCGATCGGACCGCGGATCTCGAGCCGGTCGCCCGCTTCGAGGTCGTCGACCAGGTACGGGGAGACCTCCCCGTCGTCCAGCCTCTCGACCGCGAGCTCGACCCGCTCCCCGTCGGCCGGGGCGCCGATCGAGTAGGAGCGGCTCGCCTGGTAGCCGTCGGGCGCGGTGAGGCGCACGTCGAGGTGCTGCCCCGCCAGGTGGCCCGGCCACCCGGGCACGCGGAGCACCAGAAGGCGCGACGTGGGGGTGAGCGGCGCGACCGACTCGGCCACCGCCTCCGTCCACATCACCAGTAGCGCTCCTCTTTCCAGGGGTCCCCGTGCATGTGGTAGCCGTTCTGCTCCCAGAAGCCGGGCTCGTCGCCGGGCATCAGGCGGAGCGTCCGGACCCACTTCGCGCTCTTCCAGAAGTAGAGGTGCGGCACCAGGAGCCGGGCGGGGCCGCCGTGCTCGGCCGCGAGGGGCTTCCCCTCGAACTCGGTGACGACCCAGGCCCTCCCGCCGCGGATCTCGGCGAGCGGGAGGTTCGTCGTGTAGCCGCCGAAGCTCTGCGCCATGACGAAGCCGGCGTCCGTCCCCAGGCCCTCCAGCAGCGTGTCGACCGAGACGCCGCGCCAGCTGGTGCCGAGCTTCGACCACCGGGTCACGCAGTGGATGTCGGTGTGCACATCCTCGTGCGGAAGCGCGTCGAACTCCTCCCGGTTCCAGCGGCGGACGCCCGCGGGGCCGCCGTCGATGGAGAAGGCCCACTCGTGGATGTTCGGGGTGGGCCCGATCGAGAGGACGGGGAAGCCGTTCTCGAGGTGCTGGCCCGGCGGGAGGTCCGGGTCCGCCTCCCTCTTGCCGAAGAAGCCCCGCGTGATGATGCCCATGTCCGCCCTCGTCGTCCTCGGGGCCTGGCCCCGGATCGCTGGAAACCGCTCGTCGCGCTCACGCTACCGCTCGGCGCTACCGCATGCGGGCCCGCCGGGCGAGCCCGGGACCGTGTCGGACGTCGGTGCCAGGATCGGGGCATGAGACGAACCGTCGTGCCGCCGTACCTCCTCGTCCGCATCGCCCGCCTCGACGATCCGGCCTTCGCCCGGGCCGCGCGGGCCGCGAGCCGCTCGCTCGAGCAGGACGTGCCGTTCCGGCGCGTCCGGCCCGGAGAGCCCGCGCCCGACCGCGGGGCGCCGACCGCGGCCGCGTCGTCCTCGCCGCGCACCCGCGTGCAGTCCCTCCAGCGCACCATCGCGGACGCGCGGACCGAGGAGACCCTGCCCGGCACGGTCGTCCGCCGCGAGGGCGAGGCGGCCACGGGGGACGAGGCCGTCGACGAGGCGTACGACGGCCTCGGCGCGATGTCGGCCTTCCTGCAGGGCGCGTACGGCCGCGACTCGATCGACGACGCCTGGCTCCCGCTCGACGCGACCGTGCACTTCGGCGACGACTACGACAACGCCTTCTGGGACGGCTCGCGGATGGTCTTCGGCGACGGGGACGGCCAGGTGTTCCGCCGCTTCACCGTCTCGCAGAGCGTGATCGGCCACGAGCTCGCCCACGGCATCACCGAGTACACGGCGAACCTCGTCTACCGCGGCCAGTCCGGGGCGCTCAACGAGTCGGTCTCGGACGTGTTCGGAGCCCTGCTGGAGCAGTACGGTGCCGGCCAGAGCGCCGATGAGGCGAGCTGGCTGATCGGCGAGGGGCTCTTCACCGACGAGGTGCAGGGCACGGCCCTGCGGTCGATGATCGCCCCCGGCACCGCGTACGACGACGACGTCCTCGGCTCCGACCCGCAGCCGGGCTCGATGGCCGACTACGTCGAGACCGACGACGACAACGGCGGAGTGCACATCAACTCGGGGATCCCCAACCGCGCGTTCGCCGTGGCGGCGACGACCCTCGGCGGGAAGGCGTGGGAGCGCGCAGGGCAGGTCTGGTACGACGTGCTGACCGGGGGCGTCCTCACCGCGACGGCCGACTTCGAGGCGTTCGCCGCGCTCACCGTGCAGGCCGCCGCCGAGCGCTACGGATCCGGCTCCGAGGTCGAGGCCGCCGTGCGCACCGGCTGGACGACGGTCGGCGTGACGCTGTCCGCCTGAGCCGGTCCGCTCGAGGGCGGAGGCGGGTAGCATCGCGCGCATGGACGTCATCGTGTCGCGCAGCGGCGGATTCGCCGGCCTCCGCCGCGTGTGGCGGGTCGACGTCGAGCAGCAGCCCGACGAGCGCGCATGGCGCGACCTGCTCGGCTCGCTCCCCTGGGACGCCGCCGACGGCGAGTCCCCCGGCCGGGCCGACCGCTTCGTCTACGAGATCCGCGTGCAGACGCACCACGTCCGCCTCGGCGAGACCGAGCTCGACGGAGCCTGGCGCGAGCTGGTCGACCGCGTGAAGAAGGCGCAGCCCCGTTAGGAGCTGCGCCTTCTTCGTGTGCTCGGAGCTACTTGGTGCCGAGCAGGTCGATCACGAAGATCAGGGTCTTGCCGGAGAGCGGGTGCCCTCCGCCGGCCGGGCCGTACGCCAGCGCGGGCGGGCAGATCAGCTTGCGGCGGCCGCCGACCTTCATCCCCGGGATGCCCTGCTGCCAGGCGCGGATGAGGTTGTTGAGAGGGAAGTTGATCGACTGGTCGCGGCTCCAGGAGGAGTCGAACTCCTCGCCGGTGTCGTACTCGACGCCGAGGTAGTGGACCTCGACGGTCGAGCCGGGCTGCGCCTCGGCGCCGTCGCCGACGACGATGTCCTCGACGACGAGGGTGTCGGGGGCCGGGCCCTCAGGGGCGTCGACCTCGGGCTTGGTCAGGTTCTCGCTGCTCATGCCTCGATCCTAGGGCGCTCGGGAGCGGAGTCCGGGAGCGGGCTGCGAGCACTCACTCCACGAGCGTGAGGCGCTGCGTCGGCCGGGTCATCGCGACGTAGAGCGATGCGGCGCCGCGCTCGCCGGTCTGCGCGATGAGGCGCGGGCGGGCGATGATCACGGAGTCGAACTCGAGCCCCTTGGCGTCGTTCGTCGACAGCACGGCGATCGCGCGGTCGAGCCCGGTCGCTCCGCGGCCCACCTCCCGGCCGAACCGCTCCTCGAGGCGCTCGGCGATCGCGGCGAGGTCGTCGTCGGGCGCGATGACCGCCAGCGTCCCCTCCGCCTCGATCGCCCGGTCCTCGACGACGGCCGCCAGCACGCGCTCCGAGAGGCTCGCGTCGCCGCGGTCGCGGATCGTCCGCACCGGCCACTCGGTGGAGCGCACGGCCTCCCCCGGCGTGATCTCCAGCCCGTTCTCGCGCGCCGTCCGCTCGGCGAAGGCGACGATCTGCGCGGGCGTGCGGTAGTTGACCGTCAGCTCCTCCAGGCGCCACGGCGCGGCCTCCACTCCCCGGCCCTGGCGGCCGAAGGTGTCGCGGAGCGCGGCGTCCCAGCTCGAGGCGGCGGAGGCGCCGGACGCCTGCGCGACGTCGCCCACGATCGTGAACGAGCGCATCGGGCAGCGGCGCAGCAGCACCCGCCACTGCATCGGCGAGAGCTCCTGCGCCTCGTCGACCACGACGTGCCCGTAGGTCCAGGTGCGGTCGGCCGCGGCCCGCTCGGCGGTGGTGCCGAGCACCGAGCGCTCGGCGAAGCCGGCCGCGAGGTCCTTGGCGTTGACGAGGCCGTCGACGCCCATGTTGCGGATCGCGGCCTCCGCGTTCTCGACGTCGCGCTTGCGCTGCTCCTTCTCGGCCTTCTTCGAGGCGTCGGCGTGGTCGTCGTAGGCGCCGAGCAGCTCCGCGGCCTCGTCGAGCAGCGGCACGTCGGAGACCGTGAACGGAGCGTCGCGGTCGCGGCGGAGGAGGGAGCGCTGCGCGGCGGTCCAGCGCGGCGTGAGCGTCGCGAACCAGTTCGGACGGGCGTAGAGGTCCTGCAGCAGCTTCTCGGGGGTCAGCGGGATCCACGCGGTGTTGAGAGCGACGCGGACGTCGTGGGCGGTCCGCACGTCCTCGCGCAGCACCGCCTCGTCGGCCTCGTCGACCGTGCTGCCGTGGCTCCGCAGCTGATCGGCGAGCTGGCGGGTGAGCTGCGAGAGCAGCGTCTTGACGAAGGAGACGCGCGCCTCGTTGTGCGGCTTGCGGGTGTCGCGCGCCCGGGTGATCGCGCGCTCCACGTCCTGCGGCTCCAGACGGAGCTTCTCGCCGTTGACGTCGAGCACCTGGGTCTCGGCCGGGACGGTCTGGCGGGAGCGGACCGCGCGCTTGAGCAGCTCCGCCATCCGCGCCGAGCCCTTCACGCGGGCGATCGCGGGCACGTCCTCCTCGACGAGGTCGAGGCCCGGGTAGAGCTGGCCGAGCGTCGAGAGGACGACGCCCGTCTCGCCGAGCGAGGGCAGCACCGCCTCGATGTAGCGGAGGAAGGACCGCGAGGGGCCGACCACGAGCACGCCGGAGGAGGCGATGCGGTCGCGGTAGGAGTACAGGAGGTAGGCGGCCCGGTGCAGGGCGACCGCGGTCTTGCCGGTGCCCGGCCCGCCCTGCACGACGAGCACGCCGCGCAGCTCGGACCGGATGATGCGATCCTGCTCGCTCTGGATGGTCGCGACGATGTCGTGCATACGGCCGGTGCGCTGCGCGCCGAGGGCCGCCATGAGCGCGCCCTCGCCCTGCAGCACGGTGCCCTCGCGCAGCAGCTCCTCGTCGAAGACCTCGTCCTCGAAGCGGAGGACCTCGCGGCCCCGAGTGGTGAGGTGGCGCCGGGCGCGCGTCCCCATCGGCCGGGCGGCGGTGGCCTGGTAGAACGCGGCCGACTGCGGGGCGCGCCAGTCGAGCAGCAGCGTGTCCTGCTCCTCGTCGCGCAGGCCGATCCGGCCGATGTAGCGGTGCTCGGCGTCGGCGTCCGCGAGCGTCAGCCGGCCGAAGGCGAGCCGGTCGTCGGCGCCGGTGAGCGAGCGGATGCGGTCCTCGTAGAGCCGCGCGTACGCGTCGCGCTCGGAGCGGCTCTGGTGGTTGCCGCCGACGCTCTCGATGCGGACGGTGTCCAGAGCCTCGCGGGCCTGGGCGATCAGCTCGTCGAGGCGGGCGTAGAGCGCCGCCACGTAGTCGCGCTCCCGAGAGAGCTCGGTGGCCTGCACAGTGCTGCCGTCCGTCATCGTCCGCCTTCCGAGGGTCCGCCGCCGCGGGACCGGGAGGCGCGGGATGCGCTCCGGGGGCCGCGGGAAAACAGGCGGTCCAGTCTACCGAGCGATCCGAAGCGGCCCGTGCCGACAGCGGGATCCGGATGCCTCTTGCGCTCGGCGCCGCGGAGGAGCATCCTCTCTCTCACGAAGAGCTCGACGCCCCGTCCGAGCAGCCGGCCCTGCCGCTGCCGCAGGGCGTCGAGCTCTTTCTCGCGGGTGTCCGTCCTCCGTCCGGTCATCGACCGGGAAGAGAACCGGACGGCCCCGCGTTGCACGCCCCATGGCCACTCCGAGCAGCAGCGTCACCGCCCCCTCCCGCGCCTCGATCGACCTCACGGAGTCGGCACGCGCCGGCTGGGAGTCGTGGCTCGCCCGACGCGTCGAGCGCGTCACCGGACCCCGGGGCGATCTCGCCCTCGTCGAGACGCGCTGGCTCGAGCCCGGCGAGAGCGTCGACGACGAGCAGGCGCTGGCCGGCTACGGCCCCTCGGCGACCCTGACGCGGATGCGCCGCGAGAACCTCGACACCGGCGAGCCCGAGTACGGCTACCGCGTCTGGGACGCGGCCTCCGACGGCATCCGCTCCTTCGACGCCATCGAGACCTTCCCGTTCGACGCCGCCTGGGTGCTCGAGGCGTGGTTCGAGCCGGTCGCCGAGGATCGCACGGTCCCGTTCGAGCACCTGCGCGACAACGGCGCCACCCGCGAGCTCGTCGTGCCCGGCGACATCACCTTCTCGCTCGTAGACGACGGGCGCGCCCGCGAGTACACGGTCGCGGCGTTCGACGACGGCGGCACGCTCCTCGTCCCGTTCGGCGATCCGACCAACCGCAGCGACGACCCGGAGCTCGCGAGCTACCCCGTCGGCCGCTTCCTCGTCGTGCAGCGGATCGGCGGCGCGGCCGACGCGGGTGCCCCCGGTCCGGTGCTCCTGGACTTCAACCGGGCGTACATCCCGCCGTGCGGCTTCTCGCCCCACTACAACTGCCCGCTGCCGCCCGCGCAGAACCGGCTCGGCGTGCCCGTGACGGCCGGCGAGCGCCGCGTGCGCAGCGCCTCCGCCTAGCGCGCCGGGGCTGAGCGGGGGTGGCCCCGGCTCAGCGGGTGAGCACCGCCCGGCGGGCGACGAGCTCGTCGAGCAGGACCTGCTCGTCGACCGCTCCGGTGCGTCCGCCGCGGCCGAGCAGGAGGTGCTGCCGGTGGTGCGCGAGCCGCGTCGCCGAGCGGAGGAAGTCCCGCATCGCCCGCGGCCGATCCCCTCCCGCGCTGCGGGCCCAGCGGGCGGCGGTGCGGCGCCCCTCCGCGGTGCCGATCATCCGCACCTCGGCCGGCGAGAGCCAGCCGGCGACGGCGTAGTCGTCGAGCCGCTGGAGCGTCACGCGCCGCTCCTGCCGGCGCAGCAGCACCACCACGACCACGGCGACCGCGAACAGCGGCACCTGGACCACGCCGTAGAAGCCGAACCAGTCGGACACCAGGAACGACGAGCCGTTCCAGAGCGCGTGCAGGAACGCGGCGAGCGCCAGCCCGAGCAGGGCGATGGGCAGCCGCGCGACGGCGGGCCGGTTCGAGGCGAAGCCGAGGGCCGCGCCCGTGCAGGCGGTGAAGAGCACGTGCGCGAAGGGCGAGAGCACCCCGCGGAGGAAGAAGGTCACGGCGAGCGAGCCGAGACCGCCCTCCACCAGCGCGCTGCCGAAGTAGAGGATGTTCTCGACGAAGGCGAACCCGGAGGCGACGACGGCCGCGTAGACGATGCCGTCGACGGGTCCGTCGAAGGTCCGGCGCCAGATCAGCAAGACGAGGAGGACGCCGATCCCCTTGGCCGTCTCCTCGACCAGCGGCGCCTGGATCACGGCGCCGACGAAGTCGGATCCGCTCGGCTGCTGCCCGGACGCGTAGACGGCGATCTGCACGCCGAGATCGACCAGGAGCGCGATCGCGACGGATCCGGCCGCACCCCAGAGGAACGCGAACCACAGGCCCAGCGCGGGCTCCGGCTCCCACCGGTCGACCCAGCGGACGCCCAGCAGAACCACGGTCAGCGGGACGAGGGCGATGACCGCGCAGATCCCCGCGGCGCTGACGCCGAGTCCGAGGACCACGTAGGCGAGCACGAGCAGCAGCAGGATCCCGAGGAGCGCCACGCCGATCGAGCCGAGCACGGTCGGCACGGCGGAGGGGCGGGCGGTGGCGGGCGGGGCGGGCGGCGGATAGGCGCTCATGGGGCCGACAGTAGGGCACCGGCGGGGTGGACTGTCGGCGGTTGACACGCGCCGGGCGCGTGGAGGAGGGCCGGGGTGCCGACGCCCGTGTCCGATTCCCGCTCCTGCTCGACGCCGCCGCGTGCGAGGCTCGAGGCGTGCCCGACTCCGATCCGCTCTTCGAGGAGCGCTACCGCGCCGTCGCCTCCCGCGACTCCCGGTTCGACGGGCGGTTCCTGACCGGCGTGCACACCACCGGCATCTACTGCCGTCCGAGCTGCCCCGCCATCACACCGCGGCGCGCGAACGTGCGCTTCTACCCGACGGCCGCCGCCGCGCACGAGGCGGGGCTGCGCGCCTGCAAGCGCTGCCTGCCGGACGCCGTCCCCGGCTCCCCCGAGTGGAACCTGCGCGACGACACGGCGGCGCGCGCCATGCGTTTGATCGCCGACGGAGTGGTCGACCGCGAGGGGGTCGAGGGGCTGGCCGCCCGGCTCGGCTACGGCGCGCGCCACCTCGGCCGCATCCTGCGCGAGGAGCTGGGCGCGCCTCCGCTGGCGCTCGCGCGCGCCCAGCGCGCCCAGACCGCCCGGCTCCTGCTCACGAGCACCGACCTGCCCGTGTCCGACGTCGCCTTCGCCGCCGGCTTCACGAGTATCCGGCAGTTCAACGCGACCCTGGCGGAGGTGTACGAGCGGACCCCGACGGCCCTGCGCGCCTCGGCCCGCGGCACGCGCTCCGAGGCGAGCGTCCACGACGGCGCGACCACGCTGGAGCTCCGGCTGGCAGTGCGGGCTCCGTTCGATCCCGGGGTGCTCGACGTGCTCGGCGGCGCCGCGCTCCCGGGCATCGAGGAGGCGTCCCCCGGCGGCTACGCGCGCTCGCTCGTCCTGCCCGGGGGCGCGGCACTGGTGCGGCTGGCGGCGGACGGGGAGAGCGTCCGCTGCAGCGCGACTCTCGTCTCCGTCGCCGACGTCGGGCCGCTGGTCGCCCGGGTGAGGCGGGTTCTCGACCTGGACGCGGACGCCCGGGCCGTGGACGAGGCCCTCGCGGCCGATCCCGCACTCGCTCCGAGCGTCGCCGCCCGCCCCGGTGTCCGCGTGCCCGGCTCCGTCGATCCGGCCGAGACGCTGGTGCGCGCGCTGCTCGGCCGGCGGGAGGTTGCACGGCTGGTCGCGGCGCTCGGCGCGACGCTCCCGGAGTCTGTGGCGAGCGGATCGATCGCACGCGCCTTCCCCTCCCCCGCGGTGATCGCCGAGCACGCCGCCGACGTGCTCCGCGGATCCGCCGACGTGCTGGTGCGGACCTGCACGCTGCTCGCCGAGGGAGCCCTGCGGCTCGACGCCGACCGGGAGGAGCTCGCCGAGCAGCTGCTGGCGGTCCCCGGGATCGACGCCGCCACGGCGGGCGAGGTGGCGCAGCGGGCGACCGGAGATCCCGACGTCCTGCTCACCGGGGATCCCGTGCTCCGGCGGGGCGCGGCGGCGCTCGGCCTGCCCGCCGGCGAGCGCGCGCTGACCGAGGCCGGACGCCGCTGGGCGCCCTGGCGCAGCTACGCCGGGGCGCGCCTCGCGGCCGCGGTCACGCCTCCGGCGCGGGGTCGATGATCGGGAGCGCCGCGGTCATCGCCTCGATGCCCGAGAGCCGCGCCGGCGAGATCAGCCGCATGACCTCCTCGCGGGACATCAGCCCCGCCTCGACCACCAGGTCGGCGATGTTGCGGCCGGTCGCGAGGGCGGCCTTCGCGAGGGCGGCGGACGCGGTGTAGCCGATGCTCGGGGTGAGCGCCGTCACGACGCCGACCGAGGAGGCGACCATGGCCTCGAGCCGGTCGACGTTCGCGGTGATGCCGTCGATGCAGTTCTCGCGGAGCGTCCTGCAGGCCTGCGTCATCCAGGTGATGCTCTGCAGCAGCGAGTGCGCGATCACCGGCTCGAAGGCGTTGAGCTGGAGCTGACCCGCCTCGGCCGCCATCGTGACCGTGACGTCGGCCCCGGCCACCGAGTAGGCGACCTGGTTGACCACCTCGGGGATGACCGGGTTCACCTTGCCGGGCATGATGCTGGATCCCGCCTGGCGCGGAGGCAGGTTGATCTCGCCGAAGCCGGCCTGAGGGCCCGAGGAGAGGAGCCTCAGGTCGTTGCAGATCTTGGACAGCTTGATCGCGGAGCGCTTGAGCGCGCTCGAGAACGACATGAAGACGCCGGTGTCGCTCGTCGCCTCGACGAGGTCCTGCGCCATCTCGAGGTCGAGGTCGGTGATGTCGTTGAGGTGGCGGACCGCAGCTGCGCCGTAGCGCGGATCGGCGGTGATGCCGGTGCCGATCGCGGTGGCTCCGATGTTGACCTCGGCGAGCAGCCAGATGGTCTCGGAGAGACGGGCGTGGTCCTCGCCGAGGGTCGTCGCGAAGCCGTGGAACTCCTGGCCGAGCGTCATCGGCACCGCGTCCTGCAGCTGCGTGCGGCCGACCTTCAGGACGCTGCCGAACTCGACCGCCTTGCGGGAGAACGACTCGCGCAGCAGCGCCAGCTCGTCGAGCAGGCGGCGCAGCGACCAGGTCATCGCGATCTTGATCGCGGTCGGGTAGACGTCGTTGGTGGACTGGCTGCGGTTGACGTCGTCGAGGGGGTGCAGGTGCGCGTAGTCGCCCCGCTCGAAGCCGCCGATCTCGAGTGCGACGTTGGCGACGACCTCGTTCGCGTTCATGTTCGTCGAGGTGCCGGCGCCGCCCTGGATCACCCCGACCACGAACTGGTCGTGGAACTCGCCGTCGATGATGCGGCGGCACGCGGCCTCGATCAGCTCGGCCTTGGCGGGGGCGAGACTGCCGAGCTCGGTGTTGGCCCGGGCGGCCGCGAGCTTGACCGTGGCGAGGGACCGGACGAGATCGGGGTAGATCGAGATGGGGCGCTTCGAGATCGGGAAGTTGTCGAGGGCCCGCGCCGTGTGGATGCCCCAGTAGGCCTCGGCGGGGATCTCCATCGAGCCGAGGGAGTCGCTCTCGGTGCGCGTGGCGGGGGTCTCGGTGTCGTCCAGGGCTCTGCCTTCCGGGTCGCGGTCGGGGAGGGTGCTCGGTGCGAGGGTCACGTCCAGCTCCGTTGCTGTCGTCGTGCGGCCCCGGAGGGTGCAGGGGGCTCGCGAACTGCGCGGCCAGCCTATCGCCGGGGCACGGGGCGGCGGCGGACGCGGGCGCGGAGCGTCCGCTCGGCGGGCGCGGAACGACCGCGCCTCCCGCCGCAGGAGCGGACAGGAGGCGCGGGACGCGGGAAGCGGCGGATCAGCGGTAGTCGCTGCCCGACGCGAGGGCCGCGAGCGGAACGAGCACGACCACGACGAGCACGGCGATCGCGAACAGCAGGACGAGGCCGAGCATGACGGAGTTGAGCACGATGCCCCAGATCGAGAGCGTGCGGCCGGACGGCTCCCTCCGCAGGCCCAGGATGCCGAAGACGAGGCCCGCGGCCGGAGCGATCACGGTCAGTCCGAAGAAGACGGAGGTGACGCCGAGGATCAGGCTGGTGAGCGAGAACGGGGTCGAGGGCGCCGGGGCGAGCGCCGCGGGCGGGACGGCGGGGGTGCCGTAGGGGGCGCGGGCCTGCTGCGAGGAGGCGGACTCGTCGGCGGCGGGGCGCTCCCCGGCGGACGGCCGCTCCTCGGTGAGGACGGCGGACGCGCCCAGGTCCACGGTCGGCTGCTCGTCGGCGGGGGTGGAGAGGCGGGCGGTGCGGTCGTCGGTGGTCACGGTGTGCTCCTTCTCGGGTGCCGGTCGCCCGGCGGGATGCGGTGCCGCCGGGCGGGCCGGCGGTGCTGCCGGTGTGCTCCGGCGATGCCTCCACGCTACGGACGCGCCCGGACCCGCCCCATCCGGGGAACCCCCGGAACTCGGGGGCGATCCCCCGCCTCGAGGCGGGGGCGGGTGCGAGACTGGTCCCGGCGCGAGGAGGCGGCGACGATGGACGACGACGAGCTGCGGCACCGCACCCGGGACCGCAAGGGCGCCCGGGCCGTCTGGTTCGCCGGGCTCTCGGCGCTCGCCGGCTTCGTGGTGATCTCCCCCGTGATCTCCCTCACGGCGACGGTGATGGTGTGGGGGTCGCGGCGGCGGATCGGCACCCTCAGCGACCGGAACGGGCTGGTCGCCGTCAACTGGCAGCTCACCTACCTCGCACTCCAGCTGATGCTGGTCCCGCTCCACCTCGCGCTGGTGTCGGTGCGCGACTCGCTCGGCGCCGACTGGCCGCTCGCGACGATCTCGGCGATCCTCGCGCTGGCCGTGCTCAACCTCGTGCTGTGCGTCGTCCTCGGGATCCGGTCCGGCCAGGGACGCACCGTGCGCCTCTGGATCGCCGTGCCCTTCGCCCGCTCCACCCGTCCGCCGCGCTGACCGTCCGGGGACACCGGGCACGGCGGCTCTCCGCTCCTGGGACTCCGCCCGGCGTGTCCGCGGCGCGGTACCCCCTCGACCCCGCGGCGGCGGGCAGGGTGGTGGAGTGATCGCCTTCCCTCCGCCCGTCTACGTCGTGGCCGACGACGGAGTGCGGCTGGCCACCTACTCCGTCGGCGAGGAGAGCGCCCCGACCGTCCTCGCCGTGCACGGCTTCGCCTCCTACGCCGTTCTCAACTGGGAGACGTCGGGCTGGCTGCGGACGCTGCACCGGGCCGGGTACCGCGTCGTGGCGCTCGACCAGCGCGGGCACGGCGCGAGCGAGAAGCCGCACCACTCCGACTCCTACAGCGTGGACACCATGGTGGCCGACCTGGTGCGGGTGCTCGACTCCTACGACCTCGAGGCACCCCACGTCCTCGGCTACTCCCTCGGCGCCCGGATGAGCTGGGTGCTGGGACTCGAGCACCCGGAGCGGCTCGCATCGCTGAGCCTCGGCGGGCTGACCGTGGGCGAGCCCCTCCGCTCCTTCGACGCGGAGGCGGCCCGGGCCCGCGTCGCCTCCGGCGGCGAGATCGACGACGGCTTCACCCGCGCCTTCATCGGCATGGCGGAGGGCGTGCAGGGCAACGACCTCGCGGCACTGGTGGCGGTGGCCGACGGCGTCCGCGGCGGGGCGCACCCGGAGCACGGGCGGCACCCCGGCCTGCCGACGCTGCTCGTGACCGGCGGCGCGGATCCGATCGCTCCCGGCGGTGAGCTGCTGGCGGCGGAGGCGGGGGCGCGGTTCGTGAGCGTCCCCGGCCGCGACCACACCAGCACCGTGCCCGCGCGGGGCTTCAAGGACGCGGTGCTGGCGTTCCTGGCGGAGCAGCGCTGAGCCGGCCCCTCGCCGGACGGGAGCACCGCGAGCGCCGAGGCCCGCGGCGTAGCATCCCCCTCATGCAGGCGATCCGCATCGAGAACCCCGGCCCCGACTCCCGACTCGTGCTGGAGGAGGTGCCGACGCCCTCCCCCGGACCCGGCGAGGTCCTCGTCCGCGTGGCGGCCGCCGGCGTCAACCGCGCCGACCTCGGCCAGCGCGGCGGGGTCTACCCGCCGCCGCCCGGCGCCTCCGAGATCCTCGGCATGGAGGTGTCCGGCACGGTCGTCGCGCTCGGCGAGGACGCGACCGGGTTCTCGGAGGGCGACGAGGTCTGCGCGCTGCTCTCCGGCGGCGGCTACGCGGAGTACGTCGCGGTCGACGCGGGCCTGGTGCTGCCGGTGCCGGACGGCGTCGGCCTCGTCTCGGCCGCCGCCCTCCCGGAGACGACGTCCACCGTCTGGTCGAACCTCGTGATGGTGGCCGGGCTCGGATCCGGCGACACCGTCCTCCTCCACGGCGGCGGGAGCGGGATCGGGACCACGGGCATCCAGATCGCCGCCGCCCTCGGCGCCCGCGTCGCCGTCACGGCCGGCAGCCCCCGCAAGCTCGAGGCGTGCCGCGCGCTCGGCGCCGACGTCCTGATCGACTACCGCGAGGAGGACTTCGTCGAGCGGATCCGCGAGGCGACCGGTGGGCGCGGCGTCGACGTGATCCTCGACCCCGTCGGCGGCGACTACCTGGCCCGCGACCTGGAGGCGCTGGCCGTGGGCGGGCGCGTGATGTTCATCGGCAACCAGTCCGGCGCGCTCGGCTCGCTCGACCTCGGGGTGCTGATGCGCAAGCGCGGGGCGGTGCACGCCACGACCCTCCGCGCCCGGCCCCTCGAGGAGCGGCGCGCGATCGTCGCGCAGGTGCGCGCGGAGGTCTGGCCGCTGGTCGCCGCCGGGACGGTGCGCCCGGTGGTGGACGAGGTGGTCCCGCTCGCCGAGGCCGAGCGGGCGCACGACGTGATGCGCTCCTCCGGCCACATCGGCAAGCTGCTGCTCACCCCGTGACGCCCGACACCGGAGGAGGCCCCCGCCGCCCGCGGTGAGCGGGAGCGGGGGCCTCCTCCGGTGATGCCCTGCGGCGGGGCGTCAGACGGCGGAGCGCAGGAGTCCGAGCGAGCGGTTGATGCCGTCGACGTCGACCGCGGCCGGATCGAACGAGGCTCCGGCGGCGAGGCCGAGAGCCTCGAGCGCCTCCGCGTGGTCGGCCGAGGACGGGTCGGTCGCCGCCCGCACCGTGTCGGCCCAGGCCGCGGGGCCTCCCGGCACGTCGAGCGGAGCCGCGCCGCGCGCGCCCGTGCAGCGCGGCAGAGCCGACGACAGCGGCGCGATCGACTCCAGGCGGATGACGTGGCGCCACTCGTCCTCGAGGTCGTAGACGTAGAAGAGCTCGTCCTGCTCCTGCTCGAGCACCTCGGCGAGCGCGACGCCCGCCTCGTCCACGAGATCGGCGCCGAACTCCTCCGCGTCGGACGGCGAGCCGATCGGAGCCTGCTCCTCGTCGGGCACACCGACGCTGAAGTAGTGCGGCTGCGCGTCGGTCCAGCCCAGCGAGAGCTGGAGCGCGAGGTGCAGATCGCGCAGCGACGACTCGGAGGAGAGCTCGAGGCGCCGCCAGACGACGGGCTTGGTCCCGAGCAGGGCGACGTGGAGCGCGTAGGCCGTCGCCGTGTCCTGGGTCGCCTCGTCGAGGATCTCGAGGCGGGTGGCCTCGCGCTCGCCGAGGAGGACGACCGTCGCCCGGACGACGGAGGCGAGGACGGGCGCCAGGCCCTCCGGCACCGCGTAGCCGAACTCCGGCGAGTGCAGCAGCAGCCCGAGCTCGGCGGTGTCGTCGAGCATCCGCTCGGCCGTGCCGACCATGCGCTCGCGCTCGTCGAGGGCCTCGTCGAGCGAGACTCCGGAGTCGGCTGCCAGCTCGTCGACCAGCTCGCCGACGACCAGGCCCGGGTGGATCTCGGCCTGGCAGGCGACCGCGATGCGGACCAGCACGGCGTCGGTGGTGATGACCGCGCGCTCCTCCGGGGAGAAGGCGCCGTCCTCGGTGTCCGCCGCCGCCAGCGCGGTCTGCGCGCTGAGGATCCACTGCTCGAGGAAGCGGGCGACGTAGGCGATGCGCTCGGCGGCGGCCTCGTGCGCGTCGGAGCTGCGCCAGAGCACGGCGGACTCGCCGAGACCTGCGGCGGATCCCTCCTGCTCGAGCACGGCCGAGCCGACCAGCGCGTCCCACCAGGCAGAGACCGGGATGCGGACGGAGTCGTCGCTCGGGGTGGATCCCGCGGAGGAGATGCCCGCCTCGACCGCGATCTCGCGGGCGGCGCGCTCGGTGAGGGTCGCGCCGTCGTCGGCGGCGAGGTGCTCGACGACGACGTCGGCGGCGTGCACGAGAGCGGTGGCGCGGACGGCGGAGAGCTGCTCCTCGGCCGGGACCTCGTCGAGCTCGGCGAGGTCGTCGAGCACGGCCTCCACGAAGGAGCCGGCGAGGTCGAGGACCTCGTCGAGGACGGCCTGGCACTCGTCCAGCTCCTCGTCGGTGCCGGTCCAGAGGTCCTCGTCGGTGAGGAAGTCGAGGAAGTGCTCGACGACCTCGGCGACGGTGAAGAGGGTGTCGTCGAGGTCGGCCTCGCTCTCCTCCCCCGACAGGTCGGCCTCGATCTGATCGAAGACGGCCTCGAGCAGCTCGGCGTCGGGCTGGGCGAAGGAGCCGCGCGGGCGCAGGTCGCGGGTCATCGCGAAGAGGTCGGTCAGCACCTCGACGGCCTCGTCGGCCTCGAGGTGCTCGTGCTGCATGCCCACCTCGGCGAGGTGCGAGCGGTACCAGCTGCGGAACCGCACCATCAGCGCGGTCTCGGCCGTGCGGCCGCCGCCCTGACCGCCGGACCCGCCCTGACCGCCTCCGGATCGTCCCTGGTTGCGCTTCTTGCCCATGATTCCTCCGCGACCGCTCCACTCACGACGAAGCGCTCCAGCCTACCCAGTGCGGGCGCGCGGCGGCACGCGCGGTCGCCCCCTGTTCACCCTGTGCGCACCGGGTCCGCTCCCTCTGGTGCGGCCGATCGCCCGAGTCCCGGGATCAGCGCGCTGTGGGAGGCCTCGCCGCCCGGGCCCCTGCCACACGGGCCGCGATGATGAGAAATCTCGCAGCGATCGGGCGGCCAGGCTTGCGCTCGGACCCCTCGCTTCGGTGGAGTATCCGGATGACCGACACGACGGACACCGCCGAGACCGCTCCCGGGAAGGCGTCGCTCAAGCGGGTGATCACCGGACCGCTGCTGTTCGCCTTCATCGTGGGCGACACACTCGGCGCCGGCATCTACACCCTGGTCGGCACGATGGCGGAGGACGTGGGCGGCGTGATCTGGCTGCCGCTGCTGATCGCGCTGGTCGTTGCCCTGCTCACCGCGGGCACGTACGCCGAGCTGATCACCAAGTACCCGCACGCCGGAGGGGCGGCGCGATACGTGGACCGCGCGTTCGGGAAGCCGTACCTCTCGTTCCTGATCGGCTTCCTGATGATGGCGTCCGGCATCACGACGGCGGCCTCCCTGGCGAACGCGTTCGCGGGCGACTACCTCGGGGCTCTGCTGGACGTGCCGCCGATCCCGACCGCGATCGTCTTCATCGCGATCCTCACCCTGGTGAACCTGCGCGGGGTGAAGGAGTCGCTGACCGCGAACCTGGTCGCCTCGGTGATCGAGGTGAGCGGACTGGTCATCGTCATCGTCTGCGCCGCGGTCTTCTTCGGCTCCGGCGACGGCGACGCCTCCCGCGTGCTCGAGTTCAACCCCGACGTCGCTCCGCTGCAGGGGGCGTTCGCCGCCTCGATCGTCGCCTTCTTCTCGTTCCTCGGCTTCGAGGCCGCGGCGAACATGGCCGAGGAGGTGCGGAACCCCTCGAAGGTCTACCCGCGGGCCCTCTTCGGTGCGCTGATCACCGCCGCCGTGGTCTACCTCCTGATCGCGCTCGGCGCCGTGATCGTGCTGCCGAACGACGAGCTCGCGGCCTCCAGCGGTCCCCTGCTGGACGTGGTCGCGGCGAGCGGAGTGGCCGTGCCGCCGTGGCTGTTCGGCCTGATCGCGCTGGTCGCCATCGCGAACGGCGCTCTGCTGTTCATGGTGATGGCGTCGCGGGTCGGCTTCGGGCTCGCCACCTCCGGGCTGCTGCCGAGCGCCTTCGGCAAGGTGCTCCCGGGCCGCCGCACGCCGTGGGTGTCGATCGTGGTCGTCGGCGGAGTGACGATGCTGCTCAGCCTGATCGGCGACGTCGGCACGCTCGCCGAGACGACGGTGCTGCTGCTCCTGCTGGTGTTCATCGCGGCGAACGTCTCGGTGCTGGTGCTGAAGAAGGACCGCGTCGACCACGCCCACTACTCCGTGCCGCGGGTGGTGCCGGTGCTCGCTACCATCGCGAGCGTGGTGCTGCTGACGCAGCAGACGGGTGTGGTCTGGCTGGCGACAGCGGGCTACGTGGTCGTGGGGACGCTGCTGTTCCTCGCCACCCGCCTGGGGAAGCGGAAGCACGCGGAGCGGACCCCGGACTGATCCGGGCCGGCGGCGATCCGTCGCGAGCGGCCCGTCCGCAGATCCCCTGCGGGCCGTCCGCGACGGATCGATCGCGGGGGGCGGTGAGGAGTGGGATCGTGAGGGGATGACCGTCACGCTCGAGCCGATTCCCGCCGCCGCCCTCGCCACCTGGATGCGGGTCCAGCGCTCGGCGTACATCGAGGACCGGATGCGCGCGGGCGACGACGAGGCGGCCGCGACGCGCAACGCCGACGCCTCGTACGAGAAGTACTTCCCGGGCGGCTCCCCCGCCGCCGGGCACGACGTGCTCCTCGTCTCCGAGGACGGCCGCGCGGTCGGGTCGCTCTGGCTCGGCCCGCACCCGAGCGGACTCGAGGGCGTCGGGTACGTCTGGGACGTGCAGATCGACGCCGCCGAGCGCGGCAGCGGCCTCGGCCGGGCGGCGATGCTGCTCGCGGAGTCGCACGTCCGCTCCCGCGGCGGCTCCGCCCTCGCGCTGAACGTGTTCGGCTTCAACACCGCCGCGCGGGCGCTGTACGAGTCGCTCGGCTACGAGACGACGTCCCTGCAGATGCGCAAGCCGCTGGCCTGAGCGGGGGCTGCTCGACTCCGGGAAGGGGCACGACCCGGTCGCGCAGAACGCCGCACGCCGTGCTCGAGGGCGGACGCCGACGGGCGCCCACCGACGAGCACGGCGGCGGTGGTGGAACCGCCGGAAATCAGCGGGACCCTGCGGTCAGCTCGTGGAGGCGACGGCGGTCGGGTCGCCGGTGCCGGACGGACGCGGGGCGTCACCCGATCCGGTCGCCACCGACGCGCCGGTCGGAACGACGGTGCCGCCGGTCGCCATCCCCCGGCCGAAGGCCTGGCCCTGGAGGATCGCGCCGAGGTCGACGCCGGTCGCCGACCTGACGCTGTCGAACGTCGCGGCGAGACCCGCCGCCTGCTCGCGCGCGATGTGGGTGCCGGCGGTGTCGCCGCCGATCAGCGTCACCGAGCCGACGTTCTGGTAGCCCTTCGCGAACTCGGCCATGAGCGAGGGCAGCTGCCCGATGAGCTCGCGACCCAGGATCGCCTCCTGGTTCTCGCGGAGCGCCTCCGCCTCGGCCGCGATGGCCGCCGCGCTCGCCTCGCCCTTCGCGCGGATGGCCTCCGCCTCGGCGGTCGCGTTCGCGCGCAGCGCCTCGGCCTCGGCGCCCGCCTTGGCCCGCAGTGCGTGGGCCTCGGCCTGGGCGCGGGCGCTCACGGCGGCGGCCTCGGCGGCGGCGGACGCCTGGCGCGCCTCCGCCTGGCGCTGGACGGCGTAGGCCTCGGCGTCCGAGACCTGCTGCGCGACCTGGCGGTCCGTCTCGGCCTTCTTCTCGCGTCCGTAGGCGTCGGCGTCGGCCTCGGTCTGACGGCGGTACTTCTCGGCGTCCGCGACGCGCTTGACGTCGGCGTCGAGCTCGGCCTGCCGGTTCTCGGCGCGCTGCACGAGGACGGCCTGCTCGCGCTCGGCGCGGGCCAGGTTCTCGGCCTGCTCGGCCTCGGCGTTGGCGCGGCCGACCTCGGACTTCGCGGCGGCGGTGTTCTTGTCGTAGGCGGTCTGCTCGATCAGGTTCGCCTCGTCCGTGGCCAGCTGGCGAGCCTTGACCTCGCGGGCCGCGTTGATCCGCGCGACGTCGGCCTCGCGGCGGACGCGCTCGATCTCCTGCGCTCCGAGCGCCTCGATGTAGCCGTTGCGGTCGGTGACGCCCTGGATCGCGAACGAGTCCAGGACGAGGCCCTGGGCGAGCAGGTCGCCCTTGATGCCCTCGGCGATCTCGTCTCCCAGCTTCTGCCGGTCCTGCATGACCTCCTCGACGCTGAGCTTCGCGACGACGCCGCGGAGGGCGCCCTCGAGCTGCTCGGTCGTGAAGACGTCGATCGACTGGTCCTGCGAGGCGAAGCGCTCGGCGGCGGCGCGGACCTGGTCGGCCGTGGAGCCGATCTTGACCAGGGCGACGCCCGCGAGGTGGATGGTCACGCCGTTCTTCGTCTGCGCGACCGGCTCCATCTTGATCTGGCGGGAGCGCAGCGAGATGCGGTCGGAGCGCTGGGTCAGCTTGTTCACGAACGCGCCGCCGCCGGTGATGACGGTCATGTTCGAGGTGAGGCCGTCCTCGCCCTTCTGCTTCTTCCCGACGATCACGATCGCCTCGTCGGCCTGCGGCACCTGGTACCAGGCGCGGAAGAGGAAGAAGCCGATGAGGGCGATCAGCAGGAGTGCGCCGACGGCGACTCCGGCGAGGACGATCCAGAGGAGATCCGGTTCCATGGGCGGGCGACCTTTCGTCCGACCCGCGCGACGCGGGTACCTGAGAGACGTACAGGTTCCATCGTGTCACAGCGCCTCGGACGGCCGCGTCGGCCGGAGGGGGGATACTGCGGACGCCGCCGAGAGCGAATCACGAGGGGGCGGGCCCGGAGGAGGACGCCACTAACGAGGGCGTCGCGCGGAGTGCCGCGGAGGAGATCAGTGCTGGGGTACCTGGACTCGAACCAAGAACAACTGAACCAGAATCAGCCGTGTTGCCAATTACACCATACCCCAATGGCCATCCGGAGGTGATCCCGGGACCAGGCGGCGACCGGATCGAGACCCGAGCGCCGAGAGACGACAGTACCCTACGCGGGCATCCCGCTCAAATCGAGCCGCGGACGACGCTGCCCTCGGACTCCGGGGCGGCCTCGCCGAGGCGGGCGCGAACGAGGTCGCGGTTGATCGCGGAGGCGACCTGGGCGCCCGATCCGGCGGCGACGATCAGCTGCTGCGGGCCGGGAGGGGTGACCTCGCCGGCGGCGTAGAGGCCGGGGACGGACGTGCGGCCACCGGCGTCGACGCGGAGGAAGCCGTCGGCGTCGCGGTCGGGGCCGGCCGCGTCCAGGTAGTCCAGCGCGGGCGTCCAGACGGGGCGGACGAACGCGCCGGTGCGCGGCACGACGTCGCCGTCGACGAGGCGGACGCCGGTCATCTCGGCGCGCTCCCCGGCGAGGTCGGCGACCGGGCGCCGGTCGACCCGGATGCCGATCGAGGCGAGCAGCGACTCGTCGGCGTCGCTCACCGTCCCGACGCCGTTGGTGAAGACGATCAGGTCGGTCGACCACTGCGAGAGGAGCATGGCCCGCTCCGCGAGGTCGTCGGTCTCGCCGATCAGGGCGAGCGCCTCCCCCGCCTTCTCGTAGCCGTCGCACTCCATGCAGCTGTGCACGGCGGTTCCGTAGTAGGCGCGCAGGCTCGGGAGCGCGGGCGGCGTCTCGAGGAGCCCCGCGGCGACCACGACGGCGGTGGCGACGACGGAGCGGTCCGCGCTGCCGCGCACGCCGCGCGCGCCGACCACGAACTCGCCGCCGGAGCGCTCGACCGACGTGACGAGGGCGTTGTGCACCTCGGCGGCCTCGTAGCGCTCGAACTCCTCGCGGCCGAGGCGTCGCAGCTCGAGCGGCGAGATGCCGTCACGGGTGAGGAACCCGTGCGAGTGCAGGGTCGCGGCGTTCCGCGGGCGGTTGCTGTCGAGCAGCAGCACGCTCCGGCGCGCCCGGACGAGGTTGAGCGCGGTCGAGAGCCCGGCGGGGCCCCCGCCGATCACGACGACGTCGTAGCGTCCGCCGACCGTCTCCGCCACGGTCAGGCCTGCCGGGAGGTGCCGAGGTGAGCGCCCAGGCGGTCGAGGCGGGCGATCGACTCCTGCTTGCCGAGGATCTCCATCGACTCGAACAGCGGCGGCGAGACGCGGCGTCCGGAGACCGCCGTGCGCAGCGGCCCGTAGGCGATGCGGGGCTTGAGGCCGAGGCCCTCGATCAGCGCGGAGGCGAGCGCCTCCTGGATCGAGGCCGTCAGCCACTCGGACGCGGGGACGAGCTCGAGGGCGCCGATCGAGGCGGCGAGCACCTCGCCGGCGTTCGCGGGCAGGCCCTTCAGCGCGTCCTCGTCGTACTCGAGCGCGTCGGACGCGGTGAAGAGGAACCCGAGCATGCCGGGGGCCTCCCCGAGCAGGCCGATCCGCTCCTGCACGAGGGGTGCGGCGGCGTCGAGCACGGCGCGCTGCTCGGCGGTCGGCTCGCCCGCGAGCACTCCGGCCGCCACGAGGTACGGGATCGTCCGCTCGGTGAAGTCGTCAACGGCCAGGAGGCGGATGTGGTCGCCGTTGATCGACTCGGCCTTCTTGAGGTCGAAGCGGGCCGGATTGGGGTTCACGTCGGCGACGTCGAAGGCGGCGACCATCTCGTCGATCGAGAAGACGTCGCGGTCGTGCGTGAGCGACCAGCCGAGCAGGGCGAGGTAGTTGACCAGGCCCTCCGGGATGAAGCCGCGGTCGCGGTGGTGGAAGAGGTTCGAGGACGGGTCGCGCTTGGAGAGCTTCTTGCTGCCGTCGCCCATCACGTAGGGGAGGTGCCCGAAGCGCGGGACGAAGGTCGTCACTCCGATGTCGATCAGCGCGTGGTACAGCGCGATCTGCCGGGCGGTCGAGGGGAGGATGTCCTCGCCGCGCAGCACGTGGGTGATCTGCATGATCGCGTCGTCGACCGGGTTCACCAGCGTGTAGAGCGGCTGGCCGTTGGGGCGCACCACGACGAAGTCGCTGAAGGAGCCGGCGGGGAACGTGATCGGGCCGCGGACCAGGTCGTCGAAGGACAGGTCGGCGTCCGGCACGCGCAGGCGCAGCGCCGGGGCGCGGCCCTCGGCGCGGAAGGCGGCGCGCTCCTCCTCGGTGAGATCGCGGTCGTGGTTGTCGTACCCGTGCTGCTTCGCGCGGCCGGCCGCCTCGTTGCGCGCGTCGATCTCCTCGGCCGTGGAGTAGCTCTCGTAGAGGTGCCCCGAGGCCGTCAGGCGCGCGATCACATCGAGGTAGACATCGGTGCGCTCGGACTGCCGGTACGGGCCGTGCGGGCCGCCGACTCCGACGCCCTCGTCCCAGTCGAGCTTCAGCCAGCGCAGCGCGTCGAGGATCTGCTCCACGCTCTCCTCGCTGTCGCGGGCGGCGTCCGTGTCCTCGATGCGGAAGACGAACGTGCCGCCGGTGTGGCGCGCATACGCCCAGTTGAACAGGGCGGTGCGGATGAGGCCGACGTGCGGGGTCCCGGTCGGCGAGGGGCAGAAGCGGACGCGGACGTCGCTCCCGGTCGCGGTCGTGAACGGGTGCGCGTCCGGCGCGCTTTCCAGGGGCGGGGTGAGCTCAGACATACGAGGCCGATCCTACCGGCGGGAGCCGGTGCGGCGCCCGGGATCGCGGGGGCCGTGGCGCCTCAGCGCCGGGCACGGTGCGCGCCTCGCGGCCACTGCTTCTACCGGACAGCACTGCTCCGAGTCAACGGACTCCCCGAGGGAGCAGGAGCAGTGGTGCGCTGACCCCGGGCCTCTCGTCGAGAGGGCCCGAGCGCCGCACCGCAGGCCGCGCCGGGCCTCCGCGCGAGCGTGCCCGGAAGGAGCACTGATGAGCACGATCGATCTCGACCCCCGCACCGACCGTCCGAGCGTCCTCACCGAGGCGGCGCGGGAGGAGAAGGACGCCCGCACGCTCTCGCTCTTCCAGGCCGCGGTGAGCGCGGAGGCCGCCGAGGGCGCGCGCATCCGCGAGCGCATCGTGCTCGACCACCTGGGCCTGGCCGAGGCCATGGCCCGCCGGGTCTCCCGGAGCGGAGGCGACTGGGCGGATCTGCGCCAGGTCGCCTACGTGGGCCTCGTGAAGGCCGCCCGCCGCTTCACTCCCGAGCGCGGCGACAGCTTCGCCGCGTTCGCCGTCCCCACGATCACCGGCGAGCTCAAGCGCCACCTCCGCGATCTCGGCTGGATGATCCGGCCGCCGCGCGGCGTGCAGGAGCTGCACCGCCGCTCCGCCGTCGTCGCCGACGAGCTCGCGCAGGAGCTCGGCCGTCACCCCACCGACCAGGAGATCGCCCGCCGCCTCGGAGTGGACGCGGCGGAGGTGGCCGACGCGCGCCTCGCGGGGCATCCGCTCTCCCTCGACGAGACCGCGGGCGAGGGCGGCGTCGGCCTGGGCGACACCCTCGGCGGCGAGGACGAGCGCCTGCTCGAGATCGACCGGCGGCACGGGCTCGCCGAGGCCCTCGCCGAGCTCGAGGAGGGCCAGCGCGAGCTCCTGCGGATGCGCTTCGTCGAGGAGCGCACCCAGCAGCAGATCGCCGACGCGCTGGGAACGACGCAGATGCAGGTCTCGCGCCTGCAGCGGCGGATCCTCGCGCAGCTCGCCGACAGGCTCGGCGCCCCCTCGCGCAGCCATCAGCCGCGCGCTCCCCGGGCCCGCGTGGCCACGGTCACTCCGGTCCGACCCGCGACGCGGCTGAAGTCCGCCTGAGGTGGGCCTCGGCACGCGACGGGAGCGATGCGAGGGCGGCGAGGACGTCGTCGACCTGGACCGCGAGCAGCGCCGGATCCGGCTCGGCGGAGAAGACGTCGCCTCGGCGGAGGGAGGCGTCGGTCAGCACGACGTGCGGACCCGAGGCCGGAGGACCCCAGGCCTCGGGCGGTGCCGGACCGAAGATCACGACCGAGGGGACGCCGTACGCGGAGGCGAGGTGCGCGGCTCCGGTGTCGACGGTCACCACGACCTCGGCGGCCGCGACGACCGCGGCGAACCCGCTGAGCGCGAGCTCCCCCGCCAGCACCTCGCCCGCGCCTGCGAGCTCGGCGACGCGGCGGGCGCGGTCGGCCTCGTTCGCGCCTCCGGTGTAGACGACGCGGTGCCCCTCGGCAGTGAGGGAGCGCGCCACCGCGGCGAAGCGCTCCTCCGGCCACTCGCGCGAGCCGTAGAAGGCCCCGATGTGCACGACGGCGGCTCCGGGGGCCGAGGCGGGCTCCTCCGGGACGGCGATCGCGACGTCCTCGGGGTCGGCGTCGAGACCGATCGAGTTCACCAGGCGGGCCCAGCGGGCGCGCTCGAGCTCGCCGTCGATCCAGAGCGGCCGCGGGTCCTCCGGGCCCGCGCCCGGGTCCAGCGCCGGGACGCGGAACTCCAGCGTGCGCTCGGGCGCGATCTCGCGCAGCCGCAGCCGCGACTCGGGGCCGTTGCCGTGGAGGTTCACGCCGAGCTCGACCCGGCCGGCGGCCATCGGCAAGGGGTCGTCGAGTCCGCGGAGGGTGGGCACGAGCGCGTCCACGCCCTCGACCAGGTCGACGATCGGCTCGAGCCAGGGCGTGGTCGCCATGATCAGCCGGTGGTCCGGGAAGCCGCGGCGCAGAGCCTTGAGCGCCGGGACGGCGACGAGCAGGTCGCCGAGCTTGAGGGCGCGCAGCGCGAGGATCTCCGGAGTCCCGTCCGGGGCGGTGAGAGCGCGCACGGCGCCTCCTTCCTGTCGGAGTCCCCGTACCCCGCTGCGCTCACCTCAGACGCGCCGCCCGCAGATGCGAGCGACGCGCCCGGAGGGACCGACTTCCCCGGAAGGGGGTTTACATCCCCGGTCGAGGGGTACGAGGAGAAGGTGAACGACTCCTCCTCCCGGAGCGCCGACGAGCGCGCGAGGGCCCCGCGCCTGCGGGGGATCCTCTTCGACCGCGATGCGACGCTCGTGGTCGACGTGCCCTACAACGGCGATCCGGCGCAGGTCTCCCCGATGCCCACCGCCCTCGCCGCGGTCGAGCGGGCGCGCGAGGCGGGGCTGGCCGTGGGCGTGGTCACCAACCAGTCCGGGATCGCCCGCGGGATCATCGACCGCGGCCAGGCCGACGCGGTGAACCGGCGCGTGGACGAGCTCTTCGGCGGCTTCGACGTGTGGATGCTCTGCCCGCACGGCCCGGAGGACGGCTGCTCCTGCCGGAAGCCCCGGCCCGGCATGGTGCTCGGCGCCGCCGAGCAGCTGGGACTGCCGGCACGGTCCCTCGCCGTGATCGGCGACATCGGGGCCGACGTCGGCGCCGCCGCCGCGGCCGGCGCCCGTGGAGTGCTGGTGCCGACTCCGATCACCCGCGCCGAGGAGGTGGACGCCGCCCCGCTGCAGGCGGCGACGCTCCTCGAGGCGGTCGAGCTGCTGCTCGCGATGCAGCCCGACGAGGACGCCGAGTGAGGCGCCGCGTGCTCGTCGCCCGCCTGGACAGCGCGGGAGACGTCCTGCTGTGCGGACCCGCCGTCCGCGCGATCGCGGCCGACGCCGAGGTGCTGCTGCTGAGCGGTCCGCAGGGAGCGCCCGCGGCCGCGCTGCTGCCGGGTCCCTCCTCCGTCCGCACCTGGTGGTGCCCGTGGATCGGCGACGCCTCCCGCCCCGTCGACGGCGAGCTCGTCGACGAGCTGCGCGCGATCGTCGAGGAGTTCGCGCCGGACGAGGCCGTGATCCTCACCTCCTTCCACCAGTCGCCGCTGCCGCTGGCCCTGCTGCTCCGCCTCGCCGGTGTCGCCCGCATCACGGGCGCCTCGGTCGACTTCGCGGGCGCTCTGCTCGATGTGCGCCTCGTCCCGGGCGAGACCCTCGAGGAGGACCAGCCGGAGCCGGAGCGCGCGCTCGCGATCGCGGCGGCGGCCGGCTTCGCGCTGCCCGCCGGCGACGACGGACGGCTCCGCGTGCGCCGCGAGGGCGTGCTGCCCGCCGCTCTCGAGGGGATCGGCCCCTACGCGGTCGTGCACCCCGGGGCAGCCGTCCCCGCCCGCGCCTGGCCGGCGGCGAACGCGGCCCGCGCCGTCGAGCTGCTGGCGGACGCGGGCCTCGCTGTCGTCGTCACCGGCGGGCCGGGCGAGCGCTCCCTCACGGCCGAGGTCGCGGGCTCCCGCGGCATCGACCTCGGCGGGGCGACGGACTTCGCCGGCGCCGCCGAGGTGCTGGCCGGCGCCGACGTCGTGATCTGCGGCAACACCGGCCCCGCGCACCTCGCCGCCGCGGTCGGCACCCCCGTGGTCAGCCTCTTCGCGCCGGTCGTCCCGGCCGAGCGCTGGGCGCCCTACGGCGTCCCGGTCGCGCTGCTCGGCGACCAGGAGGCGCCCTGCGCCGGCTCGCGCGCCCGCGTGTGCCCCGTCCCCGGTCATCCGTGCCTCGCGGGGGTGAGCGCCGAGGAGGCGGTCGCCGCCGCCCTCCGACTCCGACCCACGACTTCCCCGAGAGAGGCCATCGCATGAGGATCCTGCTCTGGCACGTGCACGGCGGCTGGGCGGACGCCTTCGTCCGCGGCGCCCACACCTACCTGCTCCCCACGACTCCGGCCCGCGACGGCTGGGGCCTGGGCACCGGCGGCCGCGACTGGCCGAGCGCCGTCGAGATCGCGCCCGAGGAGCTGCACGACGCCGACGTCGACGCGGTCCTCCTCCAGAGGCCCGAGGAGCTCGCCGAGGCCGAGCGCCTGCTCGGGCGACGCCTCGGCCGCGACGTGCCCGCCGTCTACGTGGAGCACAACACCCCCCGCGGGGACGTGCCGGACAACCGCCACCCGCTCGCCGACCGCGACGACCTGCTGATCGTCCACGTCACCCACTTCAACGCCCTGATGTGGGACACCGGATCGACGCGGACGACGGTGATCGAGCACGGGATCCACGACCCGGGTCCCCTCTACACCGGCGAGCTGCCGCACTTCGGCGTGGTCGTCAACGAGCCCGTCCGCCGGGGCCGGGTCGCCGGGACCGACCTGCTCCCCCGCTTCGGCGCCGTCGCTCCGCTGGACGTCTTCGGGATGAAGACCGACCGGCTCGCCGAGCTGCCGGGCCTGGAGGACGTGACGGTCCTCGGCGACGTCCGCACGCAGGCGATGCACACGGCCCTGTCCCGCCGCCGGGTCTACCTGCACCCGTTCCGATGGACCTCCCTCGGCCTCGCGCTGCTGGAGGCGATGCACCTCGGGATGCCCGTCGTCGCGCTCGACGTGACGGAGGCGGGGCGCGCCGTCCCGCCCGAGGCCGGAGCGGTCTCGAACGACCTCGACGCCCTCGTCGCCTCGGCCCGGGCGCTCGTCGAGGACCCGGACCGCGCCGCCCGCGCCGGCGCCGTCGCCCGCGAGGCCGCGCTCGCGCGCTACGGCCTCGCCCGGTTCCACCGCGACTGGGACGAGGTCCTCGCCGACCTCCCCGGACGCCGGTCGCCGGAGCCCGCTCTGGAAGGGAGCACCCGATGAAGCAGCACCTCTCCGCCGCGCCCGCGCTGACGATCGCCATGGTCTCGGAGCACGCGAGCCCGCTGGCGACCCTCGGCGGCGTCGACGCCGGCGGCCAGAACGTCCACGTGGCGGCGCTCGCCGACGCGCTCGCCCGCCGCGGCCACCGCGTCGTCGTCTACACCCGCCGCGACGACCCCTCCCTCCCCCGGCGCGTGCCCTTCACCTCGGGAGTCGAGGTCGTGCACATCGACGCCGGTCCGCCGCGCCGGGTGTCCAAGGACGAGCTGCTGCCCTTCATGGGCGACTTCGCCGTCGACCTCGCCGAGGAGTGGCTGCAGGAGCGGCCGGACCTCGTGCACAGCCACTTCTGGATGTCCGGGGTCGCCGCGCTCGACGCCTCCGAGCGGGTGGAGCGCGCCACGGGTCGGCGCGTGCCCGTCCTCCACACCTTCCACGCGCTGGGCGTGGTCAAGCGCCGCCAGCAGGGCGCGCTCGACACCAGCCCCGAGGAGCGCGCCTGGCTCGAGCCCGGAGTGGGCCAGAAGGCCGACGGCGTCGTCGCCACCTGCTCGGACGAGGCCTTCGAGCTCAAGGGGCTCGGCGTGCCGACCTCGCGCATCTCGGTGGTGCCCTGCGGAGTCGACATCGACCGGTTCTCGGTCGAGGGCCCGGTCGCGCCCCGCGGCGAGCGCTCGCGGCTGATGACCATCGGACGCCTGGTGCCGCGCAAGGGCATGGGCATCGCGATCGAGGCGCTCGCGCACCTGGTCGCGGCCGGCCACGACGCCGAGCTCGTCGTCGTCGGGGGCTCCGGCTCCGGCGACGCGCTGACCGCGGACCCCGAGTACCAGCGGCTGCACGGCGTGGCCGAGAGCCTCGGCGTCGCGGACCGCGTCGACTTCGTCGGCCAGCTCTCGCAGACCGAGATGCCCGCGATGCTCCGCTCGGCCGACGTCGTGGTCTGCGCGCCCTGGTACGAGCCGTTCGGCATCACTCCGCTCGAGGCGATGGCCTGCGGCGTGCCGGTCGTCGCCTCCTCCGTGGGCGGCCTGATCGACACCGTGGTCGAGGACGTCACCGGGGTCCACGTGCCTCCGCGCGACCCGGTCGCTCTGGCCGCCGCCCTCGGCTCGCTGCTGGAGGACCCCGACCGCGCCCGCGCCTACGGGGCCGCCGGCCGCGAGCGCGTCGAGTCCCGCTACTCCTGGGACCGCGTCGCCGCCGACACCGAGCGCGCCTACGTCACGACCCTCGCCGGCCTCGGCGACGAGTCGCTCCTCACCGGCGCCACGAGCGCACCCTCATCTCCCACCACCCGGAAGGCGGCTCCGCGACGATGACCATCGACACCGCGACCATCGACACCGTTCTGGACACCCCGGCCGGCGCCGCCCGGCGCCTCGTCGACGACCACGTGGCGCGCGCGCTCGACGCGGTCGCGCAGCTGGAGCGCCACTCCCTCAGGATCGCCGCCTGGGGCGTCGAGCTCGCCGACCGCCTGCACTCCGGCGCGCGCCTGCTCGCCGCGGGCAACGGCGGCTCCGCGGCCGAGGCGCAGCACCTCACCGCCGAACTCGTCGGCCGCTTCGACGGCGACCGCGTCCCCTTCTCCGCCATCTCGCTGCACGCCGAGACGTCGAGCCTGACCGCGATCGGCAACGACTACGGCTTCGACCACGTGTTCTCGCGCCAGGTCACCGCGCACGCCCGGGCGGGCGACGTCGTGGTCCTGCTCTCCACCAGCGGACGCAGCGCGAACCTCCTCCACGCCGCGGAGGCCGCCCGTGCGGCGGGCGCCCGGTCGTGGGCGCTGACCGGCGAGGGGCCGAACCCGCTCACCGAGCTCTGCGACGAGGCGATCGCCCTCGAGGGCCACGGCTCCAACGTGCAGGAGGCGCAGCTGGTGCTCGTGCACGCGCTCTGCCGGGCCTTCGAGCACCGGATCCGCGCGCGGACGGCGGCCGCCTCGTGAGCCGCCTGCGCCTCGTCGTCGTCGGTGACGTGATGCTCGACGTCGACCTCTCCGGACCCGCCGAGCGGCTGAGCCCGGACGCCCCCGTCCCCGTGGTCGACGTCTCGGCCCGCAGCGCCCGCGCCGGCGGTGCCGGGCTCGTCGCCCGGATGCTCGCCCGCGACGGGCACGAGGTGACTCTGGTGACCGCGCTCGCCGAGGACTCGGATCCGGACGTGGCGGAGCTGCGCGCCGAGCTGTCCGGCGTCCGCCTGGTCGCCGGTCCCTCGGGAGCGCCGACGCCGGTGAAGACCCGCGTCGCCGCCTCCGGCCAGGCCGTCGTGCGGATCGACCGCGGCTGCGAGACGCCGCCCGTCCCCGGCGTCACCGACGCGATGCTCGCCGCGCTCGCCGACGCCGACGCCGTGATCGTCGCCGACTACGGCCGCCGCCTGACCGAGGAGCCGTCGCTCCGCACGGCGCTCGATGCGCTCACCGTGCCGCTGGTGTGGGATCCGCACCCGCGCGGCTCGCAGCCGGTCGCCGCCACCTCGCTCGCCACCCCGAACCTGGCCGAGGCCACCGCCTTCTCGGGAGCCGTCGGCCGCGGAGTGACGCGCGCCGAGTCCGCCGCGACCACCCTCCTCGAGCGCTGGGGCTGCGGCGCGGTCACCGTGACGATGGGATCCTCCGGCGCCCTGCTGCGCTCCCGCGGCGCCGGCGTCCCGGTCGTCGCACCGGCCGTCGCCGTGCCGCCCACCGACCCGTGCGGCGCAGGCGACCGGTTCGCCGCCTCCGCCGCCGTCGCCCTCGCCGAGGGTGCGAGCACGTCGGAGGCGGTGCAGGCGGCGGTCGCCGCAGCCGGCGCCTACCTCCTCGCGGGAGGGGTCGCCTCCCTCTCCGCTCCCGCCGACCCCGCACCCCTCCACGGCGGCGGGGTGGACGCCCTGCGCGTCGCCGAGTCCGTCCGCGCGGCAGGAGGAACGGTGGTCGCGACGGGCGGCTGCTTCGACCTGCTCCACGCCGGCCACGCCCGCACCCTCTCCGCAGCACGCGCTCTCGGCGACTGCCTGATCGTCTGCCTCAACTCGGACGACTCCGTCCGGCGCCTCAAGGGCGCGGCACGGCCGATCATCCCCGAGGACGACCGCGTCGACCTGCTGCTCGCGCTCGAGTGCGTCGACGCCGTGCTGGTCTTCGGCGAGGACACGCCGGACGAGGCGCTGCGCCGCATCCGCCCCGACGTCTGGGTGAAGGGCGGCGACTACTCCGCCGAGTCCCTCCCCGAGACGGCGACGGTGGCGGAGTGGGGCGGCCGGGTCCTGACCGTGCCGTACCACCCGGGCCGCTCGACCACCCATCTCGCCGCCGCGCTCGCGCGCGTCGGCTGACCCGCGGCCCACGAGGCCCGCAGACCACCCCCGGAAGGAAACCATGAGCACCACTCCCACCCCCATCGGCCGCGTCCTGATCACCGGAGGAGCCTCCGGGCTCGGTGCGGCCGTCGCCGCCGCGGTCACCGCCGCCGGCGGCACCCCGATCGTGCTCGACCGCGACGTCTTGTCGGTGAAGAAGGGCATCGCCGCCTACCAGGTCGACGTCGCGAAGACCCGCGAGGCCGAGAAGGCGGTCATCGAGATCGCCCGCGAGCACGGCGGGCTCGACGCCGTCGTGACCGCGGCCGGCATCGACCGCTGCGGCCGCCTCGTCGACGTGGAGCCGGAGGAGTGGGAGCGCGTCATCTCCGTCAACCTCCTCGGCACCGCGGCCGTCGTCCGGGCGGCCCTGCCCTTCCTCACCGAGACCCACGGCCGCGTCGTCACCGTCGCCTCCTCGCTCGCGATCAAGGCCGTCTCGGACGCGACCGCGTACTGCGCCTCGAAGTTCGGCGTGCTCGGCTTCACCCGCGCGCTCGCGGCCGAGACCAAGGGCGAGATCGGCGTGACCACGCTGATCCCGTCGGGCATGAAGACGCGCTTCTTCGACGACCGCGACGAGCAGTACAAGCCGGGTCCGGACGCGCTGCTGAACGATCCGGAGAACGTGGCGAACGCCGTCATGTTCGTCCTCGGCCAGCCGCGCGGCTGCGAGGTCCGCGAGCTCGTCATCACGCACGAGGAGGAGCCGTCCTGGCCGTGATCCGCTGATCCGGGCGCGCTCCGGATCCCCCGCCGCGAGACGCCACCTCGGTTCGCACGCCCCGGCGCGTCGCGTACCGAGGTGGCGTCTCGCGGTTCAGCGGGTGGAGGCGAGCACCCCGCGGACGTCCTCGAGCACGGCCTCGACGCGCACGTCGCCGACGAACGTGACGTCGTGCTTGCAGCGCGGAGCGGTCCAGCCGACCTGCGTGACGTCGCGCCCGCAGACCGGGCAGTGCGTGGTCCAGCTCAGCTGCACCCGGTGGCGCTGCCGCCCGAGGGCCGCGGCGTTGATCGCGTTGCCCACCCAGAAGATCCCGACCGTCGGAGCGCCGACCGCGGCGGCGAGATGGCGGGGTCCGGAGTCGTTGCCGAGCACGAGATCGGCGAGCGAGAGCAGCGGAGCGAGGTCCGGGAGGTCCACGACGCCCGCCCAGGAGACCGCTCCCTGCGCTCCGGCGACGATCTCGTCGGCGGCGGGCACGTCCGAGGCGTCGCCCACCACCAGCACGCGCGCGCCGTCCGCCAGCAGCTCCGTCGCCACGGCGGCGAAGGAGGCGGCGGGCCAGCGGCGGCGGGGATCGGTCGCGCCGGGGTGGATCAGCACCAGCGGGCCGCCCGCGGGCAGCGCCGCGGCGAGGCGGTCCCGCCGCTCCGGATCCACGGCGAGCGCCGGCTCGAGGCGGGTCGCGGGCGCTCCTGCCAGCCCGACGATCTCGAGCGCCCGCAGCATCTCGTGCTGGTAGTAGACGTAGGGGATCGTGCGCTCGAGCTCCGCGGCGTCGTCGGTGCGCGACCCGACCGTGTGGCGCGCGCCGAGACGCTGGAGGAACGGGTTGGAGTAGCGCCCGCCGCCGTGCAGCTGCACGGCCAGGTCGAAGCGGCGCGCGCGCATCCGCTCGGTGAAGTCCTCGACGACCCGGGGGTCCTCCCCCTCTCCGTCGCGGACGCCCTGCGCCACCGGCAGGATCTCGACGTCGGCGATCGGCGACTCGACGCCCGTCAGCAGGACCCGGTGCGCGGGCGTCCCGAGCAGGGTGATCTCGGCTCCCGGGTAGGCGGCCGCGAGAGCGTCGACGGCGGGCAGCGCGAACAGCAGGTCGCCGAGTCCGCCGCCGCGCAGGACGGCGATCCTCTCGACTCCGGCGAAGGGCTCTCGGAGGGGGGCGATGGCGACCACGACGGGTTCCTCTCAGGTGCGGAGGGCGCGCGGGCGCCGCTCCGGGGACGGTGCACTCCTCCACTTCCCCGCCGGGGCCGATCCGAAACCGGATCGGCGGCGAGCCCTCGTCGCCGATCCGGGGGCGGATTCCCGAGGCGGCGTGTCTAGGCGCGCACCACCCGGGTACCGGACGGATGCGTCCGCCACTCCGCGGGCGCCCCCGACCGAGAGGTGACCGTGACCATCGACATCACGACCCCCGCCACGACCGCCGCCGACGCCGTCCGCCGCGCGCGGACCGCCTTCCCCGCGTGGGCCGCCACCGCGCCAGCCGAGCGCGGTGCCCTGCTCCGTGCCGCCGCCCACCGCGTGGCCGAGCGCGAGCAGGAGCTCGCCGACCTCAACACGCAGGAGACGGGCAAGCCCGCCGGCGACGCGCTGGGCGGCGTGCGCGCCGGTGTCGACACGCTGCTCCAGTACGCCGAGCTCGGCCCGCTGCACCGCGGGAGGAGCCTGCGCGGAGCGGCCCTCAACGTCGATCTGGCGCTGCCGCACCCGCGCGGGGTCGTGCTCGCCCTCACTCCGTGGAACGACCCGGTCGCCGTCGCCGCGGGGCTCCTGGGCGCCGCGATCGTCTCCGGGGACGTCGTCGTGCACAAGCCGAGCGAGCGCAGCCCGGGCACGGGCGCCCTCTTCACGAGCATCCTCGCCGAGGCGCTGCCCGAGGGCGTGCTGACCCTGGTCGAGGGCGACGGGGCGGTCGGCGACGAGCTGGCGCGCACCGAGGGCGTCGATGTCCTCGCCCACGTCGGCTCGACCGCCACCGGCCGCGCGCTCGCCCGGGTCGCCGCCGTCACCGGCGCGCACGTGATCCTCGAGAACGGCGGCAACGACGCGCTCGTCGTCGACCGCGACGTCGACCCGGTCTGGGCCGCCGAGCAGGCCGCGCTGGGCGCCTTCGCCAACGCCGGCCAGATCTGCACCTCCGTCGAGCGGATCTACGTGCACCGCGACATCGCCGAGGCGTTCACGGCGGCGCTGGTCGCCGAGGCCGACCGCTGGAGCGCGGGCCCGCTCCCCCGCCTCGTCGACGCCCGCATGCGCGACGCCGTCCACGAGCACGTCACGGAGGCGCTCGGCAGCGGCGCGCAGGCCCTCACCGGCGGCACTCCCGGGGACGGCACCTTCTACCCCGCGACCGTCCTGGCCGACTGCACCGAGTCGATGCTGGTGATGACGGAGGAGACCTTCGGGCCCGTCGCGCCGATCCGCGTCGTCGACTCCTTCGACGAGGGCCTGGACCTGGCCGCCGCGAGCCCCTACGGTCTGGCCGCCTCGATCCTCACCGCCGACATGGAGCACGCCCATCGGGCCGCGGCGACGCTGCCGGTGGGCACCGTCAAGGTCAACGGCGTCTTCGGAGGAGCGCCGGGCGGCAGCGCCCAGCCCCGCGGAGCGTCCGGCTCCGGCTTCGGCTACGGCCCGGAGCTGCTCGACGAGATGACCACGACCACGGTCGTGCACTTCGGCCTGCCCGTTCTGCCGGGAGGCGCGCGATGAGCCTCGAGGGCTCGGCGCTCCAGCGGGCGAGCGCCCTCCTGGCGCACGTCCACGAGCGCCCGCCGGTCGTCGCCGTGATCGGGGACCTCATCCTCGACTCCTGGTGGCTCGGCGAGGCGGAGCGCGTCACGCGGGAGGCGCCCGCGCCGGTCCTGCGGCTCGAGGACGTCGTCGACGTCGCGGGCGGGGCCGCCAACACCGCCGCCAACCTGCGCGCGCTGGGCGCCGTCGTCCGCACGGTCGGCGTGGCCGGACGCGACTCCGAGGGCGACCGGCTCGTGCGCGCCCTCGAGCGGGCCGGCCTGGACACCTCCCGGGTCGTCCGCACCGGCGCCGCGACGACGATCAAGACCCGCGTGGTCGGCGGCGACAGCGTGATGCTGCGCGTCGACTCCGGCCCGCACCGCCCGGCCGACGACGAGCTGGCCCTGCTCGCCGGTGCCGCCGCCGAGGCCGCCGCGGGCGCCGACGCCGTCCTGGTCTGCGACTACGGCTCGGGGATCCTCCGCGAGGCCGTCGAGCGCCTGCTCGCCGTCGAGCGCCCCGGCCTCCTCGTGGTCGACGCGCACGAGCTCGCCGACTGGGCCTTCGCCCGGCCGGACCTGGTCACTCCGAACGCCAAGGAGGCGGAGCGGCTGCTCGGCGGCTCCCTCGGCCGCGGGACGGAGCGGGCCGCCGCCGTGCGCGACGCGGCGGACGACCTGCGCGCCCGCTCGGGCGCCCGGCACGTCGTGGTCACCCTCGACCGGGACGGCTCCACCGCCCTCGACGCCGACGGCACGGTCAGCCGCACCTTCGCTCAGCCCGCGGAGGAGAAGCAGGCGTCCGGCGCCGGCGACACCTTCGCCGCGACCGCCACCCTCGCCCTCGCCGCCGGCCGCTCCCTGGCCACCGCCGTCGATCTGGCGCAGGCCGCCGCCGACGTGGTCGTGCAGCGCCCCGGCACCTCCGTCTGCTCGGGCGACGACCTGCTCGCCTCCCTCGCCGCTCCCGGCGCCGTCGTGCTCGGCGAGGACGCCCTCGTCGAGGTCCTCGCGGAGCAGGCGCGCCGCGGTCGCCGCGTGGTCTTCACCAACGGCTGCTTCGACGTCCTGCACCGCGGCCACACGGCGTATCTCCGCCAGGCCCGCGAGCTCGGCGACGTGCTCGTGGTCGCGGTGAACGACGACGACTCCGTCCGGCGGCTGAAGGGCGAGGGACGGCCGATCAACCCGGAGGGCGACCGCGCGGGCGTGATCGCCGAGCTGGGCTGCGTCGACTACGTGACGCTCTTCGGCGGAGACACCCCCATCCCGCTGCTCGAGCGCGTGCAGCCCGACGTCTACGTGAAGGGCGGGGACTACAACCCCGACATGCTCGCGGAGGCGGCCGTCGTCCGCTCCTACGGGGGCGTCGTCACCACGGTCGGCTACGTCTCGGAGCACTCCACGACCGAGATGGTCCAGCGCATCCGATCGGCCGCGCCGTGACCAGCCGCCGGTGGTCCGGGCGCTGGGGGGTCCCCGAGGCTCCCCGGCAGCCGCTGATCGACGTGCTGGTGCCGACGGTCGGCCGCCGTGCCGAGCTCGCCGCCACGCTCGCCGGACTCGCCGCCCAGGACGACCCGCCCTTCCGCGTGATCGTGAGCGACCAGTCCGACGACGCGATCGCCGAGAGCGACCCGACGATCCTCGCGATGCTGCGCGTGCTGGAGGCGCAGGGCCGGGCCCCGGTGGTGCGCCGGCACCTGCCCCGGCGCGGGCTCGCGGAGCAGAGGCACTACCTCCTCTCCCTCGCCACCGCCCCGGCCGTCCTCTTCCTCGACGACGACGTGTGGCTCGAGCCGGGCACGCTCTCGCGGCTGCACGAGGCCCTCGAGCGCCTCGACTGCGGCTTCGTCGGCTCCGCGGTGCAGGGCCTGTCCTACCTCGAGGACGTGCGCCCTCACGAGACCGAGTCGTTCGAGACCTGGGAGGAGCGCGTGGAACCCGAGCGGGTGCGGCGCGGAACCCCTGAGTTCGAGCGCTGGCCGCTGCACAACGCGGCCAATCTCACGCACGTCGCCGCCCGCCTCGACGTCCCGGAGGGCGCCTGGCGCGCGTACCGGGTCGCCTGGCTGGGCGCGTGCGTCCTCTACCGCCGCGACGCCCTCCTGGCCGTCGGCGGCTTCGACTTCTGGGAGCAGCTGCCCCCGGAGCACAGCGGTGAGGACGTCGCCGCGCAGTGGCGCGTCATGGAGCGCTTCGGCGGCGCGGGCCTCGTGCCCAGCGGCGCCGTGCACCTCGAGACGCCCACGACGGTCACCGACCGGCGCGTCGACGCCTTCGACCGGCTCTTCGCCGAAGAGCTCTCGTAACACTCAGCAAGGCGACGAAAGGACAGCACGATGGACGCACCCGACCCGATCCAGATCCAGAAGTACCTCTCGGGCATCGACTACCCCGCCTCGAAGGACACGATCGTCGAGACCGCGGAGAAGGAGGGCGCGGACGGCGACGTCCTCGATGCCCTCCGTGCGATCCCGGACGGCGACTACGAGAAGCCCACCGACGTGAGCTCGGCCGTCTCGAAGGTCTGACCCCCTCCGCGGGACGCCGCTCCGGTGCACGGCACGCCGTGCCTGCCGTACCGGAGCGGCGTCCCGCGAGCGGCGATCGGCCGGCGCGGAGAGCCGGGGTCAGGCGGAGGCGTGCTCGCGCTCGCGCAGGACGCCGGACTCGAGCGCCTGGAACGACAGCACCTTGTAGCCCTCGGACTCGAAGAAGATCGTCGCCCGGTCGGCCTCCACGCTCATCACGGTGCCGGCGCCCCACTCGCGGTGCTCCACCGACTCGTCGACGCTCAATGGGGCGTCCACGGGCGCCTCGACGGTCTCGCCGCTCGCCTCGTGCCGCTCGCAGCCGTCGCAGTTGCCGCACCACTCGGCCGACTCCACGCCGAAGTAGTCCAGCAGGACCCGGCGGCGGCACTGGCTGGTCTCCGCGTAGGCGCGCATCATCGACAGGCGCGACTCCGCGATCCGCTCGCGGGAGGCCAGAGCCTCCTTCACCGCGTGCACGGCCTCGTCGCCCGAGGCCTCGCGCGTGGCGCGCAGACCGGACCCGGTCTCCACCAGCCCCGCGTCCGCGAGATCGTTGACGATCCGGGCGATCGTGCGGGCCGGCTTCCCCAGCTCCTTCGCGAGAGCCGCGGAGTCGAGCCCCGGCTGCTCCGAGACGGCCGCCCAGATCACGCGCAGCGCGGCCTTGTCGACCGAGCGCTTGGCGAAGAAGCGGCGGAGACCCAGATCCTCGGCGCGGTAGTGCAGCGCGCCCGTGGCCGGCTCGCCGTCGCGGCCCGCGCGGCCGATCTCCTGGTAGTAGGCGTCGAGCGACTCGGTGGTCGTCGCGTGCAGCACGAAGCGGACATCGGCCCGGTCGATGCCCATCCCGAAGGCCGAGGTCGCGACGACGACGTCGAGCTCGCCGGCGCGCCACTGCTCGTGCACGACCTTGCGCTCGGACACCTTGAGTCCGGCGTGGTACGCCGCGACCCGGCGCCCCTCCGCCGCGATGTCTGCCGCGTAGGCCTCCGTCTCCTTGCGGGTGGCGACGTAGACCAGGCCCGGAGCCGTCCAGCTGCGCGCCTCCTCGACCACGGCGGCGCGCTTCTCGTTCTCGCTCTCGTGGCGGTGCACCACCAGCCGGATCTCCGGACGGTCGACGCCGTGCACCTGGATCTCGGGGTCGGTCATCCGGAGGCGCTCGATGATCTCGTCGCGCACCGGCCCGGAGGCGGTGGCGGTCATCGCGAGCACCGGCGGATCGCCGAGCTCGCCGCGCACATCGGCCAGGCGGAGGTAGTCGGGGCGGAAGTCGTGGCCCCAGGAGGAGACGCAGTGCGCCTCGTCGACGACCAGGAGCGACACTCCCGCGGCCGCCAGGCGCGCCACGTTCTCGGGCTTGGCGAGCTGCTCGGGCGCCAGGAGCACGTAGAGCGGGCCGCCCTCGTCGATCCGGTCCCAGGCGCGGGCGACGGCCGCGGCGCCCTGGGAGGAGTTGATCGCGACGGCGGGCGGGGCCGCCGGAGCCGCCTCGATCGCGGCGAGCTGGTCGGCCTGCAGGGCGACGAGCGGGGAGACGACCAGGACGACGCCGCCGCGCTCGGCTCCGGCGATCTGGTAGACCGCGGACTTGCCGCCGCCCGTCGCCAGCACCAGCAGCGTGTCGCGCCCGGAGGCGGCCGACTCGATCGCCTCGCGCTGACCGGGGAGCAGCGACGACCAGCCGAAGTCCTCCCGGGCGATGCGGCTGACGGAGTCGGTGCGGGAGGAGTTCATAGCTCGACGCTACGACCAGACGGCCCCGGAGGCAGTCCGCTTGACAGCGCCGGGGAGCACGGTGAAGGCGCGTCGCCCGGCCTCGCGGCCCGCCTCTGCCCCCTCGTCCCCGCGCTGTCAACGTCCTGCGGAGGGGCCCGTCGCGTGCTGGGCTGGAGCCCCGACGAGAGGAGCCGACATGGCCGACCAGAACATGAACGAGGACCTTCCCGGATCCGGCGGCGACGCCGTCCCGAACACCGGCGGCGCGCAGACGGTGCTGCCCGGCGAGGACGCGGCCGACGCCTCCGCCGCGGGGGCCGCTCCCGGGGGCACCGCGATCGACCGCGGTGTCACGGACGCCGTGACCGACGGCGACAGCGGAGGGGACACCGTCTCCGGCGACGCCGACCTGCCGGACGAGACCGAGGGCGCGGTCGGCAGCGACCCGGCGAGCGCCGACTGACGTCCCGCTCGAGCGCGTCCGGCCCGCCGGATCCGAGGATCCTCGCGGGCCGGAGGCGCTCGTCCCTCCGCGGAGGAGGGCCCGGGCTCAGCGCCGGACGACCACCGGGTTGAACAGCGTGCCGATGCCCTCGACGTCCACCGCGACGGTGTCCCCGTTCGCGATCGGCCCGACGCCGGCGGGCGTCCCGGTGAGGATCACGTCCCCGGGGAGGAGCGTGAAGATGCGCGAGACGTAGGCGACGAGCTCGGGCACCCCGTGGATCATGTCGCCGGTGCTGCCCGACTGCTGCACGCGCCCGTTGACGCGCGTCTCGATCGCGCTCTCGTTCCAGACGAACTCGGTCTCGATGACCGGACCGAGCGGGCAGAAGGTGTCGTAGCCCTTCGCCCGCGCCCACTGGCCATCGGAGCGCTGGAGGTCGCGCGCGGTGACGTCGTTGGCGATCGTGTACCCGAAGACCACGTCCTCGTAGTCCTCCGCGCGGACGTTGCGGGCCACGGCGCCGATCACGATCGCCAGCTCGCCCTCGGACTCCACCTGCTGGCTGTCCTCGGGGAGGACGATCGCCTCGTCCGGGCCGATGACCGACGTGTTCGGCTTGAGGAACACCAGCGGCTCCGCCGGGGCGTCGCCGCCCATCTCGGCCGCGTGGTCGGCGTAGTTCTTCCCGATGCCGACGACCTTGGAGCGCGGGATCACCGGCGCGAGGAGCTTCGCCTCCGCGATCGGGATGCGCTCCCCCGTGGTGTCGAACCCGGCGAACATCGGGTCGCCGGCGAGCACGACCAGGTCGTCCTCGTCCACGATCCCGAAGTGGATCGCTCCCCCGTTGTCCCCGTCGCGCTGCGTGGCGAATCGTGCGATCTTCATGCGTCCAGCCTCGTCATCCATCCGTGCGTGTCCTCGCGGCGTCCGTACTGGATGCCGGTCAGCTCCTCGCGGAGCGACATCGTGAGCTCCCCGGCGGGCGCGCCCTCGCGGCCGACGGAGAAGCCCTCGCCCTTGAGCTCGGCGATCGGGGTGATCACGGCGGCGGTCCCGCAGGCGAACACCTCGACCACGTCGCCGGAGGCCACTCCGTCGCGCCACTCGTCGATGCTCACGCGGCGCCGCTCGACGCGGTGGCCGCGGTCCTCGGCGAGCTGCAGGACGCTGTCGCGCGTGATGCCCTCGAGGATCGAGTCCGATTCCGGGGTGACCAGCGTGCCGTCCTTCTTCACCAGCACCACGTTCATGCCGCCGAGCTCCTCGATCCACTGCGACTCCTGCGAGTCGAGGAAGAGGACCTGCGCGCAGCCGTGGCTGTAGGCCTCCTGCTGCGGGAGGAGGGAGGAGGCGTAGTTGCCACCCGTCTTCGCCGCTCCCGTGCCGCCCTTGCCCGCCCGGGCGTAGGAGGTGGAGAGCCAGATCGACACGGGGGCGACCCCGCCCGAGAAGTAGGCGCCGGCGGGGCTGGCGATCACGTAGTAGCCGACGTCCTCGGCCGCGCGCACGCCGAGGAACGCCTCCTGCGCGAACATGAACGGGCGCAGGTAGAGGCTGGTCTCCGGCTCCGAGGGGACCCAGTCGCCGTCGACCGCGATCAGCTGCCGCAGCGACTCGACGAAGAGGTCCGTCGGGAGCTCCGGCAGCGCGAGACGGCGGGCCGAGCGCTGCAGGCGGCGCGCGTTCGCCTCCGGGCGGAAGGTCCAGACGGAGCCGTCCTCGTGGCGGTAGGCCTTCATCCCCTCGAAGATCTCCTGCGCGTAGTGCAGGACGGCGGCGGCGGGGTCGAGCGCGAGCGGGCCGTAGGGCTCGACGCGGGCGCTGTGCCAGCCGTCCGCGCGGGTCCAGCGGAGGCCGACCATGTGGTCGGTGAAGTGCATGCCGAAGCCGGGGTTCGCGAGGATCCGGGCGCGCTCCTCGGCGGAGCGGGGCGCGGGGGCGGCGGTCACCTCGAACGCGAGGTCGGCGGGGGCGGAGTCGGTGCTCATCGTGGTGGTGTCCTTCTGCGGGGGATCAGCGGAGGCGGGCGACGACGGAGTCGCCGATCGCGGCCGTGGAGCGCGGGGTGCCGTCGCGCGACTCGATGTCGGCGGTCACGGCCGCGGTGACGCGGGCGGCCTCGTCGCTCCGGCCGAGGTGGTCCAGCAGCATCGCGGCCGAGAGGATCGCGGCGGTCGGGTCGGCGAGCTGCCGTCCGGCGATGTCGGGCGCGGATCCGTGGACCGGCTCGAACATGCTGGGGAACGCGCCGTCGGGGTTGATGTTGCCCGAGGCCGCGAGTCCGATGCCGCCGCTGATCGCGCCGGCCAGATCGGTCAGGATGTCGCCGAAGAGGTTGTCGGTGACGATGACGTCGAACCTAGCAGGGTCGGTCACGAGGAAGATCGTGGCGGCGTCCACGTGGAGGTAGTCGACGGCCACGTCCTCGAAGGCGGCCCCCACCTCGTCGACGATCCTCTTCCAGAGCGAGCCGGAGAAGACGAGGACGTTCGTCTTGTGGACGAGCGTCAGCCGGGAGCGACGCGTGCGGGCGAGCTCGAACGCGTGGCGGACGACGCGCTCGACCCCGTAGGCGGTGTTGACCGACACCTCGTTGGCGACCTCGTGCGGGGTGCCCTGCCGGATCGAGCCGCCGGTGCCGACGTAGGGCCCCTCCGTGCCCTCGCGGACGACCACGAAGTCGACCTCCCCGGGAGCCGCGAGCGGCGAGGGGACGCCCGCGTAGAGACGGGTCGGCCGCAGGTTGACGTAGTGGTCGAGCTCGAAGCGCAGCCGCAGGAGCAGCCCGCGCTCGATGTTCGCGTCCCGGAGGCGCGGGTCCCCCGGTGCTCCGCCGACGGCGCCCAGGAGGATCGCGTCATGCCCCGCGATCGCCGCGAGGTCCTCGTCGGTGAGGACGTCGCCGGTCTCGAGGTAGCGGGCGGCGCCGAGCGAGAAGGTGGTCGTCTCGAGCACCAGGTCGGAGTCGGCGGTGACGGCGTCGAGGACCTTGACGGCCTCGGCGGTCACCTCGGGCCCGATCCCGTCTCCGGGGATGACGGCGAGCTTCACGGTGCGGGGCATGGCGGTCCTCAGGCGTACGGGGTCGGAGTCCCCCCAGCGTACTCGCGGCCCGCCCGCGCCGCGGTCCGGGGCACGCGCCCCCGTCGGGCTGGCGAGGGCCGCCCGGGAGGCGCTGCGCGTCCCGGGCGGCCTCCCTCGGGAGGAGAGGAGGAGCGTCAGCTCCGGCGGAGGCGCCAGGCGCCGACCGCGGCGGCGGCCAGCACGAGGACGACGCCGAGCCAGGCCGACCAGCCGACGCCCGAGTCGAACGCCGCGCTCGCCGACGCGACGAGGCTCGCGGCGGAGTCGGCGGGCAGCTCGCCGGCGACCGAGACGGCGCCGCCGAGGGTCTCCCCGGCCCGCTGCGCCTGCGCGGCGTCGAGGCCCTCGGGCAGCTCGACTCCCCCGCGGTACACGGCGGTGAGGACCGTGCCGAGCGTCGCGGTGCCGAGGACGGCGCCGAGCTCGTAGGCGGTCTCGGAGACGGCGGAGGCCGCACCGGCCTTGTCGGCGGGCGCGTTGGCCAGGATCAGCTCGTTCGACACCGTCTCGGCCGCACCGATGCCCAGGCCGAGGAACGCGAAGGCGACGGCGACGGTGAGCGCGGACGCTCCTCCGGGCGCCCCGCTGCCGAGGGCCAGCAGGATGTACCCGACGGCCGAGACCAGCAGTCCGGCCGGGACGACGAGGCGCGGAGCGACGCGGCGCGCGATCGGCACCACGCCGAGCCCGGCCAGGATCATCACGGCGAGGCCCGGCACGAGCACGAGGCCCGCCTCCAGGGGCGAGAGCCCGACCACGAGCTGCAGGTGCTGCGAGAGGAAGAAGAGCCCGCCGACCAGCGCGGTGACGCTGAGGAGGTTGACCACGATCGCCGCACTGAACGAGCCGCGCCGGAAGAGCGAGAGATCGAGCATCGGCGAGGCCCGGCGCTGCTGGCGGCGGACGAACAGAGCTCCCGAGACGACGCCCACGACGAGCGCCGCGACGCCGACCGCGTCGATCCCGTGCTCGGCGAAGGACTTCACCGCGTAGACGACCGGCGCCATGGTCGCCAGCGACAGCAGGATGCTGACCACGTCGACCGGGCCGGGCTGCGGGTCGCGCGACTCCGGCACCAGGATCGGCACCAGGACGACCAGCGGGAGCAGCACGGGCACCGCGAGCAGGAACACCGACCCCCAGGGGAAGTGCTCGAGCAGCACGCCGCCGACCAGAGGGCCGACGCCCGAGCCCACGGCGAAGCCGGTCGCCCAGATCGCGATCGCGAGGCGGCGCTGGTCGCGGTCGGGGAAGACGCTGCGCAGGAGCGAGAGCGTCGAGGGCATCAGCATCGCGCCGAAGAAGCCCAGTGCCGCGCGGGCGCCGATGAGCGCTGCGGCGGTGGGAGCGAACGCGGCCACGACCGAGACGGCGGCGAAGCCGACCGCGCCGACCAGCAGGAGGCGCCGCCGCCCGACGCGGTCGCCGAGACTGCCCATCGCCACCAGCAGGCCCGCGAGCACCAGCGGGTAGGCGTCGACGATCCACAGGAGCTCGGTGCCGGAGGGGCCCAGATCCTCGGCGATCGAGGGGAGCGCGAAGTTCAGCACCGTGTTGTCGACCGAGACCAGCAGCACCGGGAGCATCAGCACCGCGAGCGCCACCCAGGCGCGTCGCCCGACCCTGTCGGCGGCGCCGGCGGTGTCGTGGGTGGAGACGGGAGCGGTGCGCGCGGACACGGGAACGACCTTTCAGAGGAGAACGGAGAGAGTATACCGTCCAGCCGGTACAGTCGCCACTGATCCGCCGTAGGATGGTCGCCGTGCCTCCTGCCCCCGCCCGCGACCGCGTCCTCGACGCGTTCGAGCAGCTCCTCATCGAGCAGGGCGAGCGCGCCGCGACCCTCGACGCCGTCGCCCGCGAGGCCGGAGTCTCCAAGGGCGGGCTGCTCTACCACTTCCCCTCGAAGGACGCCCTCGTCGACGGGCTCCTGCAGCGCCTCGACGCGCGGCGGGAGGCGGACGTCGCGCAGAGCCTCGCCGCTCCCGAGGGCGTGGTCGCCTACCTGCTGCGCACCTCCTTCGCCGCCGACTCGGCCTTCGACCGCACGATCCTCGCCGTGTCACGCATCGCGCAGGGGCACGACGAGCGCGCCAGCGGCGGCCTCGCGCGGATCCACGACAGCTGGAACGAGGTGGTCGCCGACGCCGTGGGCGACCCGCTCGTCGCCCGGGCGATCGTCCTGATGAGCGACGGGCTCTACTACAACTCCGCCCTGCTCCCCACAGGCTCGCCGTCGCGCGGCGAGGCCGAGGACGTCCTCGCGGTCGTCCAGCGACTCCTCGGGAGCTGAGTGGCGCCGCCCCCGGCGGACCCGCTACAGCTCGACGACCCCGTCGATCAGGGTCACCGTCGCGCCGCCGATCCAGATCGCGCCGTCCGTGCTCTCGACGCGCACGCGCCCGGCTCGGCCCAACGCCGCCCCCTGGGCGGCCGTGTAGCGCTCGGGCAGCACGCCGCTGCCGAGCAGCCACTGGGCGATCCCCGCGTTGAGGCTCCCCGTCACCGGGTCCTCGGACACACCGGCGTCGGGGATGAACGCCCGCACCTCGACCGCGCACTCGCCTCCCGCCGGATGCTCGCCCACGACGCCGACGGGGAGCCCGGCGAGGAGAGCCTGGTCCGGCCGCAGCGCGAGGACCTGCTCCGCCGAGGCGAGCCGCACGGCCAGCCAGCCGGGACCGTTGTCGACCCACTCGTGGTCGAGGATCTCCGCGCGCGGGATCCGCAGAGCCGCAGCCACCCGCTCGAGCGTCGCCTCGTCGACCGGTCCGGACCGCCGGCGGGGCGGGGCGGCGAAGGCGATGCCCTCCTCCGTCACCCTCAGCCGGACGAGACCCGCGGCGCACTCCTGCACGAGCTCCCCCGCCGCGCGGGCCGTCCCTCCGGCCGCGAGCCAGGCGTGCGCGCTCCCGAGGGTCGGGTGCCCGGCGAAGGGCAGCTCCCCGCCCGGCGTGAAGATCCGCAGCCGGTAGTCGGCCGCGGGGTCGCTCGGGCGGAGGAGGAAGGTCGTCTCGGAGAGGTTCGTCCAGCGCGCGAACTCCGCCATCGCGGCGTCGCCCACACCGTCGCCGTCGACGACGACCGCCACCGGGTTGCCCCGGAACGGCGCGGCGCCGAAGACGTCGACCTGAGCGAACCGCCGGGTGCTCACTGCTCGGTGATGTCGATCTCCTGCATGAGGTCGGCGTCGATCGCGACACGGACCTTCTCGAGCAGGCCGTCGGGGGCGGGAGAGTCGATGGTGATCACCGAGAGCGCCTTGCCGCCCGCCTCGGTGCGCGCGATCTGCATGCCCGCGATGTTGACCGCGGCGTCGCCGAACTCGCGGCCGTAGACCGCGACGATCCCGGGGCGGTCGACGTAGCTCATGACGACGAGGTGCTTCGCGAGGGGGACCTCGACGTCGTAGCCGTTGATCGCGACGATCTTCTCGACCTGCTTGGTGCCGGTCAGCGTGCCCGAGACCGAGATCTGCGAGCCGTCCGAGAGCGCGCCGCGCAGCGTGATCACGTTGCGGTACTCGTCCGAGACCGGCTCCGTGATCAGGCGGACCTCGATGCCGCGCTGCTCCGCGAGCACCGGCGCGTTGACGTAGGACACCGTCTCCGAGACCACGTTGGTGAACACGCCCTTGAGAGCCGCCAGCTTGAGGACCTTCACGTCGTAGCCGGCGAGCTCGCCGCGCACCTCGACGTCGATGGAGGTGACCGGCGAGTCCGCGAGGCCCGAGAAGACCTGGCCGAGCTTCTCGACCAGCGGGATGCCGGGGCGCACGTACTCGTCGATCACGCCGCCGGCGACGTTCACGGCGTCCGGCACGAGCTCGCCCGAGAGCGCGAGGCGCACCGAGCGGGCGACCGAGACGCCGGCCTTCTCCTGCGCCTCGTCGGTCGAGGCCCCGAGGTGCGGAGTGACGACCACGTTCTCGAGGGCGAGCAGCGGCGATCCGGTCGGCGGCTCCTTGACGAACACGTCGAGTCCGGCGCCGGCGATGGTCTTCGCGACGAGCGCGCGGTGCAGCGCGTCCTCGTCGATGAGGCCGCCGCGGGCCACGTTCACGATGAACGCCGACGGCTTCATCAGCGCCAGCTGATCGTCCGAGATCATGCCCGTCGTCTCGGGGGTCCTCGGCATGTGGATCGTGATGAAGTCGCTCTCGGCCAGCAGCTCCTCCAGGGAGAGGAGCGTGACGCCGAGCTGCTGCGCGCGGGCGCTGGTCACGTAGGGGTCGTAGGCGACGACGTTCACCCCGAAGGCCTGCAGGCGCGCGGTGATCAGCGCGCCGATGCGGCCGAGGCCGATGATGCCGACGGTCTTCTCGTAGAGCTCGACGCCCGTGTACTTCGAGCGCTTCCAGAGGCCCTGCGCGAGCGCGCTGTGAGCGGCGGGGATGTGGCGGGCGAGGCTCAGGATGTGGCCGACGGTGAGCTCGGCGGCCGAGATGATGTTCGAGGTCGGTGCGTTCACGACCATGACCCCCGCGGCGGTCGCGGCGGTGATGTCGACGTTGTCCAGGCCCACACCGGCGCGGGCGATCACCTGGAGCGAGGGGGCCGCGGCGATCGCCTCCGCGTCGACCTGCGTCGCGGAGCGCACGAGGATCGCGTGCGCCGTGGCGAGGGCCTCGAGCAGCGCCGGGCGGTCGGTGCCGTCCACGGAGCGGATCTCGAAGTCGGGACCGAGCGCGTCCACGGTGGCGGGCGAGAGTTCTTCGGCGATCAGGACGACCGGCTTTGTCACGAGAGGCGCTTCCTTCGGAGAGGGGACGGAGCGGGCACCGAGGCGGGGGCGTCGGCAGCCCCCCGTCACTGTAGCGGAGGGGTGCGCGCGCCCCGCGCCGTGTGACGCCGCCGGTCAGCTCAGCGAGACCAGGCTCTCGACGCCGAGGACGAGCTGCACGTCGAGCGAGAGCGCCGCCGAGAGGCAGAGGGCCGCCGCGAGCAGTCCGACGCGCACCGGGAGCCCCCGGCGGCGCCCGAGCAGGACGGCGGCGACGAAGCAGGCGACCGGCAGCACCAGGCCGAGCAGGAGCACCGCCCAGCCCGTCGGGTTCAGGTCGGTGCCGAGGGAGGCCGCGTAGCTGCGCAGGCCGATCAGGTTGCCGACCGCCTCCCAGACGTCCCAGGCGAAGAAGAGCGCGAACACCACGGCGACGAGGACGGAGGCGGCCAGGCGCCGGCCGGGCCGGTCGCGCCGGCCGGTCCCGCCGAGGGTGGCCCGGGTCGAGTCGGTCATCAGGCCCCCTTCAGGAACGGCAGCGGAGCGAGGAGGACGAGTCCGGCGACCAGCCAGAGCACGCGGGTGCGCACCCGCGCGTCGCGGGTGGCGAGGAGCACCACGGCGAACCACACCGGCGGCGCCAGGACCGCCAGCCAGAGCCCGAGCGAGTAGAGGGCGCCGCCGAGCGCATCGCCCGCGAAGCCGGCCGCGGCGACCGGCGACTGCCGCGTCGCCGTGATCGCCCAGGCGATGGCGTACAGGAGGTAGAGGCCGGCCGCGATGCCCGCCGCGATCAGCAGAGCGGACGAGGACGCGGCCTCGTCGTCGGGGTCCTCGTCCTCGGAGTCGTCGTCGTCCGAGCCGTCGTCCGCCGGGCCCGCCCCCGCGACCGTGCGGGGCGTCCGGCGCACGCGCGCCGTCCCCGCGGCGAGCGTCGGGTCCGCGCCCTCGCCAGCCCACTCCAGGGCCTCGTCGTCGGCGTCGTCCTCCGGGCCGGCGTCCGGCCCGCGGTCCACCGGCGGGGTCGCCGCGTCGTCGTCCTCCGGGGAGCGGCCCGGTCCACCATCGATCACCGCAACACCCTAGCCGCGCGCACCTCGCAGGAGGCTCGGAGCCCGCCGCCGCCTCCCCGACACCCGGCGGACACCCCGCGTCCTCCCCCGGGGGCGAGGCTGAGCGGATGGACGACCGCCGCCGCCGCTTCGTCGCCCTCGGCGACTCCTTCACGGAGGGGGTCGGCGACCCGCACCCGCGCCTGCCGAACGGGGTGCGCGGCTGGGCCGACCGCGTCGCCGAGCGCCTGGCGAAGGCCGAGCCGGGCTGGGAGTACGCGAACCTCGCCGTCCGCTCGAAGCGCCTCGCCCAGATCACCGAGGACCAGCTCGCGCCCGCCCTCGCGCTCCGCCCCACCCTGATCACGCTGTACGCCGGCGGCAACGACATCCTCGACATCGGCACCGACACCGTCGATCTGATCACCCGCTACGAGGCGCTCGTCGACGCGCTCGCGACCACCGGCGCCTCCCTCGTGCTCTTCACGGGCGTCGACATCCCGGGACTGCCCGCCCCGCGGATGTTCCTGCGTCGCAACCACCTCTACAACAGCGCCGTCCGCCGGATCGCCCGCGAGCGGGGCGCGATCCTCGTCGACTACTGGGCGATGCGGGAGTTCCACTCCCCCGTGCTCTGGTCGCCCGACCGGATGCACCTCTCCAAGCGCGGCCACCGCGTCCTGGCCGGTCGCGTGCTCGACACGCTCGGCGTGCCGCACACGATCTCGACCGGGCCCTGGGACGCTCCCGAGCCGCTCCGCCTCCGCGCGCGGCTGCGCGAGCAGCGCCGCTGGGCCGCCGACTGGGTACTCCCCCTCGTCGGCCGCAAGCTGCGCCGGGTGACGCTCGGCGACCACCTCTCGCCCCGGTGGCCGGACCCCGTCCTCGTCCCGCCGAAGGGCGGTCTCCGCCGTCTCGTCCGCGAGCTCGAGCGGTAGTCGCGCCCCGGACGCGGAGGAGCCCCGGCCCGGCGAGGGGATCCCGGTGGACGGGTCCCTCGTCGGACCGGGGCTCCCCCGGTCGACGCGGTGCGACTAGCGCGCGACGCTGCCGTCGGTGTAGTCCTCGTCGGTCTGCTTCCAGGCGAAGAGCTTGCGCAGCTCGCGGCCGGTCTCCTCGATCGGGTGCTTCTCGCCCTTGGCGCGCAGCTCCTGGAACTCGGGTCCGCCCGCGTCCTGGTCGCCGATGAAGCGCTTCGCGAAGGCACCGCTCTGGATGTCGCCGAGGACGGCCTTCATGTTCTCCTTCACGCGCGGGTCGATGACGCGCGGGCCGGAGACGTAGTCGCCGTACTCGGCGGTGTCGGAGACGCTCCAGCGCTGCTTGGCGATGCCGCCCTCCCACATGAGGTCGACGATGAGCTTGAGCTCGTGCAGCACCTCGAAGTAGGCGATCTCGGGCTGGTAGCCGGCCTCGACGAGGGTCTCGAAGCCGTACTGGACGAGCTGCGAGGTGCCGCCGCAGAGCACGGCCTGCTCGCCGAACAGGTCGGTCTCGGTCTCCTCGGTGAAGGTGGTCTTGATGACGCCGGCGCGGGTGCCGCCGATGGCCTTCGCGTAGGACTTCGCGGTCTCCCAGGCGGTGCCGGTCGCGTCGTTCTCGACGGCGATGATGTCCGGGATGCCGCGGCCGGCGACGAACTCGCGGCGCACGGTGTGGCCGGGGGCCTTCGGCGCGATGAGGATGACGTCGACGCCCGCGGGCGCCTCGATGTAGCCGAAGCGGATGTTGAAGCCGTGCGCGAAGGCGAGGGTCTTGCCCTCGGTCAGCGCGGAGGCGATCTGCTCGCTGTAGATCGCGCGCTGGTGCTGGTCCGGCGCGAGGATCATGATCAGGTCGGCCCAGGCCGCGGCGTCGGCGACGCTCTTGACCTCGAAGCCGTCGTCCTCGGCCTTGGCGGTCGACTTCGACCCCTCCTTCAGCGCGATGACGACCTGGACGCCGGAGTCGCGGAGGTTCTGCGCGTGCGCGTGGCCCTGCGAGCCGTAGCCGACGATCGCGACCTTCTTGGACTGGATGATGGACAGGTCGGCGTCGGCGTCGTAGATGAGCTCGGTCACGTGGTGAGTCCTTTTCTGTAGTGGAGAGTTCGCGGTCAGTTCTTGAAGACGCGCTCGGTGATCGACTTGGAGCCGCGCCCGATGGCGAGCAGGCCCGACTGCGCGATCTCCTTGATGCCGTAGGGCTCGATCACCCGCAGGAACGCGTTGGTCTTGCCTGTGTCGCCGGTGACCTCGATCACCAGGGCGTCCGTCGCGACGTCGACCACGCGGGCGCGGAAGAGCGTGACGGCCTCGAGCACCTGCGAGCGCGTGACGTTGTCGACGCGGACCTTGACGAGCAGGTGCTCGCGCTGGACCGACTGGTCGGTGTCGAGCTCGACGATCTTGATCACGTTGACGAGCTTGTTGAGCTGCTTCGTGACCTGCTCGAGCGGCAGGTCCTCGACGTCCACTGCGACCGTGATGCGCGAGAGCCCGGCCAGCTCGGTCGGACCGACCGCTAGCGACTCGATGTTGAAGCCGCGGCGGGCGAACAGCCCGGCGACACGGGTGAGCAGTCCCGGCTTGTCCTCGACGAGCAGGGAGAGAACGTGGTGCGTCATGCGGGTCTACTCCTCGTCGTCCCAGGTCGGGCTGTGGTCTCGGGCGTACTGGACGTAGCTGTTGGAGACGCCCTGCGGGACCATCGGCCAGACCATGGAGTCGCGGCTGACGACGAAGTCGATCACCACGGGCCGGTCGTTGGTGGCGATGGCGAGGCGGATGGCGTCGTCGATCTCCTCCGGCTTCGTGACGCGGATGCCGAGCGCGCCGTACGCGTCGGCGAGCTTCACGAAGTCGGGCACCCGGACGGTGTCGTGACCCGTGTTGAGGTCGGTGTTGGAGTAGCGGCCCTCGTAGAACAGGGTCTGCCACTGGCGCACCATGCCGAGCGAGGAGTTGTTGATCACCGCGACCTTGATCGGGATGTCGTTGATCGTGCAGGTGGCGAGCTCCTGATTGGTCATCTGGAAGCAGCCGTCGCCGTCGATCGCCCACACGGTGCGCTCGGGCTCGCCGACCTTGGCGCCCATCGCCGCGGGCACGGAGTAGCCCATGGTGCCGGCGCCGCCGGAGTTCAGCCAGGAATTGGGGCGCTCGTACGTGATGAACTGCGCCGCCCACATCTGGTGCTGGCCGACGCCGGAGGCGAAGACGCCCTCGGGGCCGGTGATCTCGCCGATGCGCTTGATGACGTACTGCGGCGAGAGCAGGCCGTCGTTCGGCTCGGTGTAGCCGAGCGGGAACTCCGTCTGCAGGCCCTTGAGGTAGCTCCACCACTCGGAGGTGTCGGCGCGGCCGTCGGCGGAGGCCTTGGCGAACGCGTCGGTGAGGTCCGGGAGGACGTCCTTCAGGTCGCCCACGATCGGCACGTCGGCGGTGCGGATCTTGGAGATCTCGGCCGGGTCGATGTCGACGTGCACGACCTTGGCGTGGGGCGCGAAGAGCGCCGCCTTGCCGGTCACGCGGTCGTCGAAGCGCGAGCCCAGCGCGAGGATCAGGTCCGCCTCCTGCAGCGCGAGCACCGCGGGGACGGTGCCGTGCATGCCGGGCATGCCCAGGTGCTGCTCGTGCGAGTCCGGGAACGCTCCGCGCGCCATCAGCGTGGTCACCACGGGAGCGCCGCAGGCCTCGGCGAACGCCTTCAGCTCGGCGGCCGCGCGGGCGCGGATGATGCCGCCGCCCACGTAGAGCACCGGCTTCCTCGACTCGACCAGCAGCTGGGCCGCGGCCTGGATCTGCTTGCCGTGGGCCTTCGTGACCGGGCGGTAGCCGGGCAGGTCGATCTTCGGCGGCCACAGGAACGGCGCCTGGTCCTGCTGCGCGTCCTTCGTGATGTCGACCAGCACGGGGCCGGGGCGGCCGGTGGTGGCGATCAGCGCGGCGGAGGCGAGGGCCGAGGGGATGTCCTCGGGCCGCGTCACGAGGATGGAGTGCTTCGTGATCGGCATCGTGATGCCGACGATGTCCGCCTCCTGGAACGCGTCGGTCCCCATGAGCGTCGAGAACACCTGGCCGGTGATCGCGAGCATCGGAACCGAGTCCATGTAGGCGTCCGCGATCGCGGTGACCAGGTTGGTCGCTCCGGGGCCCGAGGTCGCGATGCAGACGCCGAGCTTGCCGGTCGCCGAGGCGTAGCCCTCGGCGGCGTGGCCGGCGCCCTGCTCGTGGCGGACCAGGATGTGCCGGATCTTCGAGGAGTCCATCAGCGGGTCGTAGACCGGGAGGATCGCGCCGCCGGGCAGGCCGAAGACGTCCTCGATCCCGAGCATCTCGAGCGAGCGGACGACCGCCTGCGCTCCGGTGAGGACCTCGGCCGCGGGGGCGGCCGCGGGAGCGTGGGCGGGTCGGGGTGGCTGGGGCGTCGGTGCGGGCTGCACGGCGGACGGATCCGGAGTCATGCGGGTGTCGATTCCTTCAGGAGGTGGTGCGGCGGCGGGCAGAGCCGGAGGCGAGTGCCCGGGAACGCGAGTGCGCGGCCGGCCGGAGCGGGCCGGGTCACCCGGTGACGGCGCCCTCGGCTGCCGAGCGGACGAGCTTGGCGTACTTGGCGAGGACACCGCGGGTGTAGCGCGGAGGGAGAGGGGCCCAGCCTTCTCGGCGGGCGGCGAGCTCGGACTCGTCGACGAGTAGGTCGATCGAGCGAGCGGCGATGTCGACCCGAATCGGGTCTCCGTCGCGAACGAATGCGATGGGACCTGCGTCCACCGATTCGGGAGCTATGTGGCCGATGCACAGGCCGGTTGTGCCGCCTGAGAATCGTCCGTCCGTCAACAGTAGTACATCTTTTCCGAGCCCGGCCCCCTTGATGGCGGCGGTGATGGCGAGCATCTCGCGCATGCCGGGACCGCCCTTCGGGCCCTCGTAGCGGATGACCACCACGTCGCCCTTCTCGATCCGGCCCTCGGTCAGAGCGTCCATCGCGGCGCGCTCGCGCTCGAACACGCGGGCCGGACCCTCGAAGACGGAGGCGTCGAAGCCGGCGGTCTTGACGACCGCGCCCTCGGGGGCGAGCGAGCCCTTGAGGATGGTGAGCCCGCCGGTCGCGTGGATCGGGTTGTCGAGGGTGCGGATGACCTCGCCGTCCAGCGGTGCGATGTCCATCGCGGCGAGGTTCTCGGCGACCGTCCTCCCGGTGACCGTCAGGCAGTCGCCGTGGAGCAGCCCGGCGTCCAGGAGCGCCTTCATCACGGCCGGGACGCCGCCGTGGCGGTCGACGTCGTTCATGACGTACTTGCCGAAGGGCTTGAGGTCGCCGATGTGCGGGATCGTGTCGCCGATGCGGTTGAAGTCGTCGATCGTGAGGTCGACCTCGGCCTCGTTGGCGATCGCGAGCAGGTGCAGGATGACGTTGGTCGACCCGCCGAAGGCCATCGCCACCGCGATCGCGTTCTCGAACGCTTCCTTGGTGAGGATGTCGCGGGCCGTGGTGCCGTTGCGCAGCAGCTCGACGACGGCCTCGCCGGACTTGCGGGCGAAGTAGTCGCGGCGGCGGTCGGCGGCGGCGGGCGAGGCGGAGCCGGGCAGGCTCATGCCGAGCGCCTCGGCGACGCTGGCCATGGTGTTGGCGGTGTACATGCCGCCGCAGGAGCCCTCGCCCGGGGCGAAGGCGCACTCGATGCGCTTGGCGTCCTCCTCGGACATGATCCCGGCCTTGACGCCGCCGACGGCCTCGAAGGAGTCGATGATCGTGATGTCCTTCTCGGTGCCGTCCGAGAGCTTGACCCAGCCCGGGGCGATCGAGCCGGCGTAGACGAACACGGCGGCGAGGTCGAGGCGGGCCGCGGCCATCAGCATGCCGGGCAGCGACTTGTCGCAGCCGGCCAGCATGACGGTGCCGTCCAGGCGCTCGGCCATCATCACGGTCTCGACGGAGTCGGCGATGACCTCGCGGGAGACGAGCGAGAAGTGCATGCCCTCGTGGCCCATCGAGATGCCGTCCGAGACGGAGATGGTGCCGAACTGGAGCGGGTAGCCGCCGCCGGAGTGCACGCCCTCCTTCGCGGAGCGCGCGAGGCGCTCGAGCGAGAGGTTGCAGGGGGTGATCTCGTTCCACGAGGACGCGATGCCGATCTGGGGCTTCTCCCAGTCGTCATCGCCCATCCCGACCGCCCGCAGCATCCCGCGCGACGTCGTGGCCTCGATGCCGTCCGTGACGGTGCGCGAGCGGGGCTTCCAATCGATTTCCGGCATGCGATGAGGCTACCGCCTCGCGCGCAGTGCCCCTGCTCGCCGGGCGGACCCGGACCGGCCTGCGCACCCGTCCCGGCCCCGGCCTCCGGCAGCGGCACCGGATGCGGACGTCCCCGCGGATCTCCGACTCGTCGCGAACGGCCGCTCCCCGCGTCGGCGGACGGCCGTCCTCGGCGAGTCGGCGGTCCGGGACCCGCCGGCGCTGACCGCAGGGAGGGGGCTGCTACTCCGCGCGCAGATCGGCGAGAAGCCGGAGTGCGTGCGCGACCTGCTCGGGGCCGCGGACCCGGTAGGAGGCCGCCGTGGTGCCCTCGCCGCTCTTGATGCCGACGTCGCCGGAGCCGAGGACCGCGAAGGCGTCCTCGTCCGTCACGTCGTCGCCCGCGTAGAGCACGGCGGTCGCGCCGGTGTAGCGGCGGAGGTGCTGCACGGCCTCGCCCTTGGTGGTCGAGCGGACCGAGAACTCCAGGACGTTCTTCCCCTCGCGGACGGTGACCCCCTGCACCTCGGCGCGCGCCTCGGAGAGGGCGACGACGTGGGCGACGCGGCTGTGGCGCTCGGTCGCGAGGCGGGTGTGCAGGGCGAAGCCGGCGGGCTTGTCCTCGATCCAGACGTTGTCGATCCCGCGGGCGATGCCCTTCAGGACGTCCTCGAGCACTCCCACCTTCTCGAGCTCGTCGTCGTCGAGCCGGACCGCGTCCTCCTCGGGGTCGAGGCGGATCTCGATGCCGTGGGAGCCGACCAGCAGCGCCTCGTCCGGCAGCTGCGAGACCTCCTCCAGGCTCCCGAGCGCCCGGCCGGAGACCAGCGCGACCCGGGTGCCGGGAAGGGCGAGGAGCCGCAGCACGGCCTCGCGCGCCTCGGGGAGCGCTCGCGCGCGGGCGGGGTCGTCGACCTCGGGCGCGAGAGTGCCGTCGAAGTCGAGGGCCACCAGGAGCCGATCGGCCGCGGCGAGCTCCCGCAGCGCCGCCGCGAGCCGCTCGGGCACTCCCTCGCTCATCGCGCGCCGCCGTCGAGCTCGCGGTCGTCGGCGGCCTCCCGCTCGAGCTCGGCCGCCTGTCCGTGCGCCGAGTCGTCGCGGTGCTCGGCCTCCTGGCCGTGCGGCGCCTCCTGCCCGCGGGCGGCGGGCCGCACGTCGAGCTGCTGGCCGGCCGCGTGCTCCGCGAGAGCGGAGAGGAACGACTCGGACCAGCGCGCCACGTCGTTCTCGAGCACGCGGCGACGGAGCGCGCGCATGCGCCGGGTGCGCTCGACGCGCGGCATCCGCGCCGACGCCTCCATCGCGTCCTTCAGCCCCGAGATGTCGTGCGGGTTCACCTGCACGGCCTGCTTGAGCTCGTCGGCCGCTCCGGCGAACTCGCTCAGCACGAGCACGCCGTCGTTGTCGAAGCGGGAGGCGACGTACTCCTTCGCGACGAGGTTCATCCCGTCGCGCAGCGCCGTGACGAGCATGACGTCGGCGGCGAGGTAGAGCGCCACCATCTCCTCGCGCGGGTAGCCGTGGTGGAGGTAGCTGATCGCCGGGTGCCCGAGCGTGCTGTAGTCGCCGTTGATCCGGCCGACCTGCAGCTCGATGTCGTCGCGCAGCTGCCGGTAGGTGTCCACGCGCTCGCGGCTCGGGCTCGCGACCTGGACCAGCACCGCGTCCTCGGAGGTGAGGCGGCCGTCCGCCAGGAGCTCGCCGAAGGCCTTCAGGCGGTGGCCGATCCCCTTGGTGTAGTCGAGCCGGTCGACGCCGAGCATGATCGTCGCGGGGTTGCCCAGCTCGGCGCGGATCTCGGCGGCGCGGGCCTGGATCTCGGGGGTGCGCGCCATCGCCTCGAACGACGCGGAGTCGATCGAGATCGGGAAGTGCCGGGCGACGACCGGGCGCACGCTCGCCCCGCGCCGCGAGCGGTTGACGCGGCGGGTGCCGCCGACGGCCTCCTCTTCGACCGGGACCTCGACGACCGTGCTGCGGGTGTCGTAGCCCAGCAGGCGCCGGACCGCGCGGAGGAAGCTGCCCGCGTCGCCCTGGCGCTGGAAGCCGATCACGTCGGCGCCGAGCAGGCCCTCGACGATCTGCCGGCGCCACGGGAGCTGCGCGAAGATCCCGTAGGGCGGGAACGGGATGTGGTTGAAGAAGCCGATCGTGACGTCGGGCCGGAGCTCCCGCAGCATCTTGGGCACGAGCTGGAGCTGGTAGTCCTGGACCCAGACCACGCCGTCCTCCTCCGTCACGGCCGCGGCCGCCTCGGCGAAGCGCTGGTTGACCCGCACGTAGGCGTCCCACCAGTCGCGGTGGTAGGTCGGGGGCGCGATCACGTCGTGGTACAGCGGCCAGAGCGTGTCGTTCGAGAAGCCCTCGTAGTAGTCCTCGAGCTCCTGCGCGCTGAGGGCGACGGGGACGATCTGCACGCCGTTGTCGACGAACGGCGCGACCTCCTCGTCGGCCACGCCGGGCCAGCCGACCCAGGCGCCCTCGTTCGCGCGCATCACGGGCTCGAGCGCGGTGACCAGCCCGCCGGGCGAGGTCTTCCAGGAGGCGGTGCCGTCCTCGGCCACGACGCGGTCCACGGGGAGGCGGTTCGAGACGACCACGAACGCGTTGCGCTCGGTCCCTCCCGAGGTCCCGGCGTCGGTCCTGTCAGCGGCGGAGGAGTCGGAGGCGGAGTGCGGAGGAATGGTGGTCCCTTTTCGTCGGTCGAGCCGTCGTCGTGCCCGTCGAGGCTATCAGCCGGCCCCGCTCGGGGGACGGGGGGTCAGCCCTGCACGAGGGCGAGGGCGAGCGTCGCTCCGCCCACCGTCGGGACGACCGCGACGAGTCCGAGGAGCGCGTACTGGCGCCACGAGACGTGCACGCCCAGCGCGGTCAGCCTCTGGTGCCAGAGCAGGGTGGCGAGCGAGGCCCACGGGGTGATCAGCGGTCCGGCGTTCACGCCGATCAGCAGGGCGACCAGGCGGAGCGGATCCGCCGCGACGGGCTCGAGGGCGAGGTAGGCGGGCAGGTTGTCGACCAGGTTGGAGGCGACCGCGCCGGAGCCGGCGAGGCGCAGCAGGTCGAGCGTCCCGCTCCCCTCCCCCGCGACCACGGCGAGCGCCGCGCCCAGCCCGAGCTGGTGCGCCGCCTCCATCGCCACGAAGAGGCCCGCCGCGAAGACGACGAGCTGCCACGGCAGGAGGGCGGGCGTGAGGGCCGCGGGACGGCGCACCGCGAAGAGGACGATCAGCGCGACCGCGGCGACCGTCGCCGGGATCCACACCTCGAGGCCCGAGACGAGCGCCGGCAGGAGCAGCGCCACGACGATCCCCGCGCCGACCAGCAGCACCCGGTCCTCCACCGGCGTCCGCTCCCCCGGGGTGTAGCGCCCGGCCAGCTCGCGCCGGTAGCGGATCGCGAGGATCAGCACGGGCACGACGGCCGCGACGAGCGCGGGCACCGCGGTCAGCGCGGCGAAGGCGAACGGGCCCTCGACCCCCAGGCGCCGCTGCGCCAGCAGGTTGGTGAGGTTCGAGACGGGGAGGAGGAGGGAGGCGCAGTTCGCCAGCCAGACCGTGGCCATCGCGAACGGCAGGGGTGGGACGCGCACGTGCGCCGCGAGCAGGACCACGACCGGGGTCAGGAGCACGGCGGTCGTGTCGAGCGAGAGGAACACCGTGCTGACGACGGCCATCGCCACCACCAGCAGCCAGAGCACCGCGGTCCGCCCGCGGCCCCACTCGGCGGAGCGCTCGGCGACCACCGTGAAGACGCCGGCCTCGGAGGCCAGCTCGGCGACCACGGTCACCGCGACCACGAAGCCGAGGATCGGCGCCGTCCGCTCGACCAGCTCGCCCAGCGCGTCCATCGGGAGGACCCCCGTGACGACGGCCACCGCCCCGACGACGAGCAGCACCGCCCCGATCACAGCCGTGCGCATGTCGTTCCCGTTCTCCTCGGCGTGCCCCGGCTCGAGGATTCGGGTCCCGGCGGCGGTCCACCGTAGCGGGACAACCCCTCGGTGCTGTCAAGCGTTCCTCTGAGAGCTTTCGCACCCGCTAGCGTCGGGGTGAACACGGGAGGCACACGCATGCGCAAGTTCATCCTCAACTCCAGCGTCATCAGCGCGATCGTCGGCGGCTGGTCGATCCTGCAGACCACGCGCAAGGGCCCGCGCGACTGGCGCCTGGCCCTCCAGTGGGTCAGCTGGGCCATCTCGGTCACCGTCGCCCTGGGCTCCGTGTCCTACGACTCGAAGGAGATCGTCAAGGAGGAGCACGGCAAGAAGCGCGACCGCTAGGCCCTCCTGACGCGCCGCCTCCCCGCGGGGCGGCGTGTCAGCCGGTCTCCCGACCCGATGGCGGCGACACTGTTCCCAGTCGCTGCCGGCACGGGAAACGGGGTTCGTCATGAGGTTTCGTCTGAGGCGTCGCAAGGCGGCCCCCGAGGTCGTCGAGGCGGCCCCCGTCCTCACGCATGACGAGCTCTTCGCCGTCGTCCACGAGCGGCTCGCGGCCTTCGTCGGATCCGAGGGCGCCTGGGTCGTCACGCGCCGCAGCCACGACGACCGCGACCCGATCTTCCACGGGATGCTCGCGCGCTCCCTCGCCCACGAGCTCTCCGCCGCCATCCAGGAGGAGCAGCTCCGCGCCGGCGCCGAGCGGACGTCGTCCCCGGTCACCGAGGCGATCCCCGTGATGCGCGCCTCCACTCCCCCGGTGGAGCCGGCCGCCCTCACCTGGGAGCCGAAGCCGATCGCCGTCTGGGCGGAGCCGGCCCCCGCCGACGTCGCCGTCGACACCCCCGTCGCGAACCGCTCCTGACCCGAGCGGTCGGCCGGCGGGCTCGCCCTCCGGCCGACCCGACGAGCGACGTCGCGCTTCCCGCTGATCGAGGAGGCGGCGCAGCCGCCGTCCCGAGATCCCCCGCGGCCGCCCCTCCCCCGGCCGCCCGTCAGAGCGTCGGCCAGCTCCCGGGTCCCTCGCTGCCCGCCGGGTACTCGTCGAGCGGCACCCGGTCCGCGTGCCACGCGTCGATCGCGGGCTGCACGATGCGCCAGCACTCCTCGGCGGCGTCCCCGCGGACCGAGAGCGACGGGTCGTCGTCGAGGATCCCCGAGATGACCTCGCCGTACGCCAGCAGCTCGCCCGCGCCGAAAGTCGCCTCCAGCGAGGCGCGCTCGAGCGTGTACGGGTCGCCGGGGCCGTTGATGTTCAGCTCGAGCGACATCTGGTCGGGCGCGAGGAACAGCCGCAGCACGGACGGCGCCTCGGTGCCCACGAAGCCGCGGGGCAGGTGCGGCACCGGCTTGAAGCGGATGACCACTTCGCGTCGCCGCTCCCCGAGCGCCTTGCCGGAGCGGAGGGTGAACGGCACGCCGGCCCAGCGCCAGGTGTCGATCTCGACGACCAGCTCGGCCAGCGTCTCGGTCCTGCGAGCGGGGTCCACGCCCTTCTCGTCCGCGTAGGCGGGCAGCTCGCGTCCGTCGATCGTCCCCGCTGTGTAGCGGGCGCGGCGCGAGCTCGCGGCGGGGTCGTCGCCGTGCAGGCGGGTGGCGCGCAGGACGATCGACTTCGCGTCCCGGAGGTCGGCCGCGTCGAGCGAGGACGGCGGCTCCATCGCGATCACCGCGAGGACCTGCAGCAGGTGGCTCTGGATCATGTCGGTCAGCGCGCCCGCGCCGTCGTAGTAGCTCGCCCGCCCCTCGAGGGCCAGCTGCTCGTCGTAGACGATCTCGACGCTCTCGATGTGCTCGGCCGACCACAGCGGCTCGAGGATCCGGTTCGCGAAGCGCAGGCCGAGCACGTTCATCACGGTCGCGCGGCCGAGGAAGTGGTCGACGCGGTGGATGCGGTCCTCGGGGACCAGCGCGGCGAGGCGCTGGTTGAGGGCGTGCGCGCTCGCCTCGTCGGTCCCGAACGGCTTCTCCAACGCCAGCACAGTGCCCTCCGGCAGGTCATGGGCGGCGAGCGCCTCGCAGGCCTTCGCCGCGATCGCCGGCGGGAGGGCGAAGTAGACCGCCACCGGACCGTCGCAGCTCGCGAGCAGGGCGGCGAGCGCCTCCGGATCGGTGACGTCGACCTGCTGGTAGCGCGTGCCGGAGGTGAGCGCGTCCACGCCCTCGCCCTGCGCCTCGACGGTGGCGAAGGAGGCGGTCAGCACCTCGTGCCAGTGCTCCTGGGTCCAGTCCTCGCGTCCCGCGCCGACGAGGTGGACCCGCCGGTCGGTCTCGCGGGTCAGCAGCTGGCCGACGGCGGGGAGGAGGAGCCGCGAGGACAGGTCCCCCGTCGCTCCGAGGATGAGCAGGGTCGAGACGGTCTGTGCCATGCGGCTCACCCTACGGCGGCACTGAAGAGCCCCGCTCCGCCTTGACTGGGAGGCCACAGCCGCACCTGAGAGGATCGCCGCATGGTCTCCCCGATCGAGGACTACGCCGTCCTCTCCGACTGCCGCACGGCCGCTCTCGTCTCCCGCGACGGGGGGATCGACTGGCTGTGCCTGCCGCGCTTCGACTCCGCCTCCGTCTTCGGCGCCCTCCTCGGCGGCGACGACCAGGGGCGCTGGTCGCTCCGGCCGGTGGACGGGGAGGCGACGAGCGAGCGCCACTACCTCGGCGACACGCTCGCGCTGGTCACCCGGTGGACGACGCCCACCGGCGTCGTCGAGGTGGTCGACGTGATGCCGCTGCGCGACGAGCGCGCCGAGCTGGTGCGCCGGGTGCGCGGAGTGTCGGGGACCGTCCGGATGCGGCAGGAGCTGCGCATCCGCTTCGACTACGCCCGCACCATGCCGTGGGTGCGGCAGGAGGGGACGGACGAGGATCCGCTGCTCGTCGCCGTCGCCGGGCCCGACGCGGTCGTGGTGCGCGGAGTGCGGTTGAAGGCCGTCGACCACGCCCACGCGGCGGAGTTCGACGTCGACACGGACGCGGTCGTCGACCTCTCGATGGCGTGGTTCCCCTCGCACCAGCGGGCGCCGAAGCGCCTCGACGTCGACCGCGCGCTGGAGCGCACGCTCTCCTGGTGGTCCGAGTGGGCGTCGGCGATCGACTACGACGGGCCGCACCGCGACGCCGTCGTCCGCTCGCTGCTCACCCTCCGCGCCCTGACCGACGACGAGACCGGCGGCATCGTCGCGGCGGCGACCACCTCGCTCCCGGAGCAGTTCGGCGGCGCCCGCAACTGGGACTACCGCTACGTCTGGCTCCGCGACGCCTCGCTCACCCTGCAGGCCCTGCTCGCGCACGGGTTCGAGCAGGAGGCGCAGAAGTGGCGGGCCTGGCTGCTCCGCGCGGTCGCGGGCGCGCCGGAGGACGTGCAGATCATGTACGGCCTCGCCGGCGAGCGCGACCTGCCCGAGCGGGAGATGCCGAGCCTGCCCGGCTACGACGGCGCCTCCCCCGTGCGGATCGGGAACGCCGCCGTCGACCAGTACCAGGCGGACGTGATCGGCGAGGTGATGGTCGCTCTGCACGAGGCCCGCGTGGCCGGAGTGGACGAGACGGAGTTCTCCTGGCCGCTCCAGCGCGCGCTCCTGGGCTTCGTCGAGACCAACTGGCAGCGGCCGGACAACGGCATCTGGGAGATCCGGGGCGAGCCGCGGCACTTCACGCACTCGCGGGTCATGATCTGGGCCGCGCTCGATCGGGGCGTCCGCGCCGTGCGCGAGAACGGCCTGCCCGGTCCGGTCGAGACCTGGGAGCGCCTCCGCGACGAGGTGCGCGCCGAGATCGAGGCCCAGGGCTTCGACGCCGAGCGCGGCCACTTCGTGCAGTCCTACGGCTCGCCCGAGGTCGACGCGTCGCTCCTCGTGCTGCCGATGGTCGGGTTCGTCCCCGCCGACGACCCGCGGATGCTGGGCACCGTCGCCGAGCTGGAGCGCGTGCTCCTGCAGGACGGCCTGCTGCACCGCTACCGGACCGAGTCCTCGGTCGACGGCCTCGCGGGCGGCGAGCACCCGTTCCTCGCCTGCTCCTTCTGGCTCGTCCGGCAGTACGCCGACTCCGGCCGGATCGACGACGCGCGGACCCTGATGGACCGGCTCGTCGGGCTCTGCAACGACGTGGGCCTCCTCTCGGAGGAGTACGACGTCGAGGGCCGCCGGCACGCGGGGAACACTCCCCAGGCCCTCTCCCACCTCGCCCTGGTGCAGGCGGCCGACGCGATCGCGGCAGCCCGATGAGGCGCCGCCGCGTCGTTCTCGCGAGCGTCGGTGGAGTCCTCGGAGTCGCGGTCCTCGGCTTCCTCACCTGGAGCTCGATCGTCAGCGGCCCCGACGAGGACGCCCTCGCCCGTGTGCGCGCCGATCCGGCGATCGCGGTCGAGCGCACGGACGACGCGCTCGTGATGACGCCGACCTCGACCGGTGAGCTGGCCGGCACGGGCCTGGTCTTCATCCCCGGAGCGAAGGTCGACGCCTCCTCCTACGAGGCGACCCTGGCTCCGCTGGTCGACGCCGGGGCGACCGTCGTGATCACGCGGCCGATCCTGCACCTGGCCTTCTTCGACCTCCGCTCCCTCGAGACCTTCACCAGCCAGGCCGAGGGCGTCGACCGCTGGCTCGTCGGCGGCCACTCCCTCGGCGGCGTGAAGGCCTGCCAGTGGGCCGAGGACCCGGCGGTGGCGGGCCTGGTGCTGCTCGGCAGCTACTGCGCGAACGACCTCTCGGGCTCCGAGCTCCCCGTCCTCAGCGTCAGCGGATCGGAGGACGGGCTCAGCACGCCGCAGAAGGTCGCCGACGCGAGCGTCCGGCTGCCCTCCTCCGCCGACCTCGTCGAGATCGACGGCGCCAACCACGCCGACTTCGGCTGGTACGGGCCGCAGGCGGGCGACGGCGAGGCGACCATCAGCCACGAGGAGGCGGACGCCCGCATCGCCGAGGCCCTCCTGGGCTTCAGCCGCGAGGTCGGCTGAGTCGCCCGCTCCCGCTTGACCTCGAGCGCACTCGAAGTCGTAGGTTGACGCCATGTCCACCGCCACCGCCGCCCCGGCCGAGCCGGAGGTGCTGTCGATCTCGCAGGTCGCCGCCGTCACCGGTCTCACCGTGCACACCCTGCGCTACTACGAGCGCGCCGGGCTCATGCTCGACCCGGTCGAGCGCGCCTCGTCGCAGCACCGCCGCTACCGGCCGGCCGACGTCGGCTGGGTCGACTTCCTCACCAAGCTCCGCGCGACCGGGATGCCGATCGCGCGGATCCGCGAGTACGCCCGGCTCCTCCGGATCGGGCCCGCCACGGAGCCGGAGCGCCTCGCGCTGCTCCGGACGCACCGCGAGGAGGTCGAGGCGCAGCTCGCCCGGACACACGCCAGCCTCGCCGCGATCGACATCAAGATCGCGGCGTACCAGGAGAGGACCACCCACTGATGAAGACGATCACCCTCGGATCCGACGTCGCCGCCCTCGAGGTCTCGCGCCTCGGTCTCGGCGCGATGGGCATGTCGGCGTTCTACACCGGCGCCGGCACCGACGACGCGGAGTCGATCCGCACCGTGCACCGCGCCCTCGATCTCGGCGTCACGTTCCTCGACACCGCCGAGATCTACGGCCCGTACACCAACGAGGAGCTGCTCGGCCGCGCGCTGGCCGGCCGCCGCGACGAGGTCGTGCTGGCGAGCAAGTTCGGCATGATCCGCCACCGCGGCGACGGGGGCCGCGGACTCGACGGCTCCCCGGAGAACCTGCGGCTCGCCGTCGAGGGCTCGCTCGCGCGCCTGGGCACCGACCGCATCGACCTCTACTACCAGCACCGCATGGACCCGGGCGTCCCGGTCGAGGAGACCGCGGGGGCCTTCGCGGAGCTGATCCAGGAGGGCAAGCTCCGCGGCTACGGCCTCTCGGAGGCGGCGCCCGCGACGATCCGGCGCGCTCACGCCGTGCACCCGGTCACCGCCGTGCAGTCCGAGTACTCGCTGTGGACCCGCGACCCCGAGGCGGAGGTGCTGCCGGTCCTCCGCGAGCTCGGCATCGGCTTCGTCCCGTACTCGCCGCTGGGCCGCGGCTTCCTCACGGGCAGCATCCGCTCGGTCGCCGAGCTGGGCAGCGACGACTTCCGCCGCGACAACCCCCGCTTCGCCGACGGAGCGCTGGAGGCGAACCTCCGCATCGTGGAGGCCGTCGACCGTGTGGCGGCAGAGGCGGACGCGACCGCCGCGCAGGTGGCGCTCGCCTGGCTGCTCGCCCAGGGCGAGGACATCGCTCCGATCCCGGGCACCAAGCGCGTCTCGCGCATCGAGGAGAACGCGGCCGCGGACGCCCTCGTGCTGACCGCGGAGCAGCTCGACGTCCTCGGCGCGCTCGAGGCCCCCGTCGGCGACCGCTACGCCGACATGAGCTCTGTGAACCGCTGACCGCCCTGCGGGACGCCGCTCGCCGCGCGCACCCCGGGTGCGGCCGTGGGAGCGGCGTCCTCGCAGGAGTCAGTCCCTCGGCGGCAGCTCCCGCTTCGGGGTGTCCCGCAGGTCGATGAGACCCGTGAACATCGCCCCCCGCTCGTTCGAGCGCTCGTCGCCCGAGAACAGGTTGTCCGGGGCGGAGGACCCGTGCCGGCGCGGGGTCACGGCGGGAGCGGGCTCCCGCTCCATCTCGACGCGCTGACGCGGGAGGGCGACGGGGTCGTTCTCGTGCAGCCACGAGACGAGCCGCTCGCGCACGTAGCAGCGCAGGTCGAAGAGCGTCGGCGCGTCCTTCGCGGTGACGAGCACCCGGATCCGGACGAAGCCGCCCGTCGCGTCGGTCACCTGCAGGACGCTGGTGCGCCGGTCCCAGAGGTCGGTCTCCTCGAGCATGCGGTGCAGCTCGTCGCGCATCTGCTCGGGGCTCACCCGCCAGTCCAGGTCGAGCTCGACGGCGCCGAGCAGCTCGGACCCGGTGCGGGTCCAGTTCTGGAACGGCTGGGTCGTGAAGTAGTTCGTGGGCAGCACCAGGCGGCGGTCGTCCCAGAGGTGGACGACGACGTAGGTCAGCGTGATCTCCTCGATCCGCCCCCACTCGGTCTCGACGATCACCACGTCGTCCAGGCGGATGGCGTCGCTGAAGGCGAGCTGCATCCCGGCGAAGATGTTCGTGAGGCTCGACTGCGCGGCCAGGCCCGCCACGATCGAGAGCACGCCGGCCGAGGCCAGGAGGCTCGCACCGGCCGTGCGGGCCTCGGGGAAGGTCAGCAGCGAGGCGCCGATCGCGATGACCACGACGGCCGCCACGGCGACCCTCCGGATGATCGTCATCTGCGTGCGGAGGCGGCGTGCCCGGCGGTTGTCGGCCGTGTCGGTCCGGTAGCGCTCGGCGCCCAGATCCTCGAGGAACACGAACAGGGAGCCGATCACCCACGCCGCCGTGCCGATCGTGGCGATCTGGAACACCCGCTGCACGAGACCCGGCCAGGGGTCGCCCGACACGGTGGCGGCGAGCGCGGCCCAGACCGCGATGGTCATCAGCAGCACGCGGAACGGGATGCGCAGACGCCGGATCAGCAGGCGCGCCCAGGTCTTGCGCTTGCCGACCGAGCGCAGCACGAGGGCGACGACGGCGGTCGCGACCACGGCGATCACGACCGCGATCACCACGGCGAGCGCGATCGAGCCGATCACGGGGAGGACGTCTTCGGGCACATCGGTCCTTTCTGGAGGGAAACGGAAGCGAACGGAGATCCTGCCACGCGAACGGGGGTCGGTCCGCATTCTGCGCCGGACACCGTGCGGATGCTCAGGCGCCTGTTAGCGTCGGCGGACGGAGACGTCGACCTCGCCTGGAGCACCGTCGCCCGGACCTTCACGCGGACGGGCATCACCCTGAGCCTGACCGCCGCCGCCGCCGATCAGGCCCGGGCCTCCGACGCGCTCGACATCGGGATCGGCTCCACGAGCGTCGGCTTCCGCGGAGTCCTGCCGCTGCTCGACCCGTCGACCGCCGCACCCTCCAGCGAGTGAGCACGGGCCGGCGCTCCCCCCGCGGGCGCTCCGAGGAGGTCGGGAACGGACACGGACCGGGAACGACGAAGCCCCGCACCTCACGAGGAGGTGCGGGGCTGGTGGTGCACCCCCTCGGACTTGAACCGAGAACCCACTGATTAAGAGTCAGTTGCTCTGCCGATTGAGCTAGAGGTGCGTTTCGGCCGACTGATCGTGCGTACCGAACCGAGGGTTCACATTACCAGCGTCTCCCCCCGTCTCGTCAAATCGAGTGCGATGGACCGCCCGCGGCAGCGATCGGAGGCTCCGCGGGACCCACCGGTATCGTGGTCGCGTGACCTCGCAGAGCAGTGACCAGAGCTTCGACGACGACCTCCGACTCGCCCTCCGCCTGGCGAACGCGGCCGATGCGATCTCGCGGGAGCGGTTCGGCGCGCTCGACCTCGTCGTGGACACGAAGCTCGACCGCACCCCGGTCACCGACGCCGACCGCGCCGTCGAGGAGGCGATCCGCGCGCTGCTCGCCGCCGAGCGTCCGGACGACGCGATCCTCGGCGAGGAGTTCGGCACCTCGGGCGAGGCCTCGCGGCAGTGGATCCTCGACCCGATCGACGGCACTGCCCACTTCCTCCGCGGCGTCCCGATCTGGGCGACCCTGATCGCGCTCGCGGTCGACGGCGTCCCCGTCGTCGGAGTCGTCTCCGCTCCCGCTCTCGGCACGCGCTGGTGGGCGGCCGAGGGCTCCGGCGCCTGGGCCGTCGAGCTGGAGGCCGGGGCCGAGCCGCGACCACTGCGCGTCTCGGGGATCGACACGCTCGCCTCGGCGACCTTCAGCTACAACAGCATCCAGCAGTGGGAGGGCGCGGGCCGTCTCCCGCAGCTGCTCGAGCTCGCCGGCGCCGTCTGGCGCGACCGGGCGTACGGGGACGCGTGGCCCTACATGCTCGTCGCCGAGGGCCTCCTCGACGGTGCGGGCGAGTTCGACGTGAAGCCCTACGACCTGGCGGCCCTGGTGCCGATCGTGCAGGAGGCGGGCGGCCGCTTCACCTCCGCCGACGGGGAGGACGGGCCGTGGCACGGCAGCGCCGTCGCCACCAACGGCCTGCTGCACGACGAGGTGCTCGCGATCGTGGCGCCGCGATGAGGAGCCGGACGGCCGCGCTCGCCTCGGCGGCGCTCCTCCTGCTCCTCTCGGGCTGCTCCTCCGTCGTCGGGCCGGACGGTCCGGAGGCCGTGCGTGACGAGGGCGGCACGGTGGCGACCGCCGGCGTCACCGACGTGTTCTCGCTGCGGCGCGGCGACTGCCTGGCCGACCCGGGCGACGACCGCATCGCCGACGTGGACGTCGTCCCGTGCGCGGAGGAGCACGCCCTGGAGGTCTTCCACACGTTCGCGCAGCCCGGAGACCGCTACACCAGCCGCAACACGCTGCTCGCCCAGGCCGAGGCGGGCTGCGAGCCGGAGTTCGGCGCCGTGATGGGGATCGCCTACGGCGACTCCGCCCTCGAGTACCGCTCGCTCGTCCCCTCCGAGGTCGGCTGGCGCCACGGAGACCGCACGATCGTCTGCGCGGTCCTCGATCCGGCCGACGACTCCACCACCGGCAGCCTCTTCGGCTCCGCTCGCTGACCACGGCTCCGATCGACCCCCGTCCGACTCATTGACACGCGCTCCGGCGGAGCGCAGGGTGAAGGGACGACCGGCAGGCGCGAGGGGGCGCGGAGACCGGCGGCTCAGGAGTCGACATGCAGGACCGGCACGACCAGGAACCCCCCGAGCGCTCGCGCACGGCCGAGCAGCACTGGGGACCGGCGGACAGCCTGTTCCCGAGGCTCCACCGGCAGAGCTCCCTGCTCGCCGCGGCGGAGGCGGTCGCGCAGGTCGACGGGCCCGGCCCGGGCGACGTCTGGTCGCGGCTCCTGCACGACTACGCCCACGCCTCCGACCGCGTCGTCTCGGTGGACGGCGACGCCGAGGCCGCCACGCTCGGCTGGCTGAAGCCGCGCGGGGTGATCTCGCTGCTGGTCACCGAGCGGTGCGACGACGACGACGCCGCCGAGCACCTGGTGGCCGCGCTCGCCGCGATGAACGCTGTGACCCTCTCCGTGCACGAGGCGCGAGCAGTTCGCCTCCGTCCTCTGCTGGAGGTGCTGCACCGGCTCCTGCCCGACGCGTTCGCCGAGCTGCCGGTGGACCGCAGCGCTCACTACCCGGCCGGCACCGCCGTCGCCGTGCTGGCGCCGGGCGTGCTCTACCGGGACTGGGCCCCGCCGCAGGCTCTCGCCGGCCCGGCGCACGACGACGACGACCGGCTGGCGATGCTCACCCTCTACGGGCGGATCAGACAACTCGACGTGCGCCCGTCGTGAGGGCGGCGGAGCGGAGCTCCCAGTGTGCGACGACGACCGTGGTGGAGATGGGGGGAATCGAACCCCCGTCCATCGCTGTGATTCTGCGCCTTCTACGGGTGTAGCCGATGAGAGCGTTCTGCTCGGCCCCGACCGTTACCATCGGCGCATCGGTCGACGGGCCCAGCCCGAGTGCAAGTCCCGCGTCGCCCTCAGGCGTAACGACGCAGCAAGTCCTCTAGATGACGCCAGGATCCGGGGCGAGGACGCACCCACGGGCTGACGGACTATCTACTCTGGCTTAGGCAGCGAGAGCGAAGTCGGTGCGCTTCTGTTCGGCACCTGTGTTTTCCAGGGATCGTTGACGAGATGACCCTGGATCCTCGACCCGCTTCTCGCAGTTTCGCAGGCAATGTCGAAACCGATCATCCCCGCGAGCACTCGACGGCCCGGAGGCCGCTGGAGTGGGTCGTTCGTCGCACACTGTGGAGTTACGGGTTCTAGTCTACCTCAGCTCCGCGGGCGGTCACCCGGCGGCGGCGCAGATCGAGCAGACCCAGCACGAGCGCGAGCGCGATCAGCCCGAGGGTGACGAAGTAGCCGTTGCGGAAGGCGTCGTGGTACCGGTCCAGCCCCTCCGCCATCCCCTGCTCGCTCGCCAGCGTCGCGAAGAAGACGGCGGAGGCGCAGGCGGTGCCGACCGCGGTGCCCACGCGCTGGCCGAGCTGGCCCACGGAGCCCGCCACGCCGCCCTGCGCCGGCGGGATCTCGGCGAGGGTGAGCGTCTGGTTCGGCGACACGACGAAGCCGCCGCCGGCCCCGGCGACGAGCATCGCGGCACCCATGCCGTAGGCCGCGGTCTCGGCCGGGAGGAGCTCGGCGGCGAGCAGCACGAGCGTGAAGCCGATGACCACGAGCACGATGCCGAGCACCACCAGTGCGCGGCCGTAGCGCTGCACGAGCTTGCCGCCGTACCAGGCGGTCACCGCCGAGGTCAGCGCGAACGGGATGCTCACCATGCCGGCGAACACCGGCTCGAGGCCGAGCCCCTGCTGGAGGAAGAGCGTCGTGAGGAGGAAGGTCGCCGGGATCGCGGCGAAGTAGGAGGTCGCGACCAGGATGCCGTTGCGGTAGGAGCTGGTCCGGAAGATGCGGAAGTCGATGACGGGCGTCCGCCCCGACGCGGCGTAGTGCGCCTCCCAGCGCACGAAGACGGCGGCGGCGGCCGCGGCCAGGACCAGCCAGAACCAGCGGTAGGGCGAGTCCGAGGAGGAGCCCGTGGTCAGCAGGAACGGCAGCATGAACGCGAAGATCGCGACCGCCAGCAGGAGCAGGCCGACCGGGTCGAGGGACCGGTCTCCCTCGGGCCGCGAGCGCTTCTTCGGGATGAGCTTCCAGGCGAAGACCAACGCGGCGACGCCCAGCGGGATGTTCATCCAGAACAGCAGGCGCCAGCCGTCCTGCTCGCCGCCGATCGCGATCAGGAGGCCGCCGAGGGTCGGGCCGAAGGCGGTCGACAGGCCGATGGTCGCGCCGAAGACCCCGAAGGCCCGGGCCCGCTCGGCGCCGGTGAACATCTGCTGCACCAGCCCGAGGACCTGGGGCATCTGGATGCCCGCGGCGACGCCCTGCAGGAAGCGCGCGACGACGAGCAGCTCGATCGACGGCGCGAGCGCGCAGAGCAGGCTCGTCACCGTGAACGCGGTCAGCCCGATCAGGAACAGCAGGCGGCGCGAGCGGATGTCGCCCAGCCGGCCGGCCGGCACGAGCGCCAGTCCGAAGGCGAGCGCGTAGCCCGCGACGATCAACTGCAGCTGGCTCGCATCCGCTCCGAGCGAGCGCTCGATCGACGGCAGGCCGACGTTGACCTTCGAGAGGTCGAGGATCGTGATGGCCGCGACTCCGACGCTCACCGCGAAAGCGCGCCACCGCGTCTTCTCGTCGGCGGCGCTCAGGGCGGCGGGGGCGCTGTTCTCGGGGGAGGTCACGCGCCCCAGTCTCCCAAAGCGCGGGGCGTGAAGAAGAGGCTTGCGCGGCACCCGTCGGACAGTGCCCGCCGGAGCCTACTCGCCGAGGCGGCGGCGGGTCGACATCGCACGGTCCGCCTCGCGGCGGTCCTGGCGCTCTCGGAGGACCTGGCGCTTGTCGTAGTCCTTCTTGCCCTTGGCCACGGCCAGCTCGACCTTGGCCTTGCCGTCGCTGAAGTACAGCGAGAGCGGGATCAGCGTGTACCCGCCCTCCTTCACCTTGTTGTGGATCTTGAGGATCTGCGCCTTGTGCAGCAGCAGCTTGCGCTTGCGGCGCGGCGGGTGGTTCGTCCAGGTGCCCTGCGCCCACTCGTTGATGTGGACGGCGTCGAGCCACGCCTCTCCCCCGTCGACGAAGGCGTAGCCGTCGACCAGCGAGGCGCGGCCGGCCCGGAGGGACTTCACCTCGGTGCCGGTGAGCACGAGGCCCGCCTCGTAGGTGTCCTCGATGAGGTAGTCGTGGCGCGCCTTGCGGTTGGTCGCGACGACCTTCTGTCCCTGTTCTCTGGGCACGGCTGCTCCTCGGGTCGCGAGCGGATGAAGGGGGCGGGCATCGTCGGGGCGATGCACCGGTGGGCCGCCCCGAACGGGACAGCCCACCAGTATACGTCCGGTCCGGGATCAGACCCGCAGGTACCGTGCGATCGCGACGTTCGCCGAGACGGCGGCCAGGACGATGCCGACCACGATCAGGATCGGCACGACGATCAGAGCGTCGTCGAGTCCCACGAAGGAGGTCAGCGGGATCCGGTACGCCAGGAACCCCTGCACGAAGACCTGCACGATGGCGACCACCGCGACTCCCGCGAGGATCGAGCCGACCAGCGCGGCGAAGACCCCCTCGAGGATGAACGGGGTCTGGATGAACCGGTTCGAGGCCCCCACGAGCCGCATGATGCCCAGCTCCCGTCTCCGCGAGAACGCCGAGAGGCGGATCGTGGTGGCGATGAGCAGCACGGCCGCGACGAGCATCAGGACGGCGATGCCGATCGCCGTGTAGCTCGCCGCGTTGAGGATCGAGAAGATCTGGTCGAGGTACTGCCGCTGGTCGGTGACGCTCTCGACTCCCGAGACGCTCGACAGGCTCTCCACGATGACGTCCGACTGGGTCGGGTCCTTCAGGTTGATCCAGAAGGTCTGGTTGAGCAGGTCGGGAGTGACGTACTCGGCGACCGGGTTGCCCGCGAACTGCTCCTGGAAGTTCGCGTAGGCCTGGTCGTGGTCCTCGAAGTAGGAGCGGTCGATGTACGGCGCGAGCGTGGCGCCCTCGAGCTGGCCCTGCACCGCGTCGATCTGCTCGGCGGTGGCGTCGGAGCCGCTGCAGTTCGAGCCGCCGGAGGTGGCGGTGCACATGTACACCGCGACCTGCGCCTTGTCGTACCAGAAGTTCTTCATCTGGCCGATCTGCATCTGGAGCAGGATCGCCGTGCCGACGAAGGTGAGGGAGATGAAGGTCACCAGGATCACCGAGACGACCATGGAGACGTTGCGCCGGAGGCCGCTGGCGACCTCCGACCAGATCAGTGCGAATCTCACTTGACGGGTCCTACGTTCTGCTGGTCGTCGCCGGTCTCGTCGCCCTCGCCCGTGTGGGCGCGGAGGCCGAGGCGAGCGGCGAGCGACTCCTCGGGCAGGGCGCCGGTGTCGGCGGGGAGGAAGATCGGACCGGTCTGGCTCTGCAGCTCGACGACGCGCGGGGCGGCGGCGGGCTCGGCGGCCGGCTCCGGCTCGCGCTCCGGCTCGACGGCGGCGGAGCGGCGGCCCTCGGGGACGCGGGGCTGGGCGGCGGTCTGCGAGAGGCGGGCCGGCTCGGGCGGCGGGGCCGGGGCCTCCTGGCGCAGGTCGATCTCGGGGACCTCGGCGGGCGCGAGCTCGCTGTCGATGATCGCCGGGGGCGCGGGCTGCTCGGCGACCGCGTGGTCGTCGGCCGCCACGACCACGACGCCGTCGTGGACGACGGTGATGCTCTCGGTCTGGCCGTAGCCGCCCTGGCTCTCGTCGCGAACGATGCTGCCTGCCGAGAGCTCGATGACGCGGCGCTTCATCTGGTCGACGATGCCGGCCTCGTGGGTCGCCATGATCACGGTCGTGCCGCCCGCGTTGATCCGCTCGAGCAGCGCCATGATGCCGGCGCTCGTGGTCGGGTCGAGGTTGCCCGTGGGCTCGTCGGCCAGCAGGACGGCCGGCTTGTTGACGACGGCGCGGGCGATCGCCACGCGCTGCTGCTCGCCGCCGGAGAGCTCGTGGGGCAGGCGCGACGCCTTGCCCGCGAGGCCCACCATCTTGAGCGTGTCCGGGACGGCCTCCTGGATGTAGCCCTTCGACTTGCCGATCACCTGGAGGCTGAACGCGACGTTGTCGAAGACGGACTTGTTCGGCAGCAGCCGGAAGTCCTGGAACACCACGCCCATGTTGCGGCGGAAGTACGGGACCTTGCGGCTCGAGATCTTGCCGAGGTTCTGCCCGAGCACGTGGATCGACCCGGAGGAGGGGCGTTCCTCCTTGAGGATCAGGCGGAGGCAGCTCGACTTGCCGGAGCCGGAGGCGCCGACGAGGAAGACGAACTCGCCCCGGAGGATCTCGAGATCGATGGCGTTGAGGGCGGGTCTCGTGCCGCCCCGATACTGCTTGGAGACGTTGTCGAAGCGAATCATGTCGGTACGAGGGTAAGCGACGATCCCGAAGAGTCCGCCGAGGGGGCGCGCGGCGCGTCGGTGGGGACGCGCCCGAGCCGCGCTAGGAGGACTTCCGCCAGCGGATCCCGGCGGCGATGAAGCCGTCCAGATCGCCGTCGAACACGTGCGAGGGGTTGCCGACCTCGTGGTCGGTGCGCAGGTCCTTCACCATCTGGTACGGAGCGAGGACGTAGCTGCGCATCTGGTCGCCCCAGCTCGCGGTGATGGTGCCGGCGAGCTCCTTCTTGGTGGCCGCCTCCTGCTCCTTCTGCAGCAGCAGGAGCCGCGACTGGAGCACGCGCATCGCCGCGGCGCGGTTCTGGATCTGGCTCTTCTCGTTCTGCATCGACACGACGGTGCCGGTGGGCAGGTGGGTGAGGCGCACCGCGGAGTCGGTGGTGTTCACCGACTGGCCGCCGGGGCCGGAGGAGCGGAAGACGTCCACTCGGATGTCGTTGTCCGGGATCTCGATCGCCCCGGCCTCCTCCATCAGCGGGATGACCTCGACCGCGGCGAAGGAGGTCTGGCGCTTGCCCGCGGCGCCGAAGGGGCTCATCCGCACGAGGCGGTGGGTGCCTGCCTCGACCGAGAGCGTGCCGAAGGCGTAGGGAGCGTCGATCTGGAAGGTGGCCGACTTGATGCCCGCCTCCTCCGCGTAGCTGGCGTCCATGACGGTCGCCGCGTACTTGTGCTTCTCGGCCCAGCGGAGGTACATGCGCATGAGCATCTCGGCGAAGTCGGAGGCGTCGACGCCGCCCGCTCCCGCGCGGATGGTGACCACGGCGGGGCGGTCGTCGTACTCGCCGTCGAGCAGGGTCTGCACCTCGAGCTCGCCCATGACCTTCTGGAGGGAGGAGAGCTCGGCGATCGCCTCCTGCTCGGACTCGGCGTCCTCGGCCTCGTTCGCCATCTCGACGAGCACCTCGAGGTCGTCCAGGCGCCGGTCGATCGCGGTGATCCGCGCGAGCTCGGACTGGCGGTGGCTGAGGGCGCTGGTCACCTTCTGCGCGTTGGCCGTGTCATCCCACAGGTCGGGGGCGCCGGCCTGCTCGCTGAGCTCGGCGATCTTCGAGCGGAGGCCGTCCACGTCGATGACGGCGCGGATGTCGGCGAAGGTGGAGCGGAGAGCAGTGATCTGCTCGGTGAAGTCGTTGTCCAGCATGGTGCGTCCAGACTACCGGGGGCCGGGGGCCGCCCTCCGGCCCGGGCGTACCCTGGGGACGGTGACCAGCACCGCTCCGCGCCCCTTCCCCGTCGGGCCGCTGCTGCTGTCGACCTTCCTCCCCACCCTCCTCTTCTCCATCGGCGAGGGGGCGATCATCCCCCTCCTGCCGGCCGCGGCCGGCGACCTCGGCGCGACACTGGCTCTGGCGGGCCTCGTGGCCGGGATGATCATGATCGGCGAGCTGGCGGGCGACATCCCCAGCGGCTGGATCGTCTCGCGGATCGGCGAGCGCGGCGCCATGCTCGGAGCCTCGGCCGCGTCGATCCTCGGGCTCGTGGTGTGCCTGCTCTCGACGTCGTGGGTCGGGCTGACGATCGGCGTCTTCGTGATCGGCCTCGCGACCGCGGTCTTCGCGCTGGCGCGCCACGCGTTCATGACGTCGTTCGTCCCGATCACGCACCGCGCCCGCGCGCTCAGCGCCCTCGCCGGGGCATTCCGCGCGGGCTGGCTGATCGGCCCGTTCCTGGCGGCCGGGGTGGTGCACTTCACCGGCTCCGTCGAGTCCGTCTTCTGGGTGCACATCGTCTGCTGCGTGGCGGCGGTCGTGGTCCTGCTGCTCGTGCCCGACCCCGCGACGGTGCTGCGGCGGGCGCAGGCCGCGGCCGACCGCGCCGCTCCGGAGGACGTGGTCGCCGCGGAGGCGTCGGCGACCGTCCCGGAGTCGCCGCAGTCGCTGCTCGGGACGCTGCGCGAGCACCGCGGGGTCCTCGCTCGGATGGGGACCGGCGCCGCCGTGATCGGGGCGCTGCGGGCGAGCCGGACGCTGATCCTCCCCCTCTGGGCGGTGAGCATCGGGCTCGCCGAGACCGACACCGCGATCATCATCGGCATCGCCGGCGCTCTCGACTTCGCCCTCTTCTACGCCGGCGGCCAGCTGATGGACCGCTTCGGCCGGGGCGCCACCGCGATCCCCTCGATGATCGGCCTCGGGCTCGGCCACCTCGCCCTCGCCGCCTCGGTGCTCGCCCTCGATCCGGTGCCCTGGTTCGTCGCCGTGGCCTGCGTGCTCGCGGCCGCGAACGGCATCGGCTCCGGGATCCTGATGACCATCGGCGCCGATCTCGCGCCCCCCGCCGATCCGGCCCCGTTCCTCGGCGCGTTCCGCTTCACCGGCGACGCGGGCAACGCCGCCGCCCCGATCGTCGTGTCGGCGCTCACCGCCCTGATCTCCCTCCCCTTCGCCGCCGTCGTGATGGGGGTGCTCGGTCTGGGCGGAGCGGGGGCGCTCGCCCGCTGGATCCCGCGGTACCTCCCCCGGGCGGCCTCCCGCGGCTGAGGCGCGGGGCCCTCCTCCTACACTGGAGCCCGCACGCGGGAGTGGTGGAATGGCAGACACGCAGGATTTAGGTTCCTGTGCCGAGAGGCGTGAGGGTTCGAGTCCCTCCTTCCGCACGGGATCGGCCGGTACGCTGAGCGCGCTCGCGTGACCGCCGACCGGCCACCGGCCCCCGTCGACTGGAGATCCGTTGAATCACGCCGCCCTCGTCCCCTGGCTCGATCCGGAGACGATCCTGACCTCGTTCGGCCCCTGGGGCGTGCTCGTGGTCTGCCTCATCGTGTTCGCCGAGACCGGACTGCTGATCGGCTTCCTCTTCCCGGGCGACACGCTGCTGATCATCACGGGCCTGCTGGCGCACGAGAACGCCTCGAACGGCGGCCTCGGCGTACCGATCTGGCTCATCTGCCTGGCTGTCGGGTTCTCGGCCTTCGTCGGCGGCGAGGTCGGCTACCTGATCGGGCACAAGGCCGGCCCGCGCATCTTCGAGCGCAAGGAGTCCGGCTTCTTCAGCATCGAGAACGTGAAGCGGACCAACGCGTTCTTCGAGCGCTTCGGCGGCCTCGCCGTGATCCTCGCGCGCTTCGTGCCGATCGTCCGCACCTTCGCGCCGATCGCGGCCGGCGTGGCCCACATGAACTACCGCAAGTACAGCCTCTACAACCTCATCGGCGCCCTGATCTGGGGCAGCGGGGTCACCCTGATCGGGTGGCTGCTCGCCTTCATCCCGCCGGTCGCCGACTTCGTCTCGCACTACATCGACGTGATCCTGATCGGCGCGGTCGTGCTCGCGCTGGTGCCGACGCTGTTCCACTTCTTCCAGCAGCAGCGCAAGGCGAAGCTCGCCGCCGACCCCGAGACCGACTCGACCGAGTCGGCCGCCTACGTGCTCGACGCCGACACCCTGGACGACAAGCACCCGAAGTCCTGACCTCCGCCTCCGCGGGACGCCACTCCGGCACGCCGCACGCCGACAGGCGTGCACCGGAGTGGCATCTCGCGGTGGGATCCCGCCCGGGTCAGAGCCGGGCGGACAGGGCGGCGAGCTCGGCGCGCAGCGCGGTGAAGGCGCGGGCGCGGTGGCTCCGGGCGTTCTTCTGCTCGGGAGCGAGCTCGGCCGCCGTGAGCGCCCCGGCCTCGGGGACGAACACCGGGTCGTAGCCGTGGCCGTTCGCACCGTGCGGGGCCGTCGCGATCGCGCCGTCCCAGCGGCCCTCGACCACCGTCTCCTGCCCGCCGGGGAGCACGGCGTCCGGCACCACGAGGGCGATGGTGCAGCTGAAGTGCGCACCGCGGTGCTCCGCCTTCACGTCGTGCAGCTGCGCCAGGAGGAGCTCGAGGTTGGCCGTCGCGTCGTGCGCGCGTCCCGACCAGCGGGCCGAGAAGATGCCCGGCGCGCCGCCGAGGACGTCGACGCAGATCCCGGAGTCGTCCGCGAGCGCCACGAGGCCGGTGTGCGCCGCCGCCGCGCGCGCCTTGATCAGCGCGTTCTCGGCGAAGCTCACGCCGTCCTCGACGGGCTCGGGTCCGTCGTAGGCGCGGACGCCGACTCCGGGGAGCGCGCCGGCCAGCATGGCGCGGAACTCCTCCACCTTGCCGGCGTTGTGCGTGGCGAGGACGAGGTCCAGGCTCACGCGCCGGGCTCCGCAGCGAGCGCTTCGGCCTGGATGCGGGCGAGGTCGGAGGCACCGGCGACCGCGAGGTCGAGCAGGGCGTCGAGCTCGCGGCGGTCGAACGGGGCCCCCTCGGCGGTGCCCTGCACCTCGACGAACAGGCCGCGTCCGGTGACGACGACGTTCATGTCGGTCTCGGCGCGCACGTCCTCGACGTAGGCCAGGTCGAGCATCGGCACGCCGTCGATGATGCCGACGGACACCGCCGAGAGGCTGTCGATCAGCGGCTGCGCCTTCTGCCCCACGTACTTCTTGCCCCGCGCCCACTCGATCGCGTCGGCCATCGCCACGTAGGCGCCGGTGATCGCCGCGGTGCGGGTGCCGCCGTCGGCCTGGAGGACGTCGCAGTCGATGACGAGGGTGTTCTCGCCGAGCGCCTTCGTGTCGACCACCGCGCGCAGGCTCCGGCCGATCAGCCGCGAGATCTCGTGCGTGCGCCCGCCGACCTTCCCCTTGACCGACTCGCGGTCCATGCGGGAATTGGTGGATCGGGGCAGCATCGCGTACTCGGCGGTGACCCAGCCCTTGCCCTTGCCCTGCAGCCAGCGCGGCACGCCGTTCGTGAAGGAGGCGGTGCAGAGCACCCTGGTGCTCCCGAACGAGACGAGCGCGGAGCCCTCCGCCTGGGTGCTCCAGCCGCGCTCGATCGTCACGGTGCGCAGCTCGTCGGGCGCCCGCCCGTCCTTGCGCGCGGCCTTCGATGCGGTGCTGTCGGTCACTCGGGTCTCCCTCGATCGTGCGGGAGCGCGGCCCGGTCGAGCTCGCGCAGGTTGATGGTGCCGGTCTCGACGAGATCGACGCTCGAGACCTCCGGACCGAGGAAGCGGCGGGCGAGGCGGACGAAGTCGCTCGAGCCCGTCTCCTCCCACCGGTAGGTCGGAGGAGCGGCGGAGGTGCGCTGCAGGCCGTGCGCCACGAGGGTGCGGTAGACGTCGAGCGCGGTCTCCTCGGCGCTCGAGACGAGGCGGACGTCCGGCCCCATCACGTACGCGATGGCACCGCGCAGCAGCGGGTAGTGCGTGCAGCCGAGGACGAGTGTGTCGACCCCCGCGGCCTTGAGCGGCGCGAGGTACTCCTCCGCCACCGCGAGCAGCTCGTCGCTCCAGGTGACGCCCGCCTCGACGAACTCGACGAAGCGCGGGCAGGCGGCGGTGAACAGCTGCAGGTCGGGCGCGGCGACGAAGGCGTCGTCGTAGGCGCGGGAGCGGATCGTCCCGACCGTGCCGATCACGCCGACGCGGCGGTTGCGGGTGTCGCGGACAGCGCTGCGGACGGCGGGCTGGATGACCTCGATCACCGGGATGCCGCGGCCGAGCGTGTAGCGCTCGCGGGCGTCGCGCATCATCGCGGCCGAGGCGGTGTTGCAGGCGATGACGAGCAGCTTGGCGCCCTGGTCGACCAGCGTGTCGAGGGTGTCGAGGGCGTAGGCGCGGACGTCGGCGAGCGGCTTGGGCCCGTAGGGCGAGTGCGCGGTGTCGCCGAGGTAGACGATCGACTCGTTCTGCAGCTGGTCGATCACGGAGCGGGCGACGGTGAGCCCGCCGACTCCGGAGTCGAAGATGCCCAGCGGTGCGTCCGTCACGGAGGAACAGCCTACCCGCGCCCTGCGGCCCGGTCCCGGCCGCACGCCGTTCCCGGGCCCGACGGCGTGCGCAAGCCCCGGCACCCGCGCCTGGGCCGCGCGCTGGCGGCCGTGGAACACTGAGCGGATGGACTCCACGGCCTTCCTCACCGACCGGTACGAGCTCACGATGGTCGAGGGCGCCCTCGGCAGTGGCACCGCCGACCGCCGCTGCATGTTCGAGGTGTTCGCCCGGAGCCTCCCGCCGGGACGCCGCTACGGCGTGCTCGCGGGCACCGGCCGGCTCCTCGAGCTCATCTCGCGCTTCCGCTTCGGCGACGACGAGCTGTCCTGGCTCCGCGAGAACCGCGTGGTCGACTCCCGCACGCTGGACTGGCTCGCCGACTACCGCTTCCGGGGCGACGTCTGGGGCTACCGCGAGGGCGAGGTCTACCTCCCGGGCTCCCCCGTGCTCATCGTCGAGGCGCCCTTCGCCGACGGCGTGCTCCTGGAGACCCTGGTGCTCAGCGTCCTCAACCACGACAGCGCCGTGGCGAGCGCCGCCGCGCGGATGGTCTCGGCCGCCGACGGGCGACCGCTCGCCGAGATGGGCTCGCGCCGCGCCGGTGAGCGGTCCGCCGTCGCGGCGGCTCGCGCCGCCTACATCGCCGGGTTCGGCGCCTCCTCGAACCTGGAGGCGGGCCGCAGCTTCGGCGTGCCCACGATGGGCACCTCCGCGCACTCCTTCACGCTCCTCCACGACTCGGAGGAGGAGGCCTTCCGCGCGCAGGTCGCCGCGCTCGGCCCCGGCACGACCCTCCTGGTGGACACCTACGACGTGACGGCCGCCGTCGACCTGGCGGTCCGCGTCGCCGGCACCGGCCTCGGCGCCGTGCGCATCGACTCCGGGGACCTCCCCCAGCAGGTGGCCGCCGTCCGGCAGCAGCTGGACGCGCTCGGCGCGACCGGCACGCGCATCACCGTCACCAACGACCTCGACGAGTACGGGATCGCCGCGCTCGCGGCCTCACCGGTCGACTCCTACGGCGTCGGCACCTCGGTGGCGACGGGCTCGGGCCACCCGACGGCGGGCATGGTCTACAAGCTGGTCGCGCACGAGGACGACGCGGGCGAGTGGGTCGCGGTGGCGAAGAAGTCGGTCTCGAAGGCGTCGATCGGCGGGCGGAAGGCCGCCGGCCGTCTGCTCTCCGACGACGGGGTCGCCGAGGCCGAGGTCGTGCACGTGGGTGCCGGCCCCGAGGGCGCCGTCGGCGAGGGCGAGCGGGCGCTGCTCGTCCCCCTGATCGAGGACGGGACGATCCGTCCCGAGCACCTCGGCATCGAGGGAGTGGCGGCAGCCCGCGCGCACCACGCGAACGCGGTCCTCGAGCTGCCGATCGACGCGCTCCGGCTCGGCCGCGGCGAGCCCGTCATCCCGACCCGCTACGAGTGAGCGGGTCAGGAGCTCACTTCATCTTCGCGTAGATCTCCTTGCAGGCCGGGCACACCGGGAACTTCTCCGGGTCGCGGCCCGGGAGCCACTTCTTGCCGCAGAGCGCGCGGACCGGCTTGCCGGTGATGGCGCTCTCGAGGATCTTGTCCTTCGGCACGTAGTGGGAGAAGCGCTCGTGGTCGCCCGGCTCGATGGACTCCTGGTTGAGGAGCTCCTCGAGCTCGCGGTCGAGCGTGGCGGTTCCTCCGCCTCCCTCGAGGGGGTCGGTGCTGCTGTTCTGGACGCGCGGAATCATGCCGACGATCCTACGCGCGGAGCCCGGGCCCCCGGCTGTGCGCTCCGGATCGGGCGGCGCTAGTAGCGGCTGGTGAAGGCGACCAGCTCGGTCGCGCGGCGCTCGAACAGCCATCCGCCGAGGAGCACGCCGAGGCCGAAGACGACCACCGCGCTGCCGAAGCCGACGAGGACGGCGTCCCCGGCCGCCTCCTGGTCGACGAAGAGCGCCCGGACGCCGAGCACCACGGCCGGAGCCGAGAGGAGCAGCCCCAGGCCGAACGCCAGGGACTGCGGACCGGCGCCACTGGCTCCGGGGGCCTGGGGCTGCGTGAACGCGCTGTCGCCCGGGCGCGGAGCCGGATAGGCGAGCCGTGCCGAGACGGCGCTGGCGACGCCTGCGGGGACGAGCAGGAGGCAGGTGTTCACGGCGAGCACGACGGGCAGCGCATCGGGGAGCCCCGAGGTCGCGCTGCTGATCAGCGAGCCGAGCACGACGACCGGCACGCCGAGCAGGAGGGTCGGGAAGGCGCGGCCGAGCCGGTCCGACCAGCCGCGGACGCCCGCGGCCACGTGGAGCCAGAACGCCGAGCCGTCGTAGGCGACGTCGTTGTGCAGGAACCAGCCGAGGAACAGCGCGATCAGCGGGACCGGGAGCAGCGAGAGCAGCGGGAAGGGGACGCCGACGACCGCGAGCAGCAGCAGGGCCGCGACCGGCAGCACCGGCACGGCGACGAGCGACGCCTGGTAGCGCGGATCCCGGAGCCAGTAGGTGATGCTGCGCGCCGCGATCGCGCCGGTCCGGGTCGAGCCGAGGACGTCGAACCAGCCCAGCCGGAGGCCGCGCGGCGGCCGGTGCGTGCGCTCGGGGCGCTCCGTCAGCAGGCGGACGACGAGCCACCAGAGCGCGCCCGCCGCGACGAGCGTCGCCAGGGCCAGCAGGAGCGGGCCGAGCGCGTCGCCGGTCCGGGCGGCCGGGGCGATCATCCACGCCGCGCCGAACGGAGTGGCCCCCATCGCCGCGCCCCATCGCTCGAGCACCGGGGTGTCCCCCGTGTCGACCAGCGCGGCGGCGCCGAGGGCTGCGGGACCGCCCAGCATCAGCACCAGGCCGAGGACGGCCAGCAGCTCGCGGGCGGTCCGGGAGGGGACGAGGGCGGCGGAGGCGGCGAGGCCGATCCGCGCGAACAGCGAGGCCGTCGCCACCGCGAGGAGCGGGCCGACCACGGCGAAGGCGCCTGCGCCCGGGACGAGCGGCGCGCTCGCGAGCCCGACCACCAGCAGGGCGAGCGTGGGGACCGAGACGAGGCCGGCCAGGGCGAGCGCCCCGGCGAGGCGGAGCGGCGGAAGGCCGAAGAGGCGGAACGCGCGCGGATCCATCGGGTCGAGCGGGCCGAGCAGGAAGGGCAGCACCAGGAAGCCGACGGAGACGAGGCCGCCGGCGGTCACGAGAGCGCCCGCCGCCGCGTCCGAGGAGCGCAGAGCGCCGATCGCCGCGATCAGCAGGGCCGTCACCGCGACGACCACGAGCACGCCCAGGACGGCGCCGGCCGAGCGCGCGGGCCCGGAGCGGAACGCGCCCAGGAGGACGTCGACCCTCAGCCGGAGAAGTCGTGCAGCCACTGCAGCCCCTCGGCGATCTGCTTGCCGCCCGCGAGCTCGAGGAAGCGCTCCTCCAGCGTCGCGGTGCCGGCGACCTCCGCGACCGTCCCGGAGGCGAGCACGCGCCCGCCGACGATCACGGCCACGTCGTCGCAGACGCGCTCGATGAAGTCGAGCCCGTGGCTGGAGAGGACGACGGTGCCGCCGCCCTCGACGAAGCGGCGCAGCACGGTGATCACGGCGGCCGAGGAGACCGGGTCCACCGACTCGAACGGCTCGTCGAGGACCAGCACGCGCGGGGCGTGGATCATCGCCGCCGCGAGGGCGACCTTCTTCGCCATCCCCGCGGAGTAGTCCGAGATCAGGCGCTCCAGCGCGTCGGAGAGGCGGAGCGCCTCGGCCAGCTCGACCGTGCGCTGCTTCGCCGTGGCGAGGTCGATGCCGCGCAGCGCGGCGGAGTAGGCGAGGAACTGAGCGCCGGTGAGCCGGTCGAACAGCCGGAGACGGTCGGGCAGGACCCCGATCAGCGGCTTCGCGGCCGACGGGTCCTTCCAGACGTCGACGCCGTGCACGAGGACGCGGCCGGTGTCGGGTCGCAGGAGGCCCGTCATCATCGAGAGCGTGGTGGTCTTGCCCGCGCCGTTCGGGCCGATGATCCCGTAGAAGGTCCCCGCGCGGACGGCCAGGTCGATGCGGTCGACCGCCACCGTCCTCCCGAAGGTCCGGGTCAGCTGGTGCAGCTCGAAGACGACGGGCGAGGCGCCGTCCGGATCCGCGGCACCCTCAGCGGGCTCGGCGTTCGTCACGGACGTCATCCGGCTACGGTACCAACTCGCCCGCGGGCCCCCGGCGCCCGCGCCGACACCCGGCGACACGGCGAGAGGTCAACCACCCTGGCCCCGGGGGGCGTGAACTGTACACTAGGTCTCTACCCGAGGAGTCGATCAGATCGAGACGCAGCGGTTAATTCGAGGAGAACACACGATGATGCACACAGGTTCGACGAGCAGCAGCCCCGCCACCGTCGTCATCCTCGCCGCAGGGATGGGCAGCCGGCTCGGCCGCTCCCTCCCCAAGCCGCTCACGCCGCTCAGCGACGGGCGCACGATCATGCAGCAGCAGTTCGACAACATCCACCACGCCTTCGGCACGAAGGTCCCGGTGAGCATCGTCGTCGGCTACAAGCTCGAGCACATCATCGAGGCCTTCCCCTCGGCGACGTTCGTCTACAACGAGCAGTACGACCAGACCAACACCTCCAAGAGCCTCCTCCGCGCGCTGCAGGCGAGCGGGCAGGGCGGCGTGCTCTGGATGAACGGCGACGTCGTCTTCGACCCGCGCATCCTCGACCGGGCGGCCGCGCTGATCGCGAAGGACGTCTCCTTCGTCACCGTCAACACCTCGAAGGTGTCGGACGAGGAGGTCAAGTACACGACGAGCGCCGAGGGCTTCATCCAGGAGCTCTCCAAGACGGTGCGCGGCGGCCTCGGCGAGGCGGTCGGGATCAACTACGTGTCCGCCTCCGACAAGGCCGCGCTGGTGCGCCAGCTCGCCCGGGTCGACGCCCAGGACTACTTCGAGCGTGGCATAGAGTTGGCGATCGAGCAGGACCGCCTGCTCGTCGAGCCGATGGACATCTCCGACCTCTACGCCGTCGAGGTGGACTTCGCCGAGGACCTCGAGCGCGCGAACCTCTTCGTCTGACGCTCCCGGCTCCTCCCCCGGCTCGAGCGGAGCCGACGGGAGGAGTCGCGCAGTGAGCACGGCCGACACCCTCGCGACCGAGACGGCCCTGCGCCACCGGCGCTCCCGGGCCTGGCGCTACCGCCACTCCCTCTGGCTGCTCACCAGGCGCGACCTCACCGTCCGGTACGCCACGAGCGCGCTCGGCTACGTCTGGTCGGTTCTCGACCCGCTCGTCATGTCGGGCATCTACTTCTTCGTCTTCACCGTCGTCTTCCAGCGGACCGTCGGCGAGGATCCGTACATCGTCTTCCTGCTCGCGGGCCTGCTGCCGTGGATGTGGTTCAACCAGGCGACCTCCGACGCGACCCGCGCGTTCCTCCGCGAGGCGAAGCTGGTGCGGTCGACGTCGATCCCGCGGACCATCTGGGTCGGGCGGATCGTGCTCTCGAAGGGCATCGAGTTCGTGGCGAGCCTGCCGGTGCTGGTGCTCTTCGCCGTGATCGCCGGCGCGCACCTGACCTGGGCGGCGCTGCTGTTCCCCGTGGCGATCCTGCTGCAGGCGGTGCTCACGCTCGGCGTGGGTCTGCTGGTGGCTCCGCTCGTGGTGTTCTTCCGCGATCTGGAGCGGGCCGTGAAGCTCGTGCTCCGGTTCCTCTTCTACGCGTCGCCGATCATCTACTCCACGGCCAACCTGCCGGAGCAGATCCGGCCGCTCGCGGCGCTCAACCCGCTCAGCGGGATCTTCGCCCTCTACCGCTCCGCGTTCTTCGAGAGCGAGCTCGACGTCCCGCTCATCCTCGCCTCCGCGGGCATCTCGGTGCTCGTGCTGGCGCTGGGCCTCGTCGTCTTCCGCCGCTCCGAGCGCGCGGTGCTGAAGGAGCTGTGATGGCCGACGCCCCCGTGGTCATCGAATGCCGCGGCCTCGGGATCCGCTTCCGCCGCAACCGGCGGGGCCGCCGCTCCTTCAAGGACCTCTTCGCCGGCCGCTCCCGCCGCTCGCGGCCCGGCGAGTTCTGGGCGCTCCGCGGGCTCGACGTGCAGGTGCGGGCGGGCGAGGCCATCGGTGTCGTCGGCCGGAACGGTCAGGGCAAGTCGACGCTGCTCAAGCTCGTCGCCGGCGTGGTGCTGCCGGACGAGGGCGCGGTGGAGGTGCGCGGGGGCGTCGCTCCGCTCATCGAGATCACCGGCGGCTTCGTGGCCGACCTGAGCGTCCGCGAGAACGTCTACCTGACCGCGGGTCTCCACGGGATGTCCAAGCGCGAGGTCGACGCGCGCTTCGACTCGATCATCGAGTTCGCCGAGATCGGCGACTTCCTCGACACCCCCTACAAGCACCTCTCGAGCGGGATGAAGGTGCGCATCGCCTTCTCCGTCGTGTCGCGGCTCGAGGAGCCGATCATCCTGGTGGACGAGGTGCTCGCGGTCGGCGACAGGGCGTTCCGCGAGAAGTGCTACGCGCGGATCGAGGAGCTGCTCGCCTCCGGCCGCACCCTCTTCTTCGTCTCGCACAACGAGCGCGACCTCCGCCGCTTCTGCACGCGCGGCCTCTACCTGGACAAGGGCCGCCTGGTGCTGGACGCGCCGATCGAGGAGGTGCTCGCGCGTTACGCTGAGGACTACGCGCCGACACCGCGGAGCAGCACGGCACCGGCCGAGGGCCCGCCCGTCCAGGGCACCGTCTCCGACGACTGACCCCTCCCGCACGCGGCGCCCGAGGACGCAGGAGTGCACGACATGGCCCAGAAGGACCGCAAGCGCGAGCGCGCCGTGGAGAGGGCCGGCGAGGTGGAGCAGGCCGACGGCTCCGAGAACGCGCAGCTGGCGAAGCTGCTCGACCGGCTCCTCGCGGTGCAGCGCCCGGCCGTGCTGGCGAACATCCGCCTGCTGCGGCGCCGGCGTCCCGGGGCGACTCCGGAGCAGATCATCACGTCGCTCGAGCGGCAGTACCTCTCGAGCGTGGCCGCGGGAGGCGCGGCGATCGGGGCGACCGCCGTCGTCCCCGGCATCGGCACGGCCGCCTCGGTGGCCCTCTCCGGCGCGGGAGCGGCGGGGTTCCTGGAGGCGAGCGCGCTCTTCGCGCAGTCGGTGACGGAGGTGCACGGGATCCCGCTCGAGGATCCGGACCGCGCGCGGGCCCTCGTGCTCACGCTGATGATGGGCTCCTCCGGCAGCGAGATGGTGCGTCAGGTGGCCGGGCAGGCCGTCGGCGGGGGCAGCGGCCTCAACCAGTACTGGGGCTCCGTGGTCACGAAGGGCCTGCCGTCTTTCCTCGTGGGCGAGCTGGCGGACCGCGCGAAGAAGTCCTTCGCCAAGCACTTCCTCGCCCAGCAGGGCGCGGGCCTGGTCGGCCGGGCGATGCCGTTCGGGATCGGAGCGGCACTGGGCGGCGTCGGCAACGCGATGCTGGGCCGCAAGGTGATCCAGAGCGCGCGCGATGCGTTCGGGCCGGCACCGCAGGCGTTCGGCAACACCCTCGTGCTCGAGCCGACCCGTGCCGAGCGGAAGGCGCTGGCCGCCGCGCCGGCCGAGCCGCTGGCGCTGTTCGTCCGCGACTACGGCGGAACGGGCGAGCGGACGGCGCTCCTCCTCCACGGCCTCGGCTCCGACTCCCGGATCTGGTACGCCCTGGTCCCGACGCTGCACGAGCACGGCTACCGCGTGGTGGCCCCCGATCTCGCCGGTCACGGCGGCTCGCCGGCATCGCCCGCGTACTCGCCGGAGCGCTGGGCGTCGGACGTCCGCGCCTCGGTGCTGCAGACCCCCGACCTCGTCATCGGCCACGGCCTCGGCGCCGTCATCGCCGCCCGGCTCGCCCCCGAGTACGGCGCCGACCGGCTCGTCCTGCTCGACCCCGCGTTCTCGGACGCCCGGGGACTGACGAGCGCGCTCCACCGCGGCGGCTCGGTCGCGCACGTCGAGAAGGGCGACGCCGACTCCCTCCGCCACCGCCACCCGATCTGGACGGACGAGCAGATCGAGCTCGACGTGTCGGCCCACGCGCTCTGGGAGCAGGACTCCGCCGGCGGGCTGACGGCACGGGGTGCGGCCGAGGCCCCCGAGACGTTCCCCGTACCGACGCTCGCCGTGATGCCGGAGGACCCGCTGGGCCACGGCTCGCTGGGCGGCGTCCTCGCCGGCCGCGGCGTCGAGGTGCGGACCGTGCCGGGGGGCGGGGCCTCGATCCTCCGTGAGGACCGCGCGGCGCTGATCGCGGCGCTGGAGGACCGGATCTAGCTCAGGATCTGCTCCAGCTCAGGGCCTGCTCCGCGCGCGATGGTCCGGAGCCGTCGGAGGCGTTCGGTCAGCGTTCCCGAGGCCGGCGCCCGGGCCCGACGAGCGGCATCCCGAGCACGGTGCGGACGAGTCCGCCGCCGTCGCGGTCCTCGGCGATCACACGGAGGCCGGTCTTCTCGGCGACGCGCCTCGAGGCGGCGTTGTCCGGGTGCACGAGCGCCACGAGTCGTCCCGCGAGGCGGTGGGCGAGCGCGAGGTCGCGGCAGGCCGCAGCCTCCTCGGTGGCGTAGCCGCGGCCGTGCAGACCGGCCCGCACGTGGTAGCCGACCTCGAGCTCGATCCCGCCGTCGACGCGCTGCCAGGTCAACCCGCAGTCGCCGACGAACTCGCCGTCGAGGGTCTCGACGATCCACAGCCCGAAGCCGTGCTCGCGGTAGTTGCGCCGGTTCCACTCGATCCAGGCGGCTGCCTGCTCGCGGTCCTTCGGCGCGGGGTAGTACCGCATCACGACCGGGTCGCCGAGCAGGTCCGCCATGTCGGGGAGGTCCTCGGCGGTCATCTCACGGAAGCGCAGCCGGGCGGTGGCGGCGGGGATCATCGGGTCGGGCTGCTCGGCCTGCGACTGCGGAGACGGCGACCGGGACCGTCGTCGAGCGCTCGATCCATCCGGCCGCCGCCCCGCGCCCTACTTCTTCGCCTTGGCGGCGGCCTTCGCGGCCTGCTTGGTGGCGCGGACCTTCGTCAGCGACTCCGGCGACACGATGTCGGCGACCGAGCGGAAGGAGTCCTCCTCGCCGTACGCGCCGGCGGCCTCGCGCCAGCCCTCGCCCGTGAACCCGCGCTGCTTGCCGAGCAGGGCGAGGAAGATCCGCGCCTTCTGCTCGCCGAAGCCGGGCAGCGCCTTCAGGCGGGCGAGCACCGTGCGTCCGTCGGGGTTCTCCCGCGTCCAGAGGGCCGCGGCGTCGCCGTCCCAGTCGTCGACGAGAGCACGGCAGAGGACCTGCACGCGGCCCGCCATGTTCGCCGGGTAGCGGTGGATCGCGGGCGGTGTCCGGCAGAGCTCCGAGAACGCGTCGTCGTCGAATCCGGCGATGGACGCGGCGTCGAAGGAGGCGCCCTCGGCCTCGAGGCGCTCCTCGATCTTGCGGGGCCCGGAGAAGGCCGTCTCCATCGCGACCTGCTGGTCGAGGAGCATCCCGATCAGCAGCGCCAGCGGGTCGCGGCTGAGCAGCGCGTCGGCGTCGGGATCGTCGGTGATGTGCAGGGCGGAGTCGCGGGTCATCCTCCAGGGATACCACGGACGGCCCCGGCGGCGAGCGCGCGGACGGTCCGGTCGACGAGATCCAGCGCCGCAGCGAGCTCGAGGTCTCCGACATGGCCGTAGCCGAGGACCAGCGCCTCGGTCGCAGCCCGTCCCGACAGGGCGTACTCGTGCAGAGTGGCGACGAGCAGTCCCTCCCGGAGCAGCGCGGCCGCGACGGCGTGCGCGTCCAGAGGCGCGGGCAGGGAGAGGACGACGTGCAGACCCCCGTCGAGTCCGCTTGCGCGCCCCCACGGCACCGACTCCCCGAATGCGTGGACCAGCTCACGGCGGTGGGCGTAGCGCCGTCTCGAGCGCGTGAGATGCCTCCGGAACGCCCCGCTCGCCATGAACTGCGCGAGCGCCGCCTGCGTCGGGCCCGAGGCGGAGGCGTCCTTCTCGTCGTCGAGGCCGGCCAGCGCCCCGCGGAGCCAGGACGCCGGCGGAACGGCCAGGTAGGCGATGCGGAGCCACGGCGAGACGGTCTTCGAGAACGACCCGACATGGGCGACTCCGCCGCCGGAGTCGAGCGAGGCGAGCGCGGGCAGCGGGGCGCCGACGTAGCGGAACTCGCTGTCGTAGTCGTCCTCCACCACGAGCAGGGGGCCGGCCGACGCGCGGCGCACCAGCTCCAGGCGCTCGGCGAGCGCGAGCCTGCCGCCGGTCGGGTACTGGTGCGACGGAGTCACGACGACCACGTCCGCGCCGGAGCTCGCGAGAGCGTCGAGGTCGATGCCGTCGCCGCGCACCGGGACGCCGACGACCTCGTGCCCGTCGGCGCGCAGGCGGCGCCGGACGGCCGGGTAGCCGGGGTCCTCGACGGCGACGCGCACCTCGCGTCCGAGCGAGGCCGAGGCGGCGCGGGCCAGGAGCGCGACGGCGCCCGCGGTGCCGCTGGTCACCACCACGTCCGACGCCTGCACGTCGACGCCGCGGGACCGGCGCAGCTGCTCGGCGATCTGCTCCCGCAGGGCCGGGTCCCCGGAACCCCGAGGAGGCGCCGAGGGCGGCGAGGCGAGCGCCAGGCGCCAGGCGGCCCGCCACTCCGGGGTGTCGAGGGCGCGGGTGTCCGGCCGGCCCGGCCTCAGGTCCGCCGCGGCGGGCGGGACGACGGTCTCCCGGGACTCCGGCCGCGGCTCCTGCGGCGCCGGCGCCAGCAGTCCGTCGGAGGCGACCGTCACCGCTGCGCGCGGGTGGGCGACGAGGTAGCCCTCCCCCACCAGCTGATCCACCGCGGCGACGACGGAGCCCCGCGAGACGCCGAGCCGCTCGGCGAGCACGCGGCTCGACGGGATCGGATCGCCCGCCCGGTAGCGCCCGTCCAGCACCGCCTGGCGCAGCGCCTCGGCGAGCCCGGCGCGGACCGAGCCGCGCGGCGACGGCCCGAGGAGGAGCGGGATCTCCAGATCGCCCGACGCCATCGACCGCTCCGCTCTGGACCACTCCGATCGCGGCCCAGTGGCATCCTGGCAGATCCAGTCGGCGCGGGACGATTCCGACATGGACAGCCTCCCCGTCACCGACCGCACCCGCGTCTCCCGTCTCCGCGACCGCCAGCGCACCGATCCCGCCGAGCTGCACGCCCTGCTCGACGAGGCGCTCGTCGCCCACGTCGCCGTCGTGCGGGACGGCGCCGCGATCGTGCTGCCGATCCTCTTCGCCCGCGACGGCGACTCCGTCCTGCTGCACGGGTCGAGCGGCGGAGGACTGCTGCGGGAGGCGGCGCGGCACTCGCTCCTCACCGCCTCAGTCACGCTGGTTGACGGGCTGGTCGTCGCCCGCTCCACCTTCGACAGCTCGATGAACTACCGCTCGGCGATGGTGATCGGCCGGGCCGAGGCGCTGGAGGGAGAGGAGAAGGAGCGAGCCCTCGACCTGCTGGTGGCCCGCCTCCTCCCGGGGCGCGACGAGGAGGTGCGGCCGAGCACCGACCGCGAGATCGCGGCGACGCTGGTGCTGCGCCTCCCCCTGGCCGAGGCGAGCCTGAAGGTGCGCGCGCACGGAGTGGGCGACGAGCCGGAGGCCGGGGTCTGGGCGGGCGTCGTGCCCCTGGTCACCCGCACGCTCGCGCCGGTGCCGGCGGAGGAGGGCGTCGCGGTCCCGGAGTCGGTCCGCCGCTTCAGCGCTGCGGTCGACGGCGCGGTGCCGCCCTGGCGCTGAGCGGACCGGCCGTCGCGGTGCGGTCCGCTACTTGGCGTCCTGACGGGGGAAGACGACCTTCTGCACGACGATGATCACCGAGGCCGCGACCGGGATCGCGACCAGGGCGCCGAGCACGCCCGCGATGGTGCCGCCCGCGACCGCCGCGATCACGACGACCGCACCGGGGACCGAGACGGCCTTGTTCATGATGCGGGGGCTGAGGAGGTACGCCTCGACCTGCATGTAGACGAGGTAGTAGATCGCGGCGACCAGCGCGGTCAGCGGCGAGGCCAGGAGGCAGGCGAGCGAGATGATCACGGCGCCCGAGAGAGTGCCGACCAGCGGGATCAGGGAGCCGAGGAACGCGACGCAGGCCAGCAGCGCCGGCACCGGGGCGCCGATCGAGAGCAGCAGGATGAACGTGAGCACGCCGTTCACGCCGGCGAGCGAGACCTGGCCGACCACGTAGCGGCCCACGGCGCCGGTGATCTCGTCGCCGACCTCGTGCGCCTTCGCGCGGTGCGAGGCGGGGGCGAAGCGGTAGGCGACGGCCTTCATCGAGCGCAGCGACGCGAGGAAGTACAGCGTCAGGATCAGCACGATGACGGCGCCGGTCACGCCGCTGGCGATCCCGGTCCCGACCGCGATCAGTCCGCCGCCGAGCGAGAGCAGGTTGTTGGGGTTGCCGATGAAGCTCTGGACGCTCTCGATCAGCTCGTCGATGTCGATCACGCCGCGCAGCTGCTGCTCGAGGTCGAGCACCCACTGCTGCGAGGCGATGTCGGTGACGATCTGCGGGGCGCTCGTGACGAACATCGTCAGCTGCTCGACCAGGATCGGGATGATGTAGACCAGCAGGCCGGCGAAGATCAGCACCACCGCGGCGAAGACCGCCGTGATCGCGAGCGGCCTCGGCAGGCGCTTGCTCTCGAGCCAGGAGACCAGCGGATCGAGGCCGAGCGCGAAGAACAGCGCCACGAAGATGTAGGTCAGCACCGTGCCCAGCTGCACGACGAGGCCGCCCAGGACGAGCGCCACCAGCACGCCGAGCGCGCCGAACAGGCCGATGCGGAAGGAGCGGATCGTGAAGACCGGCTTCTCCGGGTCGGCGGAGACCACGATGTCCGGCTCGACCACGGGCTGGGCGGGTGCCGACCGGCGCCGGCGGGAGCGGGCGAAGGCGCGCGGGGTCATCATGGGACGAGCGTAGCGGGGCGCCGGGAGGCCGCCCGGCGACCGGGCCGACCCTTGACGCGGCGGTTCGAGCGGTGCTCCCGCCCGCTCAGCCCTCCGGATCGTGGTCGTCGACCGCGCCGTCGCCCCGGTGCAGAGCGGCGTGCCGCTCCCACTCCGCGAGCAGGTGCTCGACCGCCTCGTGGAAGCGCCGCGTGGCCGCTCCGGGCGACGTATCGCCGAAGTAGCGGTGCACCCAGCGCTCCAGCCGCTCGACCGACTCCGGATCGCGCTCGGCGCTGTCGATCCGCGCGATGATCGCGGAGGCGCCCTCGGCGCGCAGCCACTCCGCGTCGCCGAGGTAGCCGCTCTCGTCGACCTGCGCCTCGGCGCTGACGGGCCGGGTGACCAGCAGCGGGCGCCCCGTGGCGAGCCGGTCGTAGACCATCGCCGACACGTCGAGGATCGCGAGGTCGGCGGCGGCGAGCTGCCAGCCGAGCTCGGCACCGGTGTCGTGCACGTGACCGGCTCGCGGATCGGCGGCGTTGGCGGCGGCGATCATCGCGACGATCGCCCGGTCGGCCGCGGCGTAGTCGGAGTCGACCGCGCCGCTGCGGGGATGCGGGCGGTAGACGAGCCGGAACCGCGGGTCGGCCAGGAGCCCGCGCACGAGGGCCGTGCCGTGGCTCCGGATCGAGCCGTAGCCCGCGGCGGGGCGGTCGCCCTCCCAGGTCGGCGCGTAGAGCACCACGCGGCGCTCGTCGGGCGTGAACGGCACGGCGCCGGCGAAGTGGTCCGCCTGAGGACGGCCGATGGCGAGGGCGCGCCTGTCGAAGTCGTAATCCCAGAGCACGCGGCGCAGCCGGGCGAGGGCGGCGTCCCCGGCGATCATGCTGTAGTCGTACGCCTTGAACTGGTTCGTCGTCATGTACATCTTGTCGCTCTCGCCGTGATTGACGAAGACGTGCCAGCGGCGCCCGTAGCGCATCATCTGGAAGTTGCGGGCGTTCTGGTTGACGTAGAGCACGATCCGCAGCGGCTGGCTCGCGATGGTGCTCTCGAGGTCGGCGACGGAGCGGACGTAGGCGACGGGGACCGGGCTCTCGCGCAGCAGCACCTCCGCGGCGCCGGCGTTGCGGCTGAGCAGCACGACCGGGTGCGTCTCCGCCAGCTCGGCCAGCGGCCGGTACCACTGCCGCAGCTGGTACAGGTTGATGTCGCCGTCGGCGAAGTAGACGCCGATCTCGAACCGGCCCTCGGGCAGCGGCCCGCGCTCCGCGAGCAGCCGGGCCACCGCGTGGCGGGCCCGGCGGGCCGCGAGCAGCTCGCCGCCCACCTTCCGCGCGAGTCGCGCGTCGGTGCGGAGGCGGGCGAGGAGGGCGCGGGGAGCGGGAGTCATCCGCCCCAGGGTACCGGCGACGGCCCCCGCGCCGGGGGCCTCGCGCGGTCCGATCAGGCCGGGGTCACCCTCAGCCAGACGAACTGCAGCGGAGCGAGACGGAAGCCCTCGCGCAGGTCGACCGCGATCTCGGTGACCAGGTCGACCGCCTCCGCGGCGAACCCGCCGAACCGCTCGGCCGCGACCTCCTGGACCTCGTCCGACACGTTCGCGAGCACGAGCACCGACTCCCCGTCGCCGGGGCGCTGGTAGCCGAGCACGTGGTCGTTGACCGGGTCGAAGACGCTCAGCTCGGTGCCCGCAAACATCGGCGCGGCCTTGCGCACGGCGATGAGGTGCAGCAGCCCGCCGAAGACCTCGCTCGCGGCAGTCCCCGGGACCTCGCGCTCGTCGTAGCGCTCCGCGGGGCGGCGGGGCCGGTTCACCCAGCGCGAGTCGCCGGCCGTCGTCGGGTCGTCGAGGTAGCCGTAGTCGTTGAGCTGGCCGACCTCGTCGCCGAGGTAGAGCAGCGGCAGCCCGCCGGTGCTCAGGGCGATCGAGTGCGCGAGCAGCACGCGGTCGATCCCGTAGGCGTCGCCCGCCTCCACTCCGGCGAGGGACGCGGTGGTGCCCGAGACGCGGCGGTCGCCGGTGCGCGGATTCTCCTGGAACGGCACTCCGCGGGCGAAGGTGCCGTCGAACCGGTCCGTGTAGAAGTCGTTGAGGAAGCGCCGGTGACCGGCCGCGTCGATCCCGAGCTCGGCGGCGTCCTCGTCGGCGAAGGTCCAGCCGATGTCGTCGTGCCCGCGCACGTAGTTGACCCAGGCCGTGCCCTCGGGGAGGGCGTGCCGGCGCTCGAGGGCCTGTGAGAGGAGACGGACGTCGCGCGTGGCGAGCGCCTCCCAGGTGAGCGCCATCTGCAGCGGGTTGTACGAGAGCTGGCACTCCTCGACGTCGATGTACTCGATCACCTCGTCGGGGTGCACGATCGCCTCGGACTTGAACAGCAGCGCCGGAGCGGCCAGGCGGCAGACCTCGTTGAACGCGCGCAGCAGGAGGTGCGCCTGCGGCTGCGACTCGCAGGTGGTGCCGAGCTCCTTCCAGATGAACGCGACCGCGTCCATCCTCAGGGCGTCGATCCCCTGGTTGGCGAGGAAGAGCATCTCTCCCGCCATCGCCCGGAACACCTCGGGGTTGGAGTAGTTGAGGTCCCACTGGTAGCGGTGGAACGTGGCCCAGACCCAGCGCCCGTCCTCCAGCTGCACGAAGGAGCCGGGATGGTCGTCCGGGAAGATCTCGCGCGTCGTGCGCTCGAAGGCGTCGGGCTGCTCCCGGTCCGGGTAGATCCAGTAGTAGTCCTCGAAGCGCTGCTCGCCGGCCAGCGCGCGCTGCGCCCACTCGTGCTCGTTCGAGGTGTGGTTGAAGACGAAGTCGACCACGAGTGCGATGCCCTGCTCGCGCAGCTCGGAGGCCAGCCCGCGGAGCTGCTCCATGTCGCCGAGGTCCGGGCGCACGCGCCGGTAGCTCGAGACCGCGTAGCCCCCGTCCGACTCCCCCTCGGGCGCATCGAAGAGCGGCATCAGGTGCAGGTAGTTCAGGCCGATCTCGCGGAAGTACGGGATCTCGGCGCGCAGCCCCTCGAGGTCGCCCGCGTAGCGGTCGACGTAGCAGACCCCGCCCAGAGCCTTGTTCGAGAGGAACCAGGTCGGGTGCTGCTCGCGGGCGCGGTCGAGCGCGCGGAGCTCCTCGGGCCGCTCCTCCCAGGAGGCGGCGGCGAGCTCGACGATCGCGACGAGCTGGTCCTCGAGGTCGTCGCGGCCGGCGTACACCGTGGCGAGCAGATCGACCAGGCGCGGGAGGTGCTCGTCGAGGCGGCCGGAGAACTCGTCGTCGACGGCGCCGAGGCGCTCGCGGACCGTCGTCAGGAGGTCCGGTCCGGCAGGGGTCGCCTCCGCCTCGGCGCGCTCGGGCGGGGAGAGCTGGGTCGAATCGAACACCGTCGTCCTTTCGGGGGCCCCGGCGGGGGCGGATTCCCCGATGCTAGACGATCGGCGGGCGCCCGGCGAACGCCATCCGGAGCACCGTGCGGGCCGAGAGGACGCGCCGGCCGCCCGGATCCGAGCGCCATCCCTCCCGCCAGCCGGCGAACCAGGCGCGCAGGGCGGCCGGGTCGCGACGCCAGCGGAGGCACTGGATCGCGGTCCAGGACCCCACGTAGACGAGCGCCAGAGGTGCGGCGAGGTTGCGGCGGGCGAGCCAGACGCGGTTGCGCGCGTTCAGCCGGTAGTAGTCGGCGTGACGGGTCGGCTGGATGACCGGGTGCTGGGCGACGAGCTCTCCCGCGTACCAGGCGGTGCGACCCGTGTCCCAGACCCGCCAGGCCAGCTCGATGCCCTCGTGGGCGTAGAAGAACGGAGCCGCCCAGCCGCCCGTCCGGGCGAACACGTCGCGCCGCAGCACGACCGCTCCCTCCCAGACCGAGAAGACGGGGCCGGAGCGGCGGGGGTCGCCCTTGAGGATCCGCGGGATCCAGCGCCGCGGGCTCGGCGTGCCGTCCGTGCTGTCGACGCGGGGCTGCACCAGGCCGATGCGGCGGTTCGAGGCGAGCAGCGCGATCGCGTCGACGAGGAAGCGGGGAGACGGGATCCGGGCGTCGTCGTCGAGGAAGAAGAGGTACTCCCCCGCGACGGCGTCGACTCCGGCGTTCCGGCCCGCGGGGATGCCGAGGTTCTCGGGCAGCGCCAGGGCGCGCACTCCCTCGGGCAGGCCGTCGGGCTCCCAGCCGTTGCCGACGCAGACGACGTCCAGCTCGACGCCCTCCTGCGCGAGGACGCCGGCCAGCCCCGCGGCGAGGTCGTCGGGCCGGGTCCCCTGCGTCAGGACGACGACGCCGACCCGCGGCTCAGGAGCGGACACGCTTGGACGCCATGATCGCGACGAAGTGGCCGACCAGGGCGAGGAGGGCGAGCGGCAGCAGCGCCCCGACGAGGACCCGGTCGGCCGTGCCCGCTCCGACGACGAGGCCCACGAGGGCGGTCGCGAAGGCCAGCATCGTCAGCTCGACGGAGTGGTAGAGGCGGTGGAAGGGCAGGAAGCGGGCCGCGCGGCGAAGCCCCGCCAGCCCGGACGAGGACGGCACCGCCTCGCCCTTCGTGTCGGCCAGCTTCGTGAGACCGGCGTTCGCGCGCGCCACGTGCACCATGTCGTTGAGCGCCTTGTTGAGGACGATCACCAGGGCCAGGGCGAAGCCGATCGTGGTCCAGAGGAAGTCCGCCGGCGCCTCGAACGGGACGCCCGCCGCTCGCAGCCCGAGCGCGATCGGGATCAGCGCCTCGGTCGTGTAGTGCCCGACCTTGTCGAGGAACACGCCCGCCGGCGAGGACGTGCGGCGCCAGCGCGCGACCTCGCCGTCGCAGCAGTCCACCAGCATCTGCAGCTGGCCGAGGAGCAGCGCCAGCGCCGCTCCGGCGATCCCCGGGATCAGGAGGGCTGCCGCCGCGCTCCAGCCGACCAGGATCATCAGCCCGGTGACGCCGTTCGCCGAGATCGAGGTCTTCAGCAGCAGCCAGGTCAGGTAGGGCGAGAAGCGGCGCAGGTAGAGGGACGCCGTCCAGTGCTCGGCGTTGCGGCGCCCGCGCACCTCCGGGGGCTGCGCGACGGCGCGCAGCTCGGCGATGGAGCGGGGTCTCGTCGTCGTGGTCATGCGCCCCTCGGCGAGTCGGACCGCGGCTGGTGGCGGTGGGCGGAGATGTTGCTGGTCAGCCCGGCGAAGCCGAGCACGAAGCCGGTCCCCCAGGCCACGTGGACCGCCGGGATGACCACGGCGAACCACAGCATCGCACGCGCGCCGTCCGGCCGCGCGACCACGAGAGTGGCCGCCGCCACCAGGAGGAGGTAGGCGGCGGGCACCGCGAACCCGAGCAGGAGCCAGGGCGCGGCTCCGGCGAGCACCTGGACGACTCCCGCCAGCCCGACGAGCAGCCCGATCGCGAGCATCGCGACGAGCACGGGCGGAGCGAAGTAGCGCAGCGACCGCGAGGCCGGGAACATCCGGGTGAGCTCGCCCCGCCACATCCCCGTCGAGAGGAACTGCCGGAGCAGCGCGCGCATCGAGGGCCGCGGCCGGTAGGTGACGGTGAGGCGCGGAGTGAACCAGACGACCTCGCCGCGCTCGCGCAGCCGCCGGTTGAGCTCCCAGTCCTGCCCGCGCTTGAAGCGCTCGTCGAACAGGCCGGCGCGCTCGAGGGCGGAGCGGCGGAAGACGCCGAGGTACACCGTGTCGGCCGGGCCCTCCTCGCCTCCCACGTGGTGGGGCGTGCCGCCCAGCCCGATGCGGGAGCCGTAGGCCCGGGCGACTGCGCGCTGGAACGGGGTGAGGCCCTCCGCCGCCATCACTCCGCCGACGTTCGCCGCTCCGGAGCGCTGCAGCGCCTCGACCGCCGTGCGCGCGTACTCGGGCGGCAGGACGGAGTGCGCGTCGACCCGGACGACGACCGGGTGGCGCGATGCGCGGATCGCGGCGTTGAGGCCCGCAGGAGTGGAGCCGACCTCGTTCGGCACGACGCGGATCCGCGGGTCGGCCGCGCTCAGCTCGGCGACGAGCTGCTCCGTGCCGTCGATGCTCGGGGCGACGGCGAGGACGACGTCGAAGGGGCCGGTGTAGTCCTGGTGCAGCAGCGAGTCGACCGCGGCGCGCACGTGGGCGACCTCGTTGAGGACGGGCATGACGTAGGAGACGCCGGGCAGGTCGGAGAGGTCGTCTTCCGGGATCTCGTGCTGCATGGGTCCAGTTCGTGCGGGAGGAGCGCGGGCGCAGGGATCCACCACCCTACCAGCGGAGACCGCCCCGCCCCGGGGCCGGCCCGGACGCGGAACAGCCCCCCGGGGGACGGATCCTCGAGGGGCTGTGCGCGGTGGCGGAGCACAGCCCCCCGGGGACGGATCCTCGAGGGGCTGTGCGCGGCGGCGGGGGTCAGCCGGCGGCCATCTGGCCGAGCGTCGCCTTCGCCTGGTAGCTCTGGCCGTTGCGGACGTAGGTCAGCTCGACCGCGGCGTTCGCGGCCTGCGCGCGGACCTGCGCGGTGAGGTCGGACGCGCTCGTGATCGGAGTGCTGTCGATCGCGGTGATGATGTCGCCCTTGGCGAGACCGGCCGCCTGCGCGGCACCGCCTCCGGAGACCTCCTCGATGCGGGCGCCGAGGACGTCCGCGGTCGAGTCGGAGACGCTCGCGCCGAGCAGGCCGTGCGAGGCGGAGCCGTTCGCGATGATCTCCTTCGCGATGCGCTCCGCGATCGCGCTGGGGATCGCGAAGCCGACTCCGATGTTGCCGGACTGGCCGCTCGAGGAGGACTGGCCGGCGCTCGCGATCGCGACGTTCACGCCGATCAGCTCGCCGTCGCTGTCGAGCAGCGCGCCGCCGGAGTTGCCCGGGTTGATCGCCGCGTCGGTCTGGATGACGGGCAGCGAGATGGTGCTCTTCGCCTGGGTCGGCGCCTGCTGGCCAGGGATGTCGAAGTTGAACGGGCTCTCGGTGCCGCCGCTCGAACTGTCGCCCGAATCGTCCGGAGCAGCCGAGGAGGCGACCTGGATGCTGCGGTTGAGCGCGCTGACGATGCCGTCGGTCACGGTGCCGGAGAGGCCGAGCGGGGCGCCGATGGCGACCGCCGTGTCGCCGACGTTGATCTTGGTGGAGTCCGCGAACGTCATCGGGCTGAGGTCGGACGCGCCGGTCAGCTTGATCACGGCGAGGTCGAGGGTCGGGTCGGTGCCGACGACGGTCGCGTCGAAGATCCGGCCGTCGCTGGTCGTGACCGAGACGGTGCCGTTCGCGATCTCGCCGTCGAGGGTGACCACGTGGGTGTTGGTCAGGACGTAGCCGTCCTTCGAGAGCACGATGCCGGAGCCGGTGCCGGCGGACGAGCTGCCGCTCACCGCGATGGTGACGACGCTCGGAGTGGCCTTGGCGGCGACCGCGGTGGCGGTCGTCGCGTCCTCGGCGTTGTTGACCGTGATCGTCTGCGAGCCGCCGGCGGAGACCACGCGGGTCCCGCCGCCGTTGGAGGCGGACCAGAGGCCGAACACGCCGGCTCCCGCGACTCCGCCCACGACCGCGCCGATGGCGAGCGCCGCGACGACGCCCACTCCGGCTCGGCGCTTCGTGGCGGTGGGGGCGGGGGTGTACTCGGCGCCCGGGCCGAAGGGGCTCGAGGAGGGCGGCTCCTCGGAGCCGTGCAGGGTGTTCGCAGCGGGCGGCGCGTACTGCCCGTAGCGGGCGGGCTGGGAGACGGGCTGCGCCTCGTTGCCGGCCGTCGCGTTCGGCGTGTACGGCGGCTGGGGGGCCGAGGAGGAGGGGTAGGGGACGGTCGGGTTCTCGCTCTCGCGGTGCTCTCCGCCCCGGTGGATCGGCTCGGTGGGCCCGGTGGTCGAGGACGACGCTCCGGAGCTCTCGCCGGGGGTGCGCTCGGTCGCCTCTCGGGCGCCGGACTCCGTCGGCGTGGTGGGTTCCTCCGGCTGACGAGGACCCTCGTGACTCTCGGTCATGGGTGCTGCTCCTTCCAAGCGGGGATAGCTTGGCGATCGTACCTGGGGGTTTCTTATGACGGGCCTGCGAGCGGGAAATGAAACCGGCCGGGCTGCTCGAGCGGGCACACTGGGCACGTGAGCATTCCCGGATCCTGGTCCCGCGCCGCGGCGGGCGCCGGCCTCCTCGGCCCCGGCGGCGAGGTCGCCGCCACCGTCTTCAGCGAGATGAGCGCGCTCGCCCTGCGCACCGGAGCGGTGAACCTCGGCCAGGGCTTCCCGGACGAGGACGGCCCGCGCGAGATCCTCGACGCCGCGCGCGACGCCATCGCGTCCGGGCTCAACCAGTACCCGCCGGGTCCCGGCTTCCCCGTCCTGCGCGAGGCGATCGCCGCGCACCGGCTGCGCTTCTCCGGGATCGCCCTCGACCCCGACGGCGAGGTCCTCGTCACCACGGGCGCCACCGAGGCCCTGGCCGCGGCTCTGCTGGGCCTGCTCGAGCCGGGCGACGAGGTCGTCACCTTCACGCCCCACTACGACGCCTACGGAGCCCTGATCGCCCTCGCCGGAGGGGTGCACCGCACCGTGCTCCTGCGCGGCCCCTCCTTCGCGGTCGACCACGACGAGCTGACCGCCGCGGTGAGCGACCGCACGCGCGTCATCCTGGTGAACGACCCGCACAACCCGACCGGTGCCGTCCTCCCGGCCGAGACCCGCGAGCTGATCGTGCGGCTCGCCGAGCGGCACGACGCCGTGATCCTGACGGACGAGGTCTACGAGCACCTGCGCTTCGACACCCCGCACGTCCCGCTGGCCTCCCTTCCCGGAGCCTTCGAGCGGACGCTCTCCGTCTCCTCGGCGGGCAAGACCTTCAGCACCACGGGCTGGAAGATCGGCTGGGTCACGGGCCCGCGCGAGCTGATCACGGCCGTCCTCGCCGTGAAGCAGTTCCTCACCTACGTCAGCGGCTCGCCGTTCCAGGGGGCCGTCGCCCTCGGGCTCGGGCTCCCGGACGCCTTCTTCACCGGCGCGGCGCAGACTCTTGCGGCCAAGAAGGACCTGCTGTCGACGGGCCTGGCTGCTGCGGGCTTCGGCGTCGCGCCCTCCTCGGGCGGCTACTTCGTCGTCGCGGACGCGGCACCGCTCGGCTACGACGACGGGGTCGCGCTCTGCCGGGCGCTCCCGGAGCTCGCGGGAGTGGTGGCGGTGCCCGTGACGGCGTTCTGCCGCCCCGAGGACGCCGCTCCCTACCGCTCGCTCGTCCGCTTCGCCTTCTGCAAGCGGTTCGAGGTGCTGGAGACCGCGGTCGCGGGCCTCGCGGGCATGGCGCGCTGAGGACCCCGCGGCACCGGATGCGGCCGGATCCGCGCCGCCGGGCCGGTGGCGGCGGTCAGAGCGGCAGCACCCGGAAGCGCCGCAGCGCCAGAGCGGGGTTCTTCGCGCGCGCCGCGTCGATCCGCTCGCGCGAGACCCAGGCGACGGCGACGTCCTCGACCTCGCCGAGGGTGGCGGTCTCGACGCCCATCGGATCGACGATCATGCTCGTGCCGACCCCGATCGGCGGAGCCTGGTCGGCTGCGACGAGGTACACCGTGTTCTCGAGCGCGCGAGCGGTGACCAGCGTCCGCCAGTGCGCCTCCTTGAGCGGGCCGCGCACCCACTCGGCCGGTGCCGCGATGACGTCGACCCCGGCGTCGACCAGCCAGCGGCTGACCTCGGGGAAGCGCAGGTCGTAGCAGGTCTGCAGCCCGACGACGAGGCCGCCGACCTCGAAGGTCTCGGGTGCGGCGATCTCCCCCGCGGCGACCCACTCCGACTCGGTCTGACCGAAGGCGTCGTACAGGTGCAGCTTGCGGTAGCGGGCCACGAGCGCGCCCTCGGGGTCGAGCGCGACGAGCGTGTTCGCGATGCGGCGTCCGTCCACCGCCTCGACCATGCCCGCCACGAGATGGATCCGGAGCTCGCGCGCGAGGGCCGCGAGAGCCGTGACGAACGGGCCGTCGAGCGCCTCGCCCGCCGCGACCAGCTCGGGCCCGAGCGGATCGCTGAAGGCGGAGCTGTACTCCGGCAGCACCACCATGCTCGCGCCGCGCTCGGCGGCGATCCGGGCCAGGCGCCCGATCGTCGCGAGGTTCGCCTCCCGGTCCGTCGAGGGGGCGAACTGCGCCACGGCCATGCCGACGGCGCCGGTCATCAGCTCGGCGGGTAGAGGAAGAGGGCGACCTGGGAGGCCGGGATGGTGCGCTTGTGGTACGCGTGGTCGTTGCCCCAGTTGTACTCCTCGAGCGAGACCGTGCCGTCGGAGTTGACGGCCTGCACGTAGGCGACGTGGTTGCCGGTGAACCAGGCGACCGCGCCGGGGACGGGCGTGCTGCTGGTCACCCAGCCGTGGGACGCCCACTGGCCGGCCCACGCGTAGGCGCTGCCACCGCCCGGGGTCATGTTGCCCCAGGTCCACTTGAAGGGTGCGCTCGTCGAGCCCTGGTCGCGGTTGATCCGCCAGGCGACGAAGTCGACGCACTCGCGGTAGTAGTACCGCAGCGGCGAGAGGCCGCCGCCCTGGTCGTCGGTGAGCTGGTCGCGCCAGGGGTAGTCGTCGCCCTCCTCGCGGGGCGTGACCGAGGTGCTGGTGCCGCCGCTGCCCGCGGCGGCGCCGTCCGCGCCGGTCGTGCCTGCCGCGGCCTGCGCCTCCTGGGCGAGGCGGGCGGTCTCGGCGTCGCGGGCGGCCTGCTCGGCAGCGGCGAGCGCGCGCGCCTGGGCGGCCGCCTCGTCGAGCTGGGCCTGGGTCGGTGCGGTGAAGGAGTCGCGGATGACCTGCTCCTGGACCGCGGTCGGCGCGACGGTGAGCTTCTGGTTGCCGAGCGCCTGCACGCGGGCGGCGGCCTCGACGGTGGCCTGCGAATCGGGTGCCGGGTCGAAGGAGTAGGCGGGGAGCGCGGAGACCGCCACGAGGCCCGCGATAGCGGCGAGGGCGACCGTGCTGACGGTCGCGCGGAAGACACGGCCCCGGCGGCGCCGCACGGGGCGGACGGGCGTGAGGACCGGAGTGGTGACGCGTGCTGCGGGCAGCGCGTGCGGCGCCTGCCGCGGGCTCCGCCGGGTCGGGCGGTCGCCGAGCCCCTCGTTCGAGCCGTCGTCCCCGCGTTCGTCCCTCACAGCAGCACCCCTCGCATCGGGGTCGAGCCTAACGTGCGGGCCGGTCCGGCACACGCGCCGGCGCGGAGCGTCGGGAGGCCGGTCCGCGGATGCGGGTCGCGCGAGCCCGGCACGAAGTCGGCGGCGGCGCCGAGCGGATCCGACGGTGACGCGGACGGGCGACCGGAGTAGCGTCCGGAGCGGAGCGGGCGCGACGGTGCGGCCGCGGGACGGAGGACGGCGATGATCCGGAGCGAGAGGGCCTTCAGCGGCTTCAGCGTGGACGACGTGGAGGCGGCGCGGGCCTTCTACGGCGGAGTGCTCGGGCTCGAGGTCGAGCTGAACGCGATGGGGATCCTCGACATCCGGCTGCCGGGCGGAGGCCGCGCGATCGCGTACCCGAAGCCGGACCACGAACCGGCGTCGTTCACGATCCTGAACTTCTCGGTGGAGGACGTCGACGCGGCGGTCGCCGAGCTGCACGCGGCAGGCGTCACCACGGCGATCTACGACGACCCGTCGCTGCCGACCGATGCGGACGGAGTGATGCGCGGCCACGGGCCGACGATCTGCTGGTTCCGCGATCCGGCGGGCAACGTGCTGAGCGTGATCGAGGGCGACTAGGTCTCGGCCCGAACACCGTCAGCCGCGGGCAGCACGTCTGCGACCCCCGTAAACGACGAAAGCCGGCCCTTCTCAGGACCGGCTTTCGCTTTCTTGTTGCGGGGGCAGGATTTGAACCTACGACCTCTGGGTTATGAGCCCAGCGAGCTACCGAACTGCTCCACCCCGCGGCACAAGAAGAGACATTACACGCGTTCCGGCGCCGGTGCAAATCGACGCGGCGGTGGGAGCGGGCTCCGGTCTCAGGCGGGCTTGGCGGCGCGCAGCACGGCGCTCCCGTCCACGCTCAGCCCGACCGCCGTCAGGGCGGCTGCGAGCTCGGACGAGGTGCGCGACCAGGTGCGGACGTCGGCGCCGACGGGAGCGGATGACGACGGGGCGACGAGCACCGCGCCGCCGGGGGCGACGAACCACTCCACCAGCCGCGCCCACTCCTCCAGGTCGGGGAGCCACGAGACGACGCCGGCGCTGCAGAGCACGACGTCGAACGAGTCGGGCTCCGGCAGCATGTGCCGCAGCTCGTAGAGGTTCGCGCAGACGAAGCGGGCGGAGCCGGCGAGGTCCCTGTCCGCGGCGGCGGCGCGTGCTCGGCGCACCGCGGGCATCGAGAAGTCGACGCCCACCACGCGGGCGCCGCGCTCGGCGAGCTCGAGCGCGTCGAGCCCGCCGCCCGAGCCGAGCTGGAGGATCCTCGGCCCGGGGTCGAGGAGCGCCGCGGTGACGAGCTCCGGGTGGAGCGCACCCTCGCCGGTGCGCTCCTCCCAGTACGTGCGGTTCAGCTCGAGCCACTCCCCCGAGCGGAGATGCTCGCCGCGGTCGACCTGCACCATGCGGGCTACTGGCCGCCCTCGGCCTGCAGCGCCCGCGAGAGCGCCTCGGTCAGCTGCTCGTCCGCCGCCGCGAAGGCGGTGAGGTCGCCCGCCTTGAGGGCGTTCTCACGAGCCGTGAGGGCGTCCCGCGCGTCGTTCAGCGCCTGCTGCAGCGCCGTCTGGTCGCCCGTGGTCGGCGTGGAGCCGGTGCCGCCGGTCGTGCCGCCCGCGTCGCCTCCGGTGTCGCCGCCCGAGGTGCCGGTTCCGGCGTCCGGAGTCGTCGGCGTGCCGGTGTCGCCCGCGTCGGCTCCCGAGTCGCCGCCGAAGAGGCTGTCGAGGGCCGCGTCGAGGGTGTCCTCGAAGGCGATGTCGTCACCGAACGCGACCAGCACCTTCTGCAGGAGCGGGAAGCTCGTGTCTCCGTTGGAGCGCACGTAGATCGGCTGGACGTAGAGCAGGCCGCCGCCGACCGGCAGCGTGAGCAGGTTGCCCCTCGTGACGGTGGTGTCGCCGCGGGAGAGGATGTTCAGCTCGTTCGCGACCGTCGGGTCGGTGGTGAACGCGTTCTGCACCTGGCCGGGGCCGGGCACCGTGTCGTCCTTCGGCAGCTCGAGCAGGCGGAGCGTGCCGTAGCCGTCGGCCACGGAGCCCGCCGTCGAGCCGGCGTCGGAGTCGGCCACGAGGTAGCCGGTCAGCACGTTGCGGCTGGCCTGCGCGCCCTGGACGCTCGCCGGGATGTACGTCGAGTAGAGCGAGTACGACGGCACGTCCTGGTCCGGCGTCTGCAGCGTCAGGTAGTACGGAGGCTGCAGGCTGGTGCCGGTCGCGGCGGCCGTGGTCGCGGCTCCGCTGGTCGGGTCGTTCGGCGTCGCCCAGGCGTCCTCGCGGGAGTAGAAGGAGCCCGCGTCGGTGACGTGGTAGGTGCCGAGGACCGCGCGCTGGACCTTGAAGAGGTCCTCCGGGTACCGGACGTGGCTGAGCAGCTCACCCGACATGTCGCTCACGGGCTTCACCGTGGTCGGGAAGATCTTCTGCCAGGTCTGCAGGATCGGGTCCTCGGTGTCCCACGCGTAGAGCGTGACGCTGCCGTCGTACGCGTCGACGGTCGCCTTCACCGAGTTGCGGATGTAGTTGACGTCGTCGGTCGGGAACTGCTGCTGCGTGTTCGTGTCGGCGATCGCCTGCGAGAGGCTCTGCACCTCCGAGTACGGGTAGTCGGCCGAGGTGGTGTACCCGTCGACGACCCACTTCACGCGGCCGTCGACGACGGTCGGGTAGGCGTCGGAGTCGAGCTTGAGGTACGGCGCGACCTTCTGGACGCGCTGCACGGGATCGCGGTCGTAGAGGATCTGCGAGTCGTCGTTCACACCGTCCGAGAGGAAGATCTGCTCGGACTGGAACTTGATCGCGTAGACGAGCTTCTTGAAGACGTTGTCGAGAGCGGGGCCGCCCTCGCCGTCGAAGGTCGTGTAGGTCTGCTGCGCGCCGTCGGTGCCCGAGGGGTAGTCGAGCTCGATGTCGCGCGAGTCGTTGCCGCCCACGATCGAGTACGGCGGGGAGTTCTCGCCGAAGTAGATCCGCGGCTCGTAGTCGCCGAGGTCGCCCGTCGTCGGGACGCCGGACTCGATGAACACCGGCTCGCCGTCGGCCGAGCGCTGGTTGCCGTACGCGGCGACCAGGCCGTAGCCGTGGGTGTAGACGAGCGTCTGGTTGTACCAGGTCTGGTTGGTGCCGAGGCCGTTGAGGTTCAGCTCGCGGACGCCGACCACGGCGTCCTGCGTCGATCCGTCGATGGAGTAGCGGTCGACGTCGAGCGCGTTCTGCGTGTCGCCGAACTTGTAGTACTGGCGGAACTGCTGCAGCTGCGAGAACGCGTCGGTGACGACGGCGGGGTCGAGGATGCGGATGTTCGCGGTGGTCTCGGCGTCCGAGCGCAGGGCGCCCGGCTCCGCGTCCGTGGTCGCGTCGTAGGGGATGACGTCGACGTCGCTGACGCCGTAGGCCTGGCGGGTCATGTCGATGTTGTTCTGGATGAAGGGCTGCTCGAGCGTGCGCTCGTTGGGCTCGACCTGGAACTTCTGCACGATCCACGGGTAGAGGGAGCCGACGAGCAGGCTCGACACGATCAGCAGCGCGGTGCCGATGACCGGGAAGCGCCAGCGGCCGATGAAGGCGGTGACGACGAAGAGGATCGCGACCAGCGCCGCGATGCCGGCCAGGATCTGCAGGCCCGGGATGGTCGCGTTGACGGTGGAGTAGGTGGCGCCGGTGATGCGCGGCCCCTGCTGCGCGAGCGTCGCGTACTGGTCGAGCCAGAGGCTGACCGCCTGCACGGCGAGGTAGAGGGCGGCGATGACCGCCAGCTGGATGCGCGAGGCCTTCGAGATGCGGATCTCGCGGCCGTTCACCCGGATCGCTCCGTAGAGGTAGCCGGTGGCGAGGGTCGCGAACGCCGAGATCAGCAGGACCGCCGACGCGAAGCCGACGATGCTCTGGTAGAAGGGCAGCTCGAAGAGGTAGAACGACGTGTCGAGGCCGAACTGCGGATCCGTGGTGCCCGAGGGCGTGCGGTTCCAGAAGGTGAGGCTCGTCTGCCAGCGGGTGGCGGAGGAGACGCCGGCGAAGAGGCCGAGCACCGCGGGGATCCCGAAGGTGGCCAGGCGCCGCAGCGGCTCCACGACCTGCTGGTAGCGGTCGATCTGCGAGTTGAGCTTCGCGTAGACCGGCCGGAGGCGGTACGCCAGCATCAGGCTGATGAACACCGGCACGGCCATGGCGACGAAGCCGATGACGAAGAGCCCGCCCGCGGCCGCCCACTGCGTCGTGAGCACGGAGAGGAAGCCGAGCTGGTCGTACCAGAGGATGTCGGTGTACAGACCGGCGAAGACGAAGAACGCCACCACCAGGACGGCCACCACCACGACAGTGACGGCGAGGACGCTCCGTCTCTTCCGCGGCGGGGTTTCGGTTGCTGTGGAACTCACGTGAGGGCCTCTTGCTGTCGAGATGTGAGGGGAGGCCACCCATGCTATGCGACGGCTGTCCGGCTCACCTGGGCGTCGACCCGGGGTCGGCGGGCGGGATCAGTCGAGGGGAGCGGCGGTGCTGCAGTCCGGCAGCCCGGAGGTGTCGCCCGCGGCGATGCCCTTCAGTGCGGCGAGGGCGTCGTCGAGGGTCGAGACCGCGAGCACGTCGAGCCCGTCGGGGACGTGGCCGACGACCTCGTTGCAGTTGCTGCTGGGCGCGAGGAAGTACTCCGCCCCGGCGCCCTTCGCGCCGTAGAGCTTCTGGCGGATGCCGCCGATGGCGCCGACCTCGCCGGCCGCGTCGATCGTGCCGGTCCCGGCGACGCTCCGCCCGCCGTTGAGCTCGCCCTCGGTGAGCTTGTCGATGATCCCGAGGGCGAACATCATGCCCGCGCTCGGCCCGCCCACGTCGTCCAGCTGGATGTCGACCTCGAACGGGAAGTCGAAGGCCGCTCCGGGGAGGACGCCGATGACGGCGGCGCCGTTCGAGTCGCGCGGCGTGACCTCCACCTCCTGCCGGGCGCCCTCGCGCTCGATGCTGACCTGCACCGGGGAGCCGGTGCCGAGGGTCTGCAGGGTCGCGCGCAGGGCGGTCGCGTCGGCGACGGGGGTGCCCGCGACCGCGAGGATCTCGTCCCCCGCCTCCAGGACGCCCTCGGCCGGAGAGCCCTCGGGCACCTGCACGACCGAGACGCGCTGCTCGACGGGGTAGCCGAGCTCGGTGAGCGCGGCGGCGATCGCCTCCTGCTGGGAGTCGGTCATCTCGGCCTGGTTCGCCTCGTCGCGCTCCTCGACCGTGGAGGAGGGAGGGAAGATCGCGTCGACCGGGACGACCGCCTTGGTCCTGTCGAACCAGGCGCTCGCGACCTCGACCCAGGTGGGCAGGCTCTGCGGGTTGCCGACGACCGACACGGTGAGCATGTCGAGCGTGCCGGCCGTGGGATAGGTGGTGCGGTCCGGGATCGAGATGAGGGGCACGTCCTTGCTGCTGCCCAGGGTGTCGAACACGGGGCCGGGCTGCTCGATCACGTAGGGGGCGGGCGCGACGCCCAGACCGACCACGACGGCGACACCCGAGAGGAGGACGACCGGTCCGACCCATGGGCGGCGCGAGGAGGAGGAGGGGCGCGGGTCGTCGGAGAACAGCGACACGGGGGCCTTTCTGGCAACGGGTGGGGCGGCTCCGCCGGGATGTTCGCGGCGGGCGGAAGCGGGCTGGGCCCGAGCGGTGCTCTGCACGCCGAGGCCCCGGGCGCTCGGGCTAACGTAGCTTGCACGACTGGGAGTCGCGCCGGAACCGGCGCCCTGTGCAGGGCCGCGGAGGCGGTGCGGCGACCGGATTCAGGTGAGCGACGGAGGGCTGATCCCGATGGCCGATGGCGACAGTGCGGACCGAGCGGGCGGCGGCTCCGAGGATGAGTTCCGGGAGATGCTGCGGCAGTTCCTCTCGGGGAACGGCCCGGTCGACCCCTCGCAGCTCGCCGGAGCGGCAGGCCTGCCCAACGACCCGGTGGCCCTGCAGAACCTGCTCTCGCAGCTGCAGAGCGCGATGCAGCAGAACGGCGACGGCGGCGTCAACTGGACGCTCTCGCTCGAGCAGGCGAAGCAGCTCGCGCGCGCCGAGTCCGCGCCGGTGTCCGACTCCGTGCGGGCTCCGATCGACGCGGCCTTCGGCGTCGCCGCGCTCTGGCTCGACGAGGTCGCGTACGTCTCCGAGCTGAGCCGCACGCCGCGCTCGATCAGCCGCCTCGAGTGGATCTCCCTGACGATGCCGGTCTGGACCCAGCTCGCCGAGCCGGTGGCGCTGAGCATCTCGGACGCGCTGACCCGCGTGCTCCGAGAGCAGGCCCCGGAGGAGATGCAGGCGATGATCGCCGGTGCCGAGGGCATGATGCGCGGGATCGGCGGCACCCTGTTCGCCCTGCAGCTGGGCCAGGTCGTCGGGCAGCTCGCCGCCGAGGTCGTCTCGGGCGGCGACATCGGCATCCCGCTGCTGGAGGAGAACGACGCGGCGATCCTGCCGCAGAACGTCGCCGCGTTCGGCGAGGGCCTCGACATCCCGCTGGACCAGGTGCAGCTGTACCTTGCGGTCCGCGAGCTCGCGCACGCCCGCCTCTTCCGGCACGGAAAATGGCTCCGTCTCGCCCTCATCTCGCAGATCACCGACTTCGCGCGCGGGATCAGCATCGACACCACCCGCCTCGAGGAGCTGGCCGAGGGCTTCGACCCGTCGAACCCCGAGGAGCTCCGCGACGCGATGACCTCCGGCGCGCTCATCCCGCCGAAGACGGAGGAGCAGCTCGCCGCGCACGGCCGCCTCGAGACCGTCCTCGCCCTCATCGAGGGGTGGGTCGACGTCGTCACCGCGGCGGCGACCACGCGCCTGCCCAGCGCCGGGGCGATCGCCGAGACGGTCCGCCGCCGCCGCGCCTCCGGCGGGCCGGCCGAATCCGCCTTCGCCACCCTCGTCGGCCTGGAGCTGCGCCCGCGCCGCCTCCGCGAGGCCGCCGCGATGTGGCAGGCCGTGACCGACGCCGTCGGGCCCGAGGCCCGCGACTCCCTCTGGTCGCACCCCGACCTGCTCCCCGGCTCGGAGGACCTGGACGACCCGAGCGCGCTCGTCGCCCGGCTCACGGCCGAGGCCCGCGGCGAGACCCCGGAGCCCGACGAGATGGACCGCGCGCTGGAGGACCTGCTGAACGGCACGATGCCGCGCGAGGGCGACGGCGCCTCCGGAGACGCTCCGGACACGACCGACGACGCCGGCTCGCCGGACGACGACGACCGCGGCTCCTCCCCCACGGGCGACCGCCCCGTCTGACCCCCGTCCGGCGCCCGCCTGTGGACAACTCGCGCGGCGCCGGGCAGGTCTCGGCCATGATCGCCGGATGGTGCTCCGGCTCGATCCCCGACTCCCCCTGCTCTGGCGCTCCGCGACCGCGGTGCAGCTCGGCCTCGACCGGCCGCACGCGGTCCTGGACGGCGTCGGCTACCCGGAGGAGCTGCTGCTCGACGCCCTCCGCGTGGGCACCAGCGCCGGCACCGTCCGCCTGATCGCGGCGCGCGCCGGAGCGAGCGAGGCGCGGGTCGACGAGGTGCTCGAGGCGCTCCGGCCGGTCCTGCTGCGCAGCGTCGAGCCCGGCCCTCCCCCGGCACCGCGGGTCGTCGTCGAGGGGACGGGCGCGGCACCGGACGCACTGCGCACGCTGCTCCGGAGCGAGGGCTGCTCGCTGCTCGCCGACGACGGGACGCCGGACCTCGCCGTGCTGATCGCCGACTTCGCGGTCGCCCCCGCCCGCGCCGCGCACTGGCTCGCGGCCGATGTGCCGCACCTGGCGGTGGTGTTCGGCGACGAATCGGTGCGCCTCGGACCCCTGGTGGAGCCGGGGTCCGGACCGTGCCTGCACTGCGCCGAGCGGGACCGGATGGACCTCGACCCGGATCGCGCGCGCCTCGTGATCCAGGTGCTCGGCCGCTCAGCCCCCACCCGCACGCCGCTCGCGAGCGCGGCGATCGCCGTGGCGGCCGCCGACGCCGTGCTGCGGCGGCTGCTCGCGGGCTGGCGAGGGCTCCGCGCGGCCGAGCGGGTCTACAGCGACGCCTCCGGAGCGTTCACCGTGCGGGAGCGGGAGCCGCACCCCGAGTGCGCGTGCCGAGCTCTTCGAGGAAGCGCGACGGCTCCCTCCGCGTGACGCGGCCGACCGTCGAGCGCGCCCACGAGAGGCGCAGGCGCCGACGGGCCCGGGTGATGCCGACGTAGAGGAGGCGCCGCTCCTCGTCGATCGCCTCGAGGCCGGCGGCGTACGAGATCGGCAGCAGGCCCTCGGCGAGCCCCATCAGGTGCACCGACTCCCACTCGAGGCCCTTCGCCGAGTGCAGCGTGGCGAGGGTGACCGCGCCGCGGTCCGGCTCGTGGTGCACCTGCTGGCGTGCGATCAGGTCGTCGGTGAACTGCCGGAAGGTCCATCCGGCAGGGGCCTCGTCGACGAGGCGGGCCAGCGTGTCCAGCGACTCCCACCGGTCGCGCACCGCACCGGGCGCCGACGGGGGCTCGGCGCTCCAGCCGAGCGAGCGGAGGACGTCGCTCACCGACTTGAACAGCGGCTCGCCGCTGATCGACACGGACGCCGCGCGCAGCTGCATCACGGCCTGCTTGACCTCGGGGAGATCGAAGAAGCGCTTGCCGCCGCGCATGTGCGCGCTCACTCCCCGCTCGTGCAGGGCGTGCTCGATGACCGCCGACTGGCTGTTGGTGCGGAAGAGGACCGCGATGTCGGAGGGGCGCACCCCCGCCTCGATGTCGGCCGCGACCCGCGCCGCGATCCCGCGCCCCTCCGCTATGTCGTCCGGGTAGGCGTCGATCGCGGGCTCCGGCGCCTCGGCGGCGGCGACGGCGTGGAGCGAGAGGGCCCCGGGCCTGCCCCGCATGAGGCGGTTCGCGGTCTGCACGATCGGCACGGCCGAGCGGTAGTTCTCCTCCAGGCGCACCACGGTGGCGGCCGGCCAGCGGGACGGGAAGTCGAGGAGGTAGTCGGCCCGCGCACCCGCGAAGGAGTAGATGGTCTGGCTGGCGTCGCCGACGACGCAGAGGTCGCTCCGGTCGCCGAGCCAGAGCTCCAGGAGCCGCTGCTGCAGCGGCGAGACGTCCTGGTACTCGTCGACGACGAAGAAGCGGTACTGCTCGCGCACCTGCATCGCCATCGCGGGCTCGGACTCGAGCATCCCGGCGGTCACGAGCAGGACGTCCTCGAAGTCGATCTGGCGGCGCTGGTCCTTCAGCCCCTCGTACTCGTCCACGAGCGCGACCGTCTGCTCCAGGGTGAGCCGTCCGGGCAGGGGGCGCGTGCGGGCGGCGACGGCGTACTGCTCGAGCGAGAGGGCGGACACCTTCCGCCACTCGATCTCGGCCGAGAGGTCGCGGAGCGTCGCCGTGTCGAGCTTCAGGCGGAGCCGCTCGGCCGCGTGCCCGAGCAGGCGCGCCTTGCCGTCGAGCAGCTGGGGCATCGTGCCCCCCACCAGCTGCGGCCAGAAGTAGCCGAGCTGCGAGAGGGCGGCGGCGTGGAAGGTGCGGGCCTGGACGCCGCCGGCGCCGAGCACCCGCAGGCGCGAGCGCAGCTCGGCCGCGGCGCGGCTGGTGAAGGTCAGGGCCATGACGCGACCGGGCGTGTAGACGCCGGTCGCCACTCCGTGCGCGATGCGGTGCGTGATCGTCCGCGTCTTGCCGGTGCCCGCTCCCGCGAGGACGCAGACCGGCCCCAGCAGCGCCTCCGCAGCCTCGCGCTGCCCTTCGTCGAGTCCGTCGAGCAGGGTCACGCGATCGGGCCGTTCTCCAGCTCGCCTCCGTACCAGTCCTCGATCATCGCGCGGGCGATGGACGAGCGGCCGGGCAGCAGCACGGACTCGAGCGAGTCGTGCAGCTGCTGCCGGGTGAACCAGCGCAGCTCGACGATCTCCTCGCCGTCCGGGAGCAGATCCTCCGGGGACTGGTCCTCGGCGAGGCGGGCGGTGAAGCCGACCATGAGGGAGGCGGGGAAGGGCCAGGGCTGCGAGCCGAGGTACTGCGGGTCGACGACGCGCATGCCCGACTCCTCGCCGATCTCGCGGATCACCGCGGCCTCGAGCGACTCGCCCGGCTCGACGAAGCCGGCGAGCAGGGAGAAGCGGCCGGTGCCCCACATCGCGTTCGAGCCGAGGAGGAGGCGGTCGTCCGCGTCGAGGACGCAGACGATGATCGCCGGATCCGTGCGCGGGAAGACCTGGCTGCCGTCGGTGGGCGAGCGGCGGACCCAGCCGCCCTGCTCGACCACGGTCGGGTCGCCGTTGCGGGGCGAGTAGCCGTGCGAGGCGTGCCAGTTCGCGATGGCGAGGGCCTCGGTGAACAGGCCCGCGTCGCGGTCGCTCAGGCGCTCGGCGATCGGGCGCAGGCCGCTCCACCGCTCCTCGTCGGGCTCGAGCTCGGCGGCGGCCGCGTCGGTGAGGACGGTCGCGATGACGGGGGTTCCGACCGGCTCGCCGGGGGCCTCGGCGAGCGTGCGGCCGAGGTAGATCCGGAGGGTGCCGGCGGTCACGTCCTCGGGGCGGCGCAGGAGGAGGCGGTCGGCCTCGACCAGGGTCCGGTCGTGGTGCAGGACGAGCACGCGGGTGGCGGGATCGGCGAGCAGCTCGTCGAAGAGCGCGGGCCGCGAGCGTCCGACGCCGTCGCGGTCGGCCGCCTGTCGCGAGAGCGGGAGGCGATCGGCGAAGGGCAGTGACATCCGGGGCTCATTTCGTGACGGGGGCCGCGAGGACCGCTGTCGCGGGCCTTCGACGGCATCGGCGGGACAGCGCGTGGCGGCGGGCCGGCCGGGCACGAGCCGCCTACCCTGGAAACCATGGCCAGATCCCATCTCACTCTAGCCGCGCTGGCCACCTCGGCCGTCGAGGGCCTCGACGTCCGCTCCGCGCGCCCCTTCACCTCCTCGACGCACGGCGACTTCGACTCCGCCCTGCTGACGACGCGCGAGGGCGCCCCCCTCGTCGTGCGCGTGCCCACGTCCGCGCTCGCGGAGCAGGAGCAGCTCGGCGACCTCGTCGCGCTCCGAGCGCTGACCGCCGGCATCCGCAGCCGCCTGCCCTTCGATCTGCAGGAGAGCGTCGGGCAGACGCCGTTCGACGGCACCCGCGCGGTCGTCTACGAGTACCTCGAGGGGGATCGCGTCCTCATCGACGACGTGGCCGCGCAGAGCGGGCTCGCGGACTCGATCGGCCGGGCCATCGGGGCGATCCACTCGCTCCCGGTGTCGTTCGTCCAGGAGGCGGGCCTGCCGATCGCGACCGCGCGCGACAGCGTGAACGAGACGGTCGCGGTGATCGAGCGCGCGGCCGACACCGGCCACGTCCCGGCGGCGCTCGTCGCGCGCTGGGAGTCGGCCTCCTCCGACGAGGCGCTCTGGCAGTTCGACCCGACCGTGGTGAACGGCTCGATGACCGCCGACTCCTTCCTCCGCTCGGGCGACGTCGTCGCGGCCGTGCTCGGCTGGGCGGCGCTGCGGGTCGGCGACCCGGCGCGCGACCTGCACTGGCTGCTGAGCGCCCCGGGCTCGGAGACGGCGCTCTCCGCCTACTCCCGGATGCGCGCGGGAGCAGTGGACCGCACGATCCGCCAGCGCGCCCAGCTCTACGCCGAGCTCGAACTCGCCCGCTGGCTGCTGCACGGCACCGAGACCGACGACTCCGCCATCGTGGACGACGCGGTCGCCATGCTCGACACGCTGGTCGACAGCGTGCTGGGCGACCTCTCCGCGCCCCTCTCGACCGACACCGGCCCGGTGCTGGAGGTCTCGGAGGTCGAGGAGCTGCTCAACCGCACGCCGGGAGCCCGCACGGGCTCCTCCGCTCACGGCCGCGGGCTCGCTCCCGTCGCCGAGGAGAGCGACTCCGCGAGCTCGCGCTCGGAGTAGAACCGCTCGGGCCGCAGCACGAGGTCGTCGGCGACGAAGTAGAACACGGCGTCGACGCTCTCGAGCGGCACCCCCCGCCAGCGCGAGTAGGCGAGCCGGTACAGCGCGAGCTGGAACTGCTTGAGCTCGAGGTCGGCGGCGTCCTTCGGCGCCCGCCCGGTCTTCCAGTCGACGATCTGCACGCCGTCCTCCGTCGGGTACACCGCGTCGAGCTTGCAGACGACGACGTGGCCGGCGAGCTGGAGGTGGATCTCGATCTCGACCGCCTCCGGGCGCCGGTCGGCCCACTCCGAGCGCTCGAAGGTGGCGATCAGGGCGTCGAGCCGCTCCTGCTCGACGCTCGCGGGGCCGGCGTCGTCGAGCTCGTCGGGGAAGGTGTCGACTGCCTCCGCCCCGCCCTGGACGCCGAAGCGGTTCTCGACCCAGGAGTGGAAGGTCGTGCCGAGCCGGGTCTGCCGGTAGGGGCGCTCCGGCATCGGCCGGCGCAGCTGCGCCGCGACCTCGTCCGGCGTGCTGACGATGTCCTTGAACCGGGAGGCGGGGATGCGGGTGGGCAGCGGCGTGCGCTCGCCCCCGGCCAGCCGCACCGCCCGCTCGGCGAGCAGCAGGCGGATGTCGTCGCCGCGCGCCCCGAGCAGAGCGGGCTCGGCGCTGCGGACCCGGGCGGCGGCGGCGCGGACCCGGTCGCCGCGGGAGCCGAGCGGATCGTGGGGCCAGCGGAACGTGCGCGGGGCCCGCTCGAGCGGGTTCTCCTCGTTCGCGGGCTCGGTCGGCAGCGGCGGGATCGTGCCGGCCTCCTCGAGGTCGCGGAGGAAGACGCCCGGTCCGCGCGGCTTGGCCTGGCCGGCCCACCACGAGCCGCTGAGCAGGAGGTGGTGACGCGCCCGCGTGACGGCCACGTAGGCGAGACGCCGCTCCTCCGCCTCGTTGCGCTCGCGGAGGGTGTCGCCGAACGCTCCGATCGCGTCGACGACCTCCTTCTGCGTGCTGCAGCCGCGCCAGGCGAGATCGGGGAGCTCGGCGGCGTCGCCGCGGAACGCGTAGGGCATCGCGCCCAGTCTGACCCACCCGCGGAAGCCCTCGACCGGCGTGCCGGGGAGCTCGCCGTCGACCATCCGCGGGACGGCGACGAGGTCCCACTCCAGACCCTTGGAGCCGTGGATCGTCAGCAGCTGCACCGTCCCCGGTTCCGGGTCCTCCGGTCGCGGGGCCAGGCCGTCGCGCTTGTCCGCGAGGACGAGCCAGCGGAGGAATCCGCGGAGGGAGGAGCCGGTGCCGGCGCCGCGGTCGTCCGTCTGCAGGTACCCGGCCACCGCCTCGCGGAAGGCCTCGAGGTTGGCGCGGCCGTCCCCGCGCGACTCGTTCGCCTCGACCTCGATGTCCAGGCCCAGCTCCTGCTCGACCAGGGTGACGAAGTCGAGGAGGTCGAGCCCGGCCCGGGCGCGCAGCCGGGCGAACAGGGTGCCCGCCTCGTGCAGGCGCCGCAGGCCCTCGGCGCTGAACCCGCCGAGCGCGGAGTGGTCGATCCGCCCGTCGTCGCCGGGGCGCCGCGCCGCGATGAAGTCGAGGGCCTCGACGATCGAGCCGCCCTCGCCCTCGGTGACGGACGCGCGCATCCGCTCGCGCACCTCCTCCGGGAGCAGCCGGTGGGCGTGGTCGCGCGCCGCGAGCCACGAGGCGAGGTCGCGCAGCGCCTTGAGGTCGCGGACGCCCAGACGCCAGCGGGCGCCGGCCAGGAGGCGGACGAGCTCGCTGCCGGCGGCCGGGTCCTCGACCACGGTGAGCGCGGCGACGAGGTCGGCGATCTCGGGCTGCCGCAGCAGGCCCCCGATGCCGAGGATGTGGTACCGGACGCCGTGCTTCGCCAGCGCGGCGGCGAAGCGGTCCATGTGCGCGCGCACCCGGAAGAGCACCGCGGCCGACGGCGGCTCGGCGCTCTGGCGCAGGCGCCCGGCGAACCAGGCGGCGACGTCGTCCGCCTCCTCCTCGATCGTCTCGGGGAAGGTGAGCTCGACCGGGTGCTCGGAGGCCTGAGGACCCGCGCTCAGCGTGTCGACCGCGACCGCACTCCCCGCCGACAGCGGCTCCACGATCGCGTTCGCGGCGGTCAGCACGCGGCGGCCGTTGCGCCAGCTCGTGCTGAGGGAGAAGCGGCCCGCTCCCCCGAAATCGGTGCCGAAGCGGCCGAGCCCCTCGGCGCTCGCACCGCGCCAGCCGTAGATCGACTGGTGCGGGTCGCCCACGGCCATCACTCCCTGCCCGGCGAAGAGCCGCGAGAGGAGGCGGGTCTGCAGCACGGAGGTGTCCTGGTACTCGTCGAGGAGCACCACCCGGTACCTCGTGCGGTGCTCGTCCACGATCCGCGGCACCCGGTCGACGATCCGCAGCGCGAGGGCCACCTGGTCCGAGAACTCGACGAAGCCGCGCTCGGCCTTCGCCTCCTGGAACCGCTCGGCGAGCGCCGTCAGCACCGGCAGCGCGCCCACGGCCTGCAGCGCCTTCTCGAGCTCGCGGTAGAGCCCCGAGCCGCTGCCTCCGCGCGGCAGCTCGCCCAGGCGGAGGAAGTCCTCGGCGAACGCGGCGACCGCGGCCGGATCGGCGAGGTTGTCGGCGAGGTCGTGCGCGAGCGAGACGACGAGGTCGGTCAGCCGGTCGATGCCCGCCTCCACCTCGAGGATGCGCGGATCGGCCGTGTCGGCCACGACTCCCCGCGCGAGATGCCAGGCGGAGGCCTCGGAGAGCACGGTCGCGTCCCCCTCGCGGCCGATCAGGGCCGCGTTGTCGCGGAAGATCGTGTTCGCGAAGGCGTTGTAGGTCGAGACGGTGGCGGCCTCGAACGGGTCGGGCGCCGACTGCCCGGGCGCGAGCGGGAGCAGGCCCGCCGCGCCGAGCTGGTCGATCCTCCGCCCGATGCGCTCGCCGAGCTCGGCCGCCGCCTTGCGGGTGAAGGTGAGGCCGAGCACCTCCGACGGCGCCGCGTGGCCGTTCGCGAGGAGCCAAAGGACGCGGTTCGCCATCGTCTCGGTCTTGCCGCTGCCGGCACCGGCGACCACCAGGGCAGGCTCGAGCGGCGCCTCGATGACGGCGCGCTGCTCGGCGGTGGGCGGGCGCAGGTCGAGGCGCTCGGCGATGGTCAGGGCGTCGATCACGGCAGCTCCTCCTCGAGGACGGCGGAGGGGTCGGGGTCGGCGGGGCCGGAAGGATCGGCCGGCGCATCGGGACCCGGCTCCTCGGAGTCCTCCAGGTCCTCTGTCTCGTCGGCCTCGTCGATCGCCAGGAGTCCGTCCCCCGGGACCTCGGGCACCGCGTGGATGCGGTACCGCAGGGCGTCGCCGGGGGAGAACGGGGTCGCGTCGAGCAGGCCCGAGAAGCCCGCCGCCGCCATGCCCAGGGCCGCGGCGCGGACGCGATCGCGCAGCCGCTCCAGCTCCTCCTCGCCGAAGCGCTCCTGGACCACCTCGCGGTACGGCTTCCCGCGCACGCCCGTCGCCACGAAGAGCAGCTTCGCACCTCCCCCGTCGGCCGGGTCGGCCGCCTCGATCGCCCCTTCGGCGACGGCGAGCTGATAGCTGCCCAGCTGCGCGTGCTCGGCGATGTCGTCCTTGCGGGGGGTGCTGCGGCCCGTCTTGAGATCGACGATCGTGACGGAGCCGTCGGCCGCGCGCTCGACGCGGTCGATCGAGCCCCGCACCCGGGCGGGCGGGACGTCGAGCTCGAACTGCTGCTCGCGGCCGAGCACCACGCCTCCCCCGCGCTCGAAGTCGGCGAGGTAGCCCGCGAGGCCGTCGATCAGCCGCCGTGTGACGCGCTTCTGCCGCTCCCCCAGCCAGGGCGACTCGAAGACCAGCTCGGGCCACCGCGACTCGAGAGCCGCCCACAGCTCCTGCGGATCGGGCCGCTCGGCGTTCTCGAGGACCCAGTGCACGAGGGTGCCGACCCCCATCGCCGTGCTCGTCGTGGAGCCGGAGACGGCGTCGACGAACCAGTCCAGAGGGGACCGCTCGAAGGCCTCGAGGCGGCTCGGCGAGACGGAGACGGGACGCTCGGGGTCGCCGACGTCGAAGAGCGGCTCCGTGGTCGAGGGCTCGAGCACCCCGGACCAGGAGGAGGGGTCGGCGCCGGGGACCTCCGCGAGCGCCAGGGCGCTGAGCCCTCGGATGGCGGCGGGAGCCTCGGTCGAGTCCGGCGTGGTGGCGGTCCGGCGCAGCGCCGCCACCGCCCCGCGCAGCGTGAGCGGCACTGCGGAGGCGGGATCGAGCCGCGGCGCGTCCGGCGGAGTGAGCCGGAAGAAGAGGGAGGGCGTCTCGTCCTCGCCCGCGACGGCGCTGAGCACCAGCTGCCGCCGAGCGCGCGAGGCGGCCAGTACGAACATCCGGAGCTCGTCGTCGAGAGTGGCCTTGCGGGCGTCGAGCGGCAGTCCGCCCTCGCCGCGGGCGTGCCGCAGCAGGCCGTCCGGATCGAGCAGCGAGCCGCGCTGGCGGAGGTTGGGCCAGACGCCGTCCTGCAGCCGCGCCACCACCACGACGTCGAACTCCAGGCCGACGACCGAGGAGGGCGTGCCGATGAGGACCGCGTCCTCGACGGAGCGCGGAGCGAGAGTGTCCTCGGGCACCTCCGCCTCGAGGATCTCGGTGACGAAGCCGATCGCGGAGTGCCCGGTCGCCCGCTCCACGAACCGGCGCGCGGCGCTGAAGAGGGCGACCACGCCGTCGAGGTTGCGGTTCGCCTCGGCGGCGGTCAGGCCGGTGCCGAGGGCGAGCTCGCGCCAGGAGGACGCGACGCGGCTGGACTCCCACGCCGACCACAGGAGCTCCTCGATCGAGCCCCCCTCCTCGTGCAGGCGGCGGACCCGGTCGATCGTCACGGCCAGCCGCTCGGCCTGCCGGGCGGGAGCGGAGTCGATGGTCGCGAATCGGCCGGGCGCGGCGAGGGCCTCGACCAGCAGCGGGTCGCTCGCGCGGATGCCGCCGCCGGCCAGCTCCTCCGCCCGGAGTGCGAGCCGGAGCCGGCGCAGCCCCAGCCGGTCGACCCCGCCGAACGGGCCGAGCAGCAGCTCCGCCGCGAGCTCCGCGTCCAGGGGCCGCTCGCCGATCGCGACGCCGACCAGCACGAGCAGCGCCCGGGCCGCGTGATCGTCGCGCAGCGCCCGTCCGGCGAGCACGGAGCGGGTCGGCACCTCCGCCACCGCGAGCGCCTTCACCAGCGGCTGGACCGCGGCTCCGGAGCGGACGACGACCGCCATCCGCCGCCACGGCACTCCGTCGCGCAGCCGCCGCTCGCGCAGCAGCCGCGCCACCGTCGCCGCCTCGCGCGCCGCCGTCGGGGCGTGCAGCACCAGGACGGGCGCCGGGCCCGCCTCGGGGGCCGGAGCCGCGACCGCCGCCCGCTGCCGGCCGGCCGCCGCGGTGCCGATCCGCTCGGTGGCCGCCGACACGACCGCCCGCAGCGCGGCCGAGTGGCGGTGCACCCGAGCGAGCACCAGCGTCTCGACGTCGGACGCGCCGATGCTCGCGGCGAACCGGCCGAGCGTGTCGGAGGCCGCGCCGCGGTAGGCGCTGGTCGCCACGTCCGGGTCGCCCAGCGCGATCACGGTCACCCCGCGCTCCGTCAGCGCCCGCAGCAGCACGAGCGTCGACTCGCTCGCCTCCTGGAGGTCGTCGACGACGACGAGGCGCAGCGCGTCGATCCGCTCGCCGCCCTCGCCGGCGCGGATCGCCTCGGCCGCATAGGCCGCGAACTCCGCCGCGTCCAGGCGGGTCCCCGCCTGGGGCGCCATCCACTCGACCACCTCGCGCAGCTCGTCGAGCACGTCGGCCGCCGCGCTCCACTCGCCGCGCTCGGCGTCGACCCCGAGGGCGCGGATCGCGTCCGAGTCGAGCCCGTGCTCGGTCGCCCGCATCCCGAACTCGCGGAGCTCGGTCCGGAAGGTCCGCAGCCGCAGCACCTCGGGGCTGAACTCCTCCGGCCACCGCGGGCCGGTCCCCTCCTCGAGGTGGCCCTCGACGAGCTCCGACAGGAGTGCGTCCTGCTCGCCGCCGGTCAGGAGGGTCGGCCGCTCGAGGCCGCGCTCCTTGGCGGAGGAGGTGACCGCCTCGAACGCGAGCGAGGTCGCGGTCCGGGCGAGCGGGCCCCGGGTCGGCACTCCCAGCCGCAGGGCGAGCACGTCGCGCAGGGCGGTGGCGGCGGTGCGGCTGGCCGCGAGCACCACGACCGACTCGGGCGGGTACCCCCGCTCGAGGACGCGCTCGGCGACCAGCTCGACGACCGTCGTGGTCTTGCCCGTCCCCGGCGCCCCGAGCACGGCGGCGCTGCGGCCCTCGGGCAGCGCGAGCACCGCGCGCTGGGAGTCGTCCAGCACGACCGCGGGCTCGCCCGGGAGCGCCTCGCCGACGGAGGCTGCAGTGGAGGGAGCGGGGGTCGCGGGAGCGGTCACACGACCACGGTAGCCACCGGGTCCGACACTCCCGCCCGTCCCCGCCGGGAGCCCCGGCCGCCCGCTCCGCTCACCGCGAAACCGGCGCGGTCGTCCGAGCGCGGTCCCGTATCCTGACACCCTCGTCCCCTCCCGAAAGGCACTGCTGGTGGAAATCCGTATTGGAATGGTCAACACCCCGCGCGAGCTCAACTTCGAGTCGTCGATGTCCGTGACCGAGGTCGAGAAGACGGTGACCACCGCTCTCGAGGCCGGCACCGCCGTCCTCCGCCTCCGCGACGAGAAGGGCAAGATCTACATCGTCCCGACCGCCACCATCGCCTTCGTCGAGGTCGGCTCCGAGGAGTCGCGCCGCGTCGGCTTCGTCGCCTAGAGCGTCCCGGGCGGACACGTCGTGGAGCTCCTCTTCATCACCCTGTTCGGGGTCCTGATCGGTCTCGCCGCGCGCTACGGGCTGCCGCACCGGCACCTGCACGGCTCCGTGCTGGTCCCGGCGATCGGCGGCCTCGTCTCCGCGGTCGTCTGGGTCGCACTGACCTGGGCGGGCCTGCCGTGGGACGGCGGCCTGATCTGGGTCCTGTCCCTCGTCGCGACCGCCGTGGTCGTCGTCCCGGTCGGCCTCTCGCTCGGGCGCAGCCGCGCCCGCGGCGACGAAGCCTCCCTGCAGGCGATGCTCTCGGGACGCATCGCCCCCTGATCCGAGCCGGAGGCGCGGGAGTCCTCGGACTTCCGCGCCTCCGTCGTTCCCGGCGTCCGGCGCAGCGACGCGCCGGGGACGGTCAGGCCGTGAGACCCAGCGCGTCCATCCGGCGCGTGTGCGAGGCGATGAGCTCGGTGAACACCGGCTCGATCCGCGACTCGTCGGAGTCGTGGTTGCCCGACCCCATCAGCGCGGAGCGCGCCACGAGGAGGGTGTCGCCCACCAGGCGGCGGCCCCAGACGGCCAGGCGCGAGCCCAGGCGCTCGTCCGCGGCGATCTCGCGGCGGAGGATCGCGATCACGCCGTCGACGCCCGTGTCCGCGCCGAGCGTCTGCGCGATGCGCGGCCCCACGTCGGTGGGCAGCCCGCCGGTGAGGCGGATGAAGAAGTCGTCGAGCAGGCCCGCCGTGATGTACGCCGAGAGCAGCGTCTCGTGGAGGTCCGCACCGCGGGTGAGCCGCTCGAAGGTGTCGATCGCGGGGCGGAACGGAGTCATGGCCTCGCCGGGCTCCACGTCGCGGCGGCGCAGCTCGGCGACGACCGCGTGGTGCTTCGCGAGCGCCGTGCCGGCGGCGGAGGAGATGGCCTCCTTGTCCGCGAGGTCGTCGGTCTCGGCGACGGCGCGCGCCAGCACCTCGAACACCGCGAGCTGGAGGTAGGCGACCTGGCCGAGGTAGGGCAGCACCTCGGGGGTGAGGTCGGCGAGGTCGACGCGGTCGCGCTTCTGGCTCGACTCACCGCGGGGCGTCAGGCGGGGCACCTCGAGCAGGGGACGTCGACGTCGGAACCAGGCAGCCATTTCCTCAGCATAGGGCGCCGGAGGAGCAGGGTCCCGGGGCCGGCGGGGCCGGGAGCAGTAGACTCGCCGGGACGTCACCGGCGCTGGATCGGTGACCCTGCGCCCGGAGTCGTACAGGGGCGTAGACCGTTCGACACGACAGGCGCTTCACTCCGTGACTTTCTCCGATCTGAACATCGACGACGACATCGTCGCCGCACTCGCCGCCAAGGGCATCCTCGAGCCGTTCCCCATCCAGGAGCAGACGATCCCCCTGGCCCTGCAGAAGCAGGACATCATCGGCCAGGCCAAGACCGGCACCGGCAAGACCTTCGGCTTCGGCCTCCCCCTCATCCAGGCCCTCGGCACCGACCCGGAGCCGGGCGTCAAGGCGCTCATCGTCGTCCCGACCCGCGAGCTCGCCGTGCAGGTCACCGAGGACATCGAGCTGGCCGCCTCCAACCGGCCGACCAAGATCGTCTCGATCTACGGCGGCAAGGCCTACGAGGGCCAGATCGAGCAGCTGAAGGCCGGCGCGCAGATCGTCGTCGGCACGCCCGGCCGCCTCCTGGACCTCGCCGGGCAGCGCCTGCTCTCGCTCGCCAACGTGCAGGTGATGGTCCTCGACGAGGCCGACAAGATGCTCGACCTGGGCTTCCTCTCGGACATCGAGAAGCTGTTCGCGCAGACGCCGCCCACCCGCCACACCATGCTCTTCTCGGCGACGATGCCGGGCGCGATCGTCGCGCTCGCGCGCCGCTTCATGAACAAGCCCATCCACATCCGCGCGACCGACCCCGACGAGGGCATCACGCAGGCGAACATCAAGCACATCGTCTACCGGGCGCACTCGCTCGACAAGGACGAGGTCATCGCGCGCATCCTGCAGTCCGAGGGCCGCGGCAAGACCGTCATCTTCACCCGCACGAAGCGCGCCGCGGCCCGCATCGTCGAGGAGCTCAACGACCGCGGCTTCAACGCGGCGGCCGTGCACGGAGACCTCAACCAGGAGCAGCGCGAGCGCGCGATGGCGGCGTTCAAGGCCGGCAAGAAGGACATCCTGATCGCCACCGACGTCGCCGCGCGCGGCATCGACGTGAACGACGTCACCCACGTGATCAACCACACGATCCCGGACGACGACCAGACCTACCTGCACCGCGTCGGCCGCACCGGGCGCGCGGGCAAGACCGGCATCGCGGTGACCTTCGTCGACTGGGAGGACCTGCACAAGTGGGCCCTCATCAACCGGGCGCTGGAGTTCGGCCAGCCCGACCCGGTCGAGACCTACTCGTCGTCGCCGCACCTCTACACCGACCTCGACATCCCCGCGGGGACCAAGGGACGGCTGAAGCCGACCCCGATCCCCGCCGAGGCGAAGGCCGACGCGCGCCCGGACCGGGGCGAGCGCTCCGACCGCGGCGAGCGCTCCGAGCGGGGCGACCGGCCGCCGCGTCGCCGCACCCGCTCCGACTCCGCCGACTCGACCGCTCCGCAGCAGACCGGCCCCGCTCCCTCGAGCGAGAGCAAGGAGCACCACGACGGCAACAGCGAGCCGCGCCGCCGCACCCGGTCGCGCCGCCGCTCGCCGCGCCCCGACGCGCAGGCCTGAGCCTCCGCGCCCCGAGCCCGTCCCCCCGCGATCCGTCGCGGGAGGGCGGGCTCTCGGCGTCTCAGCGGCTCCCCCGCGACTCAGCGGTGTCCCCACGCGACTCAGCGGCTCTCCGCCCCTCAGCGGTCACGGTGATCCGGCGGCTCTCCGCCTTTTAGCGGCTCTCCGCGACTCAGCGGGCGGAGGAGCGGATCGCGTCGACGGTCGCGCGCGCGGTCGTGTTCTCGCCCAGGCGGTTGGGCTTGCCCGTGCCGTGGTAGTCGCTCGAGCCCGTGGTGACGAGCGAGTACTGCTCGGCGAGCTCGCGCAGGCGGCGCTTGCCGTCGGCCGTGTTCTCGCGGTGCTCGACCTCGAGGCCGAACAGGCCGGCGTCGACGAGCTGCGGGAGGATCGACTCGACCGCGATCCCGCGGGCGCTCGCGGCCGGGTGCGCGATGACCGGGACCCCGCCCGCCGCGCGGACCAGGCGCACGGCGTCGACCGGGTCGGGCGCGTAGTGCGGGCGGTAGTAGCCGCCGCGCCAGTCGAGGATCCCCGCGAAGGCCGCGGAGCGGTCGGTGGCCAGGCCGCGGGCGACGAGCGCGTCGGCGATGTGCGGACGCCCGATGGTGGTGCCCGGGCTGGTCTGGGCGAGGACGTCGTCCCAGGTGAGGTCGTAGTCGGCCGCGATCGCGGTGACGATCGCCTCCGCGCGGTGCGTGCGGGCCGAGCGGATGCGCGCGGTCTCGGCCACGAGCCCCGGATCCGCCGGATCGACGAGGTACGCGAGGACGTGGACGCTGGCCCAGCCGACGCGGGAGGAGAGCTCCATGCCGGGCAGCAGGTCGATGCCCGCCTCCTCGGCCGCGGCGAGCGCCTCGGCCCAGCCGCCGGTCGTGTCGTGGTCGGTGAGCGCCACTCCGGCGAGCCCGGCCGCGGCCGCGGCCCGCACCAGGACGGCCGGAGCCTCGGTGCCGTCGGAGACGACGGAGTGGGTGTGGAGGTCGTAACGGCCCCCGTCGACATGCATGCGCTCATCGTAGACGCGCCGCCTGCGAGCCCTCCGATGCCCTAGTAGCCTGGGCGGCGATGGGGACGAGACTGGTGAAGACCGCGGTAGCGGTGATCGTGGCGATCGCTCTGCTGGTGGTCGCGGCGCCCGGCTTCTTCGGGATCGCCCGGGAGGCCCCCTTCGCCCAGCTGGTGCCGTTCCGGCTCGCGACGGGCGCGGCGGCCGTCGGGCTCGCCGCTGTCCTGGTCGTGATCGCGGTCCTCGTCGCTCCGGTCAGGCGCCTCGCGCTGGCCCTCGCGGCGCTCGGCGTCGTCTTCGCGCTCGTGCTCGCGGGAGTGCAGGGAGCGCGGGGCTACGACTCCGCCGCTCCGCGCGCCCACCGCCTCGCCGACGTGCGCCTCGCGACCTGGAACGTGCTGCACGACGGCGTGCCCGTCGACATGATCGCCTCGCTCGCCCGGGAGAGCGCGGTCGACGGCATCGCCCTCCTCGAGGTCTCGCAGACGCACGCGCAGGACGTCGTGAACGCGCTCAGCGCCCAGGGGATGTCGATGACCCTCCACTACGCCGGGTCGGGCGCCGACGACGGGGCGGCCCTGCTGCTCTCCCCCTCGCTCGGCAGCTACAGCGTCGACACCGCCGCGGTCGTCACCGGATCGACACCGTCCCTCGTCGCACGCCCCGACACTCCCGAGCGCCCTGTCCTCGCCGCGGTGCACACCATGGCGCCGATACCCTCGCGCCTCGCGGAGTGGCGGAGCGATCTGCTCTCGGTCTCCGCGCTCTGCTCCGCGGAGGAGGACGTCGTGGTCCTCGGCGATCTGAGCTCCACGGTCGACCACTGGACCGGGCTGCCGGGCTCGGCCGCGCTGGGCGGCTGCCGCGACGCGGGGACCGTCGCGGGCGGCGCCGCCCTGGGCACCTGGCCGTCCTCGGTCCCGCCCGCGCTCGGCGCCCCGATCGACCACGTCCTCTTCTCCGGACGCTGGGAGGTCTCGGGCTACCAGGTCGTCGACGACCGCGACGACGCCGGGAGCGACCACCGGCCGCTGGTCGTCCAGCTCTCGGTCCGCGGGATGGTGAAGGACGCGTCCTGACGTTCCTCCCCGACGCCGACTCCCCGTCCTCCTCCCCCGCCCGGCCCGTGGCGGCCCCCGCGGCCGTGCGGAGGAGGACAATGGGAGTCATGACGAACACGGAGGAGCGGACCGCCGCTCAGACGCCCGACCCCGCCGCCGCCCCGCGCCCCCGCGCCACCGCGAACCGCTCGACGACCCCCGCCTCCGACCGCTTCCGCGACTTCATCGCGTCCGGCTGGGCCGAGCGGGAGGAGCCGCTGCCTGCTCCGCGCGAGCAGGCGTCCTTCGCCGCCTCCCGCCGCGAGCGCCTCTCCGCGCTGCACACCGGCGTGCGCATCGTCGTCCCGGCGGGCCGCCTCAAGCAGCGCGCGAACGACACCGACTACCCGTTCCGTGCGCACTCGGCCTTCACCTGGCTCACCGGCTGGGGCTCCGACTCCGAGCCCGGCGCGGTGCTCGTCCTCGAGCCCGCCGGGTCCGGCCACAGCGCGACGCTCTACTTCCGCGAGCGCGCGGGCCGCGACTCCGACGAGTTCTACGCCAACCCCGAGATCGGCGAGTTCTGGATCGGGCCGCGTCCGTCGCTCGCGCAGGTCGCGAGCGATCTCGGCCTCGCTACCCGCGGGATCGCCGAGCTCGACGCGGTCCTCGACGCGCACGACGGCGTCCCCCTCGCCGTGCTGCGCGAGGCCGACCCGGCGGTGACCGGCCGTCTCGACGCGGTCGAGGCCGACGAGCGGGCGGACCGCGACGCGGCGCTCGAGCGCGACATCGCCGAGCTCCGCCTGGTCAAGGACGCCTACGAGATCGCCGAGCTGCGCGCCGCCGTCGACGCGACGGGCCGCGGCTTCGAGGACGTCCTCTCCGACCTGCCGCGCATCATCGCCCACGAGAAGGGCGAGCGCCTGATCGAGGGCGTCTTCAACGGACGCGCGCGCGCCGACGGCAACGCGGTCGGCTACGACACCATCGCCGCGGCGGGCCCCCACGCCTGCATCCTGCACTGGACGCGCAACGACGGGCCGGTGCGCCCCGGCCAGCTGGTGCTGCTGGACGCCGGCGTCGAGCAGGACAGCTACTACACCGCCGACATCACGCGCACCTTCCCGGTGGACGGCCGCTACACGAACGCCCAGCGCCAGGTTCACGAGACGGTGCGGGAGGCGGCCGACGCCGCGTTCGCGATCGTCCGACCCGGCATCCGCTTCCGCGAGGTTCACGCCGCGGCGATGGCCGTCATCGCGCGGCGCACCGCCGAGTGGGGCCTGCTGCCGGTCAGCGCCGAGGAGGCGCTCGAGGCCGACAACCAGCAGCACCGCCGCTACATGGTCCACGGCACCAGCCACCACCTCGGGCTCGACGTGCACGACTGCGCCCGGGCACGGCGCGAGATGTACCTCGACGGACTGGTCGAGGAGGGCATGGTCTTCACGATCGAGCCCGGCCTCTACTTCCAGCCCGACGACCTCACGGTCCCGGAGGAGCTGCGCGGCATCGGCGTCCGGATCGAGGACGACGTGCTCGTCACCGCCGACGGCGCCGAGAACCTCTCGGCCGGCATCCCGCGCTCGGCCGACGACATCGAGGCGTGGATGGCCCGACTGGCCCGCTGAGCCCGGTCGCCCGCGGGGAGCCCCGGCCGCTCAGGCGGCGAGGGGCAGCGCGAACTCCCCGCGGGCGGCGGCGAGCGCCAGCCCGTCGAGCAGCGTCGCCAGCTGACCGGCGGGAGCGTCCGGGTCCTCGGGGTGCCACTGCACGCCCACGAGGGGGGCCGCGACGTGCTCGACGGCCTCGATCACGCCGTCCTCCGCCCGGGCGACGACCCGCAGCCCCGGAGCGAGCAGGTCGACCGCCTGGTGGTGCGCGCTCTGCACCGCGAGCGCCTCGGACCCGAAGAGCCCGCCGAGCACGGAGCCCGCCGCGAGCCCGACCTCGTGCCGGTGCATGCGCTGGTGAGCGGGAGCTGCCGCGTTGACGTGCTCCGCCTCCGGACCCAGGTCCTGCACCAGCGTGCCGCCGAGCGCGACGTTGACGATCTGCAGGCCGCGGCAGATGCCCAGCAGCGGGGTCCGGCGGGCCAGCGCCCGGTGCACCAGCGCGATCTGGGCGGCGTCCGCGCGCTCCGCGTGGGGGCCCTCGGCCGGGTAGCCGCGGTCGGCGCCGTACTGCTCGGGAGCGATGTCCTCGCCGCCCGCGAGGACGAGGGCGTCCGCCCCCACCGTGCGCGCCAGCAGCTCCTCCGTGCCCAGCTCCTCGGCGGCGAAGCGCTCCGCCCGCCAGCCGCGCTCGTGCGCGAGGGCGAGGATGCGGCCGTTCAGGATCTGCACGTAGGCGTGGTACTCCTCGCGGCCCGGTCGCACGCGGGCGACCTCGACGATGGCGAGCGAGCGGGTCATGACTCCATCCTGGGCACGCCGCCGCCGCCGGTCGAACCGCCGTGTCACGCGGTGTCACACTCCGGCCGTACGATCACGGAGTGACCTCGCCGAGCCCGTCCCTCCCGGAGCGCGTGCAGCAGGCGCGCTCCGAGGTCTCCGTCCTCGCCGGGACCACTCCCGAGCGCCGGGTCCGACCGCTGCGCGAGGCCGTCGAGCACGTCGCCGCCGGCGGCTCCCCCGATCCCGGCGCCCTGCTCGACGCGGTCGACTCGCTGGTCGGGCTCGTGACCCGCGCCGAGGTGCAGCTGAGCGGCGTCGAGCGCTCCGTGCGGGACGACCTGGAGCGGGCCGCCACCCTCTCCGACCTGCGCACCTCGGCGCAGCTCGCCTCCGCCGCCGACGTGGCCGTCGCGTGCGCCGCGGCACGGTCGCTCCTCCTCGACGCCGACGACGCCCGATCGGCCGGCGCCCGCCACGATCCGGCCGCGCTGCTGGTCCTGCTGCTCGACGCCGACTCCGCTCTGGACGCCGTCGTCTCCGGGTACCGCGAGCCGCGAGCCCAGGCCGAGCGCCAGCTCCTCCTGTTCGAGGCGGCGCGCACCGCGGCCCGGCTCGGCGCCGAGTCGGTGCTGCTCCTGGCCGCCGTGCACGGCGAGCGCATCACCGCGGCACCCCGGATCCTCGCGGAGGAGACGCTCGGGCAGCTGGACACCGCGGTGCGCCGTGCGGCAGGCGATCCGGCCGGCGCTCTGGACGAGGCCCGCGCCGCCGCCGACCGCGCCCGCTCCGCGCTCGACGAGGCCCTGGTCGACCTCGACGGCGCACCCCCGTCGCTCCGCCCAGCAGCCGTTCCCGGAGGCCTGCCCGCGGCCTGAGCACGCAGGCACCCGGCACCGGCGCGCGTGCCATAGTGAGGGACATGGCCTCCTTCCTCGTCGTCCCCCAGTGGCAGGGCTCGGCGTCGACGCGCGCGATGCGCCTCGTCGACGGAGCCGAGGCGATCCGGGGCGATCTGCCCTCCTCCGCCACCACGACCCTCGACATCCCCGCCGAGGCGGGCGATGCCCAGGACACCGGCATCCGCCGCTACGCCTCGGTCGCCACCGTCGCCGAGCGGGTGCGCGAGGCCCTCTCGGGCCGCAGCGATCCCGTGATCACGATCGGCGGCGACTGCGGCGTCGAGTTCGCGGCGATCGGGCACGCCGTCCGCTCGGCACCGGGCCCGGTCGCGCTGGTCTGGCTCGACGCCCACCCGGACGCGCACACTCCCGAGTCCTCCCCCAGCGGCGCCTTCTGCGGCATGGTCCTCTCGGCCGCGCTGGGCCGCGGCGTCGGCCTCCTGAGCGCGGGCGCCGAGGAGCGGGTGGCCGACGAGCGCGTCGTCCTCGCCGGTGTCCGCTCCGCCGACGACGGCGAGCTCGAGCCGCTGGTCGAGCGGGGGGCCGCGGTGCTGCCCGCGGACGCCCTCGACCCGGAGTCGCTCGTCGCGGCGGTCGAGGCGACCGGTGCCGCCTCCGTCTACGTGCACCTCGACCTGGACGTGCTCGACCCCGCCGACCTCGCCGGGCTGTTCGACCCGGTGCCCTTCGGCGTGCCCGCCTCGCGCCTCGTCGCGAGCCTCGACGCCCTCCGGTCCCGCTTCCCGCTCGCGGGCGCCGGCGTCACCTCGTTCGCCCCGTCGTCGCCGACCGCGGCCGAGGACGACCTGCCCACGATCCTCCGCCTCCTCGGCGCTCTGTCCCGCGGGGCCTGAGAGAGCCCTGCCATCGGCGCGCAAGCCCGAGCGCGTGTCGGCGGCACCCGGCAAGATGGTCGGACGCGACCGAGCGGAGGAACGATGAGCGACGAGAGACCGCGCGTGCGCACCGAGCGGCGCGGGACCGTGCTCGCGATCGTGCTGGACCGGCCCGAGAAGCGCAACGCCGCCGATCTTCGGCTGCTCGCGGAGCTGGCGTCCGCGTACGGCGAGCTCGACCGCGACCCGGAGCTGCGCGCCGGCGTGGTCCTCGCCGAGGGCGAGCACTTCACGGCCGGGCTCGACCTCGCCGACATCGGGCCCCGCCTGGGCTCCGACGGCCTCGACTTCGTGCCCGAGGGCGGTCTCGACCCCTGGGGCCTGCGCACCCGCCCCGTGAGCAAGCCGGTGGTCATCGGCCTCCAGGGCACCTGCCTCACGCTCGGCATCGAGCTCGCGCTCGCGAGCGACGTCGTCCTCGCCGAGCGGTCCACCCGCTTCGGCCAGATCGAGGTCGCCCGCGGCATCCTGCCCTTCGGCGGAGCGACGCTGCGCTTCCCCCGCGCCGTCGGCTGGGGCGACGCGATGCGCTGGATCCTCACCGGCGACCTCTTCGACGCCGAGGAGGCCCACCGCATCGGCCTCGTGCAGCAGGTCGTCCCCGACGGGACGGTCGCCGAGGCGGCCTGGACTCTGGCCGCCCGGATCGCCGCGCAGGCGCCGCTCGCCGTGCAGGCCGCCCTGGCCAGTGCCCGACTCGCGGTCGCCGCGTCCGACGCCGAAGCCGCGGCCGCACTCCCCGGGGCGCTCGCGCGTCTCGCGGCGTCCGAGGACGCGCGCATCGGCACCGAGGCCTTCCTCCAGCGCACGACGGCGGAGTTCACCGGACGATGAGCGACGAGAGCACCACCGTCACTGCGCCCGGCGGCTCCTCCCTCGAGGCGCAGCAGGAGCGGGCCGCGCAGCAGCTCGAGATCCGGCTCCGCTACGGCGACCAGGTGTGGGAGCTGCGCGAGGTCGACCACTTCGCCGTCTTCTCCCGCCGCAGCACCGCGCGGCGCGCCGGGCGCGTCCTCGTGGCCTCCGGCTTCCAGATCGCGATCTCGCGGCTTCGGCTGAGGCAGGTCCTCGTCGCGAGCCACCACGCCGCGGTCGACGAGGAGTCGACCACCGCGTTCCTCCGCCAGGTGATCGAGGCGGTCGAGAGCCACGGCGGCCGCTACGACGGCTGGCGGGCCGAGATCGTGCCGGCGCATTGAGCGCCGGGCACCCACCGACGACGGGGCTCGACGCCTCCGAGAACCCCAGGGAGACAGCATGAGCAGCACGACGGACGAGTTCGACGTCATCGTCATCGGAGCAGGGCCGGTGGGCGAGAACCTCGCGGACCGCGCGGTCCAGGGCGGCCTCACCGCGGCCGTCGTCGAGAGCGAGCTCGTCGGGGGCGAGTGCTCCTACTGGGCGTGCATGCCCTCGAAGGCGCTGCTGCGGCCGCCGATGGCGCTCCGCGCCGCCCGTGATCTCCCCGGCGCGGCGCAGGCGGTGAGCGGAGGAGTCGACGTGCCCGCGCTCCTGGCCCGCCGCGACTCCTTCACCAGCCACTTCGACGACCACGGCCAGGTGCAGTGGCTCGAGGGCGCCGGCATCGAGCTCGTCCGCGGGCACGGCTGCCTGAGCGGCGAGCGCGAGGTGACCGTGACCGGACCCGACGGCGAGGTGCGCGTGCTCCGCGCCCGCTCCGCCGTCGCCGTCGCGACCGGCACCACCGCCGTCGTCCCCGACATCCCTGGCCTGCGCGCGGCATCCCCCTGGACGAGCCGCGAGGCCACCTCGGCCGAGGAGGTGCCGCCGCGCCTCGTCGTCATCGGCGGCGGAGTCGTCGCGACCGAGATGGCGACTGCCTACGCCGGCATGGGCTCCTCCGTCACGCTCGTCGCCCGCAGCGGACTCCTCGCGCCGTTCGAGCCCTTCGCCGGCGAGCTCGTCGGCTCGGCGCTCCAGGAGCTCGGCGTCGACCTGCGCCTCGGCGACTCGCCCGTCTCGGTCGAGCGCCGGTCCGACGGCACCGTGGCGGTGACGCTCGAGGGCGGCGACGTCATCGAGGCCGACCAGGTGCTCGCCGCGACCGGCCGCGCCCCGCACACCCGCGACGTCGGCCTCGAGACGGTGGGCCTCGAGCCCGGCTCCTCGCTGACGGTCGACGACACGATGCTCGTGCTGGGCGGCGACGGTGCTCCCCTCGGCGGCGGGCGTCCGTGGCTCTACGGGGTCGGCGACGTGAACCACCGCGCACTGCTCACGCACCAGGGCAAGTACCAGGCCCGTGCGGCCGGCGACGTGATCGTCGCGCGCGCCACCGGTGCCGAGGTCCACGACGCCCCCTGGGGAGCGCACGTCGCGACCGCGGACCACGAGGCCGTGCCGCAGGTCGTCTTCACCGACCCCGAGGTCGCGTCGGTCGGCCTCACCGCCGCGGCCGCCGAGAAGGCCGGCTACCGCACCCGCGTCGTCGACTACGAGATCGGCTCGGTCGCCGGCGCCGCCCTCGCCGCCGACGGCTACACGGGCACCGCGAGGATGGTCGTGGACGAGGACCGGAAGGTCGTCCTCGGCGTCACCTTCGTCGGCAAGGAGGTCGGCGAGCTGATCCACTCGGCGACGATCGCCGTCGTCGGCGAGGTGCCGCTCTCGCGCCTCTGGCACGCGGTCCCCTCCTATCCGACGATCAGCGAGGTCTGGCTGCGGCTGCTCGAGACCTACGGACGCGACAGCGCGTGAGCGCGCTCCGTCGAGCCGTCGCGACGGTGGCCCTGGATCCGGCGATCACCCGGCCCGGCTACCTCTTCGCGTGCGCGGTCGGACTCGCCTGGGGCGCGCTGTGGAGCACGGGCCCGATCCGGCGCAGCCACGGCCTCGTCGTCTTCACCGGTCTGCCCTCCTGGGCGTTCGGCCGCGGAGGGTCCTGCGTCGGCACGAGCTACCTCACGGGCACCAACGTCTCCGACAGCGTCCTCGAGCACGAGGCCGTGCACAAGGAGCAGTGGCGGCTCTACGGGATGTGGTTCCCGTTCGCGTACACGGTGGCGGGTCGCGATCCGCTGCGCAATCGATTCGAGATCGAAGCCGGTCTCGAGAAGGGCGGATATCTCCGTGGTCACTGACATGACGGGGCGCGTCGTCGTCCTCACCGGAGCCAGTTCCGGCATCGGCCGGGTCGCGGCGGGAGCGCTGGCGTCCGCCGGTGCCCGCGTGGCCGTGGTCGGGCGGAACCCCGAGCGCACCCGCGCGGTCGCCGCCGACGTGGGAGGGGACGCGTTCCTGGCCGACTTCGACCGGCTCGACGACGTCCGCGCCCTGGCCGACGGCCTCCTCGAGCGCTACGAGCGGATCGACGTGCTGGCGAACAACGCGGGCGGGCTCGTCTCCCACCGCGCCGAGACGGTCGACGGCCACGAGCGGACGATACAGAGCAACCATCTCGCGCCGTTCCTCCTCACGCGGCTCCTGCTCCCGCGGATGATCGAGACCTCGAGGGAGCGGGCCGGCGTCCGCGTCGTCTCCACGGCGAGCCTCGCGAACCGCTTCGGTCGCCTGAGGCTCGACGACCTCGACAACCGCCGCGGCCCGTGGCTCGGCGGCTGGCGGGCGTACGGCACGTCGAAGCTGGTGACGATCCTCTTCATCCGCGAGCTGGCGGAGCGGCTGCTGATGACGTCGGTCGACGCGTACTCGTTCCACCCGGGCGTCGTCTCGACGAGCTTCGGCGCCGACAGCACGATGATGAAGCTGATGACGAGCCTCTCGGTCGGCTCCTTCGGCATCTCCGCCGAGGCGGGTGCGGTGCCGCTGATCACCCTCGCCTCCGAGCCCGACGTCGGCGCCGCGAGCGGCACCTACTTCGACCAGCTGACGCCGCACGGCTCCCTGAACCCCCAGGCCCGAGACCGCGCTCTCGCCCACGACCTCTGGACCCTCTCCAGCCGCCTCGTGGGCGTCTCGCCCACCCTGTAGCCCGCTGCCGCTCCCCGCCGACTCCGACTCGACGCGGGGGCGGCGCGGAGCACCTGGCGCGCTCGCCGGGACGATCTCGATACGCCCTCTCCGAGGGCTGCTCGATCAGCAGGTCCGTGCGCGGTCGCCCGACTCGGTGTGTGCCCGCGAGCTTCTCGATCAGCCGCGAGATCGGTCGGGGTGGATCTCGGAACCTCCTCTCCGAGGACTGCCCGATCAGCATGTCCGGGCGCGGTCGCCCGACTCGCCGGGCACCCGAGAACCGCTCGATCACGCGCGACGTCCGTCGGGAGTGGATCTCGAGACGCCCTCTGCGAGATCCACTCGATCAGCATCGTCCCCCGCGGTCGCGCCCCTGGCGCGCCGTCCCCCGCGGCCGCGCCCCCGGCGCGCCAGGGGCGCGACCGCGGGGGACGATGCTGATC
>NZ_PSVE01000003.1:200382-212884 GCF_002931775.1 Rathayibacter sp. AY1F4
GGGTACTGGCGCCTCGGCCGCCAAGAGTCCAACTGACCCGGAGCGTCGCAGGGCGTCGTTCTGCAAGGCGGAGGAGGAAGCGATACCGGCGTCGCGCCCGACGACAACGCCGCAGAACGTCGCCCTGCGACGCTCCGGGCACTGCTCGTAGAGGTGCGGCGCGCTGTCCCCCGCGGTCGCGCCCCCGGCGCGCCGCACCTCTACGAGCAGTGCCCGGAGCGTCGCAGGGCGTCGTTCTGCAAGGCGGAGGAGGAAGCGATACCGGCGTCGCGCCCGACGACAACGCCGCAGAACGTCGCCCTGCGGCGCTCCGGGTCAGTTGGACTCTTGGCGGCCGAGGCGCCAGTACCCCATGAACGCCACCCGCTTCCGGTCGAGCCCGAGCTCGGTGACGAGGCAGCGGCGGATCAGCTTCACGGCGCCGGCTTCTCCGGCGATCCAGGCGTAGAGGCCGGGGTCGGTGCTCTCGTCGGGGACCTCCCAGAGCATCTCGTGGTCGACGTCGATGTCGCTGACGTCCACGCCGCGGTGGTGGGCGGTGAGGAAGCGGGTGGCCCAGGCGCGGACCGCGTCGCCGAGGGCCGCTCCGGGGGCTGCCGCGTCGGCGCGGACGATCCAGGTGATGTGGACGCCGGCGGGGTGGTGGAGCGGGAGGCGGTCGTGGGCGGTGGGGACCTCGAGGAACGCGGCCCCGGTGGCGTCGTCGTCGAGGCTCTCGAGGATCGCGGCGATGGCGGGGACGGCCGTCTCGTCGCCGGCGAGGAGGAGGGAGGTGGCGGCGCCGGGGTGGAACTCGACTCCGCCGCCGGGGAGGTCGGAGCGCGTGTCGGGCGCGATGATGACGATCTGGTCGCCGGCGCGGGCGCTCTCGACCCAGGCGGCGGCCGGTCCGGTGTCGCCGTGGGCGGCGAAGTCGATGTCGACCTCGGCGTCCTCGGGGCGGACGGCGCGGATGGTGTAGGTGCGGAGCGGGTTCCGGAGCTCGTCGGGGAGCTGTCGCCAGCGGCCGTACCAGTCGGGGTCGAGTCCGTCGGGTCCGTCGGGGTCCGAGACGGAGGCGAGGAAGGCGGGGGCGTCGGAGGCGGCGGTGGGGACGACGAGCTTGATGCGCTGGTCGGGGCCGGTGCAGCCGACGTGGTCGAGGCCGGTGCCGGTGAGGGTCACGCGGATGAAGTGCGGGGCGATCCGGGTCGCTGCGGCGACGGTCGCGAGGTACGGCCGGTAGGCCGGTCGGGCGGGGGCGGCGGTCGTCGGAGGCATCGCCTCAGTCTCGCACAGAAGGTAAGCCTTGCCTAACACTCAGCCGGGACGCCCGGCGGACGGTCAGCGCGCGGCGTGCTCGGCGGAGGTGCGCAGGCGCGCCTCGACGTCGGCGGCGAGCTCGGCGACGACGGGGCCGGCCCCGCCAATCCAGGCGCAGAAGTCGTGGCGGCCGTCGGCCCACGGGTAGTCGCCGTCGACGACCGACATCTCGCCGACCCAGGCCCGGACCGCGCGGTCGAGCGCGACTCCGCGGGAGCAGCGCTCACCGGTGCCGGGGGCGCCCGAGCGCTCGGAGCGGCCGAGCCAGATGACGCAGACCCGTCCGGGGGCGGCGAGCGGCGGCAGTCCGCGCGCGTCGTCGACCTCGACGAAGACCTGGCCGCGGGCGTTCGCGGGGAGGGCGTCGAGGATGCTCTGGATCCACGGCACGACGGTCTCGTCGCCCGCGATCAGGAACTGCTTCACGTCGACCGGCGCGGAGCCGTCGCGGTCCTCGAACATGCACATCGTGTTCGAGTATAGGCAAGGCTTACCTCAGTGACCAGAGCCGGACCCTGACCATCCGCCGTGCGGCCGCGCCCGGACCCGTCACCGCTGCGGCCTCCCCCGTCACCACTGCGGCGGGTGCCGCCTCTGCCAGCGCGCTCGCCGCTCGAGCTGCGCGCCGATCGCCAGCAGCGTCGCCTCGCCGCCGGGTCGCCCGATCAGCTGGACTCCCATCGGCAGGCCCTCCTCCGTGGTGCTCAGCGGAAGGGTGATCGCGGGGAGGCCGCTCACGTTCACGAAGGACGTGTACGGCGTGTAGAGGCACTGCTGCTCGAAATTGCGCTCGGGATCCTCGAGGTCGTACCAGCCGACGGGGCGCGGCGTCATCGCCAGCGACGGCGTCAGGACCGCGTCGACGCCGGAGAACGCCGCGATCACCGCGCGCTCGTAGCCCGAGAGCCAGGACGCCGCCTCGACGATCTCGCGGGCGGAGCGCCGGCGTCCCTCCTCCACCAGCCAGCGGGTCAGCGGCTCCAGCAGATCGAGGTCCGCGCCCTCGACGGGCAGGGTCGCCGCGCCGCTCTGCCACAGCGTCCGGAACGCGGCGGGGTACGCGGCGCTCGGGGGCAGCGACGCCTCCTCGAGCCCGTGGCCGAGCGCGGCCAGCGCGGCGATCCCCTCGTTCAGCGCGGCGCGCGCCTCCGGAGCGAGAGCGATCTCGTACTCCTCGTCCCAGGGCGAGTCCGTCAGCACGCCGATCTGGAAGCGCCCCTCTCCGCGCACCGCGGCGCCGAGGAACGAGCCGTCGCCGTCACCGGGCGCGCCGAGCGACCAGCGCTGCGGGAGGCGACCGTTCGTCCGCTCCAGCATGCCCTCGAGCAGGAGGCCCGCGTCGGCGACCGAGCGGGTGATCGGCCCGGCGACCGTCAGGCCGCCGACCCCGCCGATGCCGGAGAGCGCGGCGACGCGTCCGCGGGAGGGCTTCAGTCCCACGAGGCCGCAGGCCGCGGCGGGGATGCGGATGGACCCGCCGCCGTCCGAGGCGGGGGCGAACGGCAGCAGTCCCGCCGCGACGGCGACCGCTGCTCCTCCGCTGGATCCGCCGGCCCCGAGGCGGGTGTCCCAGGGCGTGACGGCGGGCGGGCCGATCCGCGTCTCGGTGTAGGAGGGCATCCCGAACTCGGGCGCCGCGGTCTTGCCGAGGCTGACCGCTCCCGCCTCGTCGAGCACCTCGACGATCTCGTCGGAGGCGGTGGGCACGTGGTGCTCGCGCAGCCGGGATCCGAATGCGGTCCGCACGCCCGCGCGCCGCCAGAGGTCCTTGTCGCCGCTCGGCAGGCCCCAGAGCGGAGCGGTGCCGGGCCCGGTGCCGAGCGATGACGCCCGCTCCCGCGCCTGATCGGCGGTCACCGTGGCGAAGGCGCCCAGTTCCCCGTTCCACCGCTCGATCCGGGCGAGGTAGTGATCGGCGAGCTCGAGAGGCGTGACCTCTCCGCGCTGCAGCCAGTCCCACTGCTCCTGGGCGCTGAGGTGGTGGAGTTCGAACATGGAACGACCCTATTCCGCCGCTCCGGGGAGCCGGCGGAACAGGGTCGTGGGGGTCAGGCCGCGCGGCGGCCGCTCTCGCTCGCCTCGTCGATGCCCTTCCGGGCGCCGTCGGGCACCACGGTGTCGCGGTCGATGCGGGCGCCGGTCGCGATCACGGCCGAGCGTCCGATGCGGGAGTAGCTCCCGATCCGCGCCCCCGGTCCGATGATCGCCTCGGGCCCGACGTGCACGTTCGCGCCGATGAAGGCGCTGTGCCCGATCATGGCGTCGCGGTCGACCCAGCTGCCCGCGCCGATCCAGGCGCGCTCGCCCACGGTCGCGCCGGGCTCCACGTAGGCGCCGGTCTCCACGTACGCGGTCGCCGAGACGCGCGATCCGGGAGCGACCATGCCGCGTCCGTTCGCGTGGCGGCGGTAGACGATCTCGTCGTCACTGCCGCGCGCCCCTCGACCCTTGTTCATCCCTGTTCCTGCCATCTGCCTCTGGCTCCTCCGAGCTGTCCGGTGGGCGGGGCGCCGAGCCCCGTCCCGTCATCGGTAGACAACAGCGGCGAGCGCCCGCGCCCCCCGAACGGGGAATGCGCGGGCGTCCCCGGAGCGTCACTCCACCGCGTCGGCGACCGCGGTCACGACCGCGCGGAACCGGTCCGGCGCCTCGCGGATCCGCCGCCGGAGGAGGACGCCGGCGAGCGCCGACGAGGCGGGTGCGGCGACCAGCTCGCACTCGACCCGGGCCCCCTCCTCGTCCGCCAGGACCCGCCACTGCTCGACGCCGAGCACGGGGAGTCGGCGCTCGAGCCCGCTCCCCCGCCGCTCGTAGGCGCCGTCGGCGGCGAGGACGTCCGCGAGGGCGGCGAGCACCGGGGCGGGGTCGGCGTGGAGGACGGAGGCGAGGGCGAGGAGGCTGCGCACGGCGGCAGTCTCGCACGCCCCCGCGTCAGGAGCGGGCGTCGAGGACGCGCCGGAGCCAGTCGAACGACGCCTTGGGCACGCGGTCCCGGCTGCGCGTGTCGACGGCAACGAGCCCGTGCGGGCGGCTGTAGCCGTACTGCCACTCGAACGCGTCGACCAGGGTCCAGAGCTGCACGGCCTCCACCGGCAGTCCGTCGTGGACGGCCTCGGCGAGAGCGGCCAGGTGAGCCCCGAGCCAGCGGATCCGCTCCGTGTCGACGATCGCACCCTCGCGATCGGGCTCGTCGGGGTAGCTCGCGCCGAGCGCGGTCACCACCAGCGGCGGCAGGGCGTCGCCGTAGCGCTCCACGAGGGACCGCAGCACCGAGACCACCGCCCAGGGTGCGACCGGCGAGCCGTCGCCCGTGCGGTCCAGCTCCGGCCAGGGCGCCGTGTGGAAGGGGAGCGCGGGAGGAGCGCCCACCCCGGTCGGCAGCGCCGGGTCGCGGCCCGCCACGATCCGCAGCGGCGGCAGCGGCGCGACCGCGTAGAAGTCGAGCGGAGCCGAGATGCGCGCGAGGTCGACCGGATCCGCCTGCGCGAGGGCGCCGAGGAACGGCGGCAGCTCCTCCGGTCCGACCGGGTAGGACCCGGTCAGCACGGCGTCGGCCACCAGGCGGTTCCGCAGGACGTCCGCCAGGGAGGCGAAGGCGCGGTCCCGGTCGTCGTCCGAGGCGGGCTCGACCGGCGCGAGCGCGTCGACGAGGCCGATCCTCCCGGTCACCTCCGCCGCCCGCAGCGCCTCCAGCGCCACGCCGTGCCCGAGGAGCTGGTGGTGCAGCGCAGGCAGGGCGCTGAACAGCCGGCCGGCGCCCGGCGCCTGCCGCGCGAGCGCGTAGCCCTCGAGCATCACCGTCGACGGCTGGTCGAGGGTGATCCAGTCGGCGACCCGGTCGCCGAACCGCCCGCCGAGCTCGAAGGCGAGATCGCCGAAGCGGAACGCGGTGTCGCGGTTCATCCAGCCGCCGCTGAGCGCCGACGGGGTGTCGCGGTGGTGCAGGGTCAGCGCGACCCGGATCCCCGTCTCGGCGAGCCCGTCGAGCAGGCGGTCGTAGAAGCCGAGCCCTCCGCGGTCGATCGGCCCGCGGCCGTCGGGCTGCAGCCGGGGCCACGAGACCGAGAGCCGGAGCTCGTCGACGCCGAGATCGACCAGCAGCGCGAGGTCCTCGCGCCAGCGCAGGAGGAAGTCCGTCGCGATCTCGGGAGTGGCCTCCTCGGCGATCGTCCCCCGTCGCAGCGCGAAGTCGTCCCACACCGACCGGCCACGGCCGCCCGTCTCGAGGGAGCCCTCCGTCTGAAAGGCGCTCTGCGCCAGTCCGATGCGCAGGCCCGGCGGCAGGAGTGCGCCCAGCTCGCGCGGATCGTCGAAGCGCGCAGCCTCGACGCGCACCTCCCGCCGATCGCGCCCGCGGGCCTCGTCTTCGCGCATTCCACTGTCCTCCGGATCTGATCGACGGGTATATTCTCGCGGAAGCGCTCTCCCGGACCTCCCCGACTCCCCCGACCGGCTGAGACGCCTCCTCCGGATGGTGTACATCCGGGAACAGTGGTGCGGCGCGCTTGACAGCTCCCCCCTGCCCCCGTGCAATGGACGCATCGTGAAATCGGGCGTCGACGTGGCAGTACCGGGGGGTTCACCGGTCGTGCCGGTGCCCCGACTCCGCCGATCCCCGCGGCGCACGGCCGCCCTGCTGCTGGTGCTCCTCGCGGCCGTCGCCTCCGTCTCCGGCCTGGCCGCTCCGGCCGCGCAGGCCGCCGCTCTCGCGATCACCGCTCCCTCCTCCGGCGCGGTCCTCAGCACGGGAGCGACGACGGTCACCGGCACGGCGACGGCCGGGGACCAGGTGCAGATCGGGCTCCGCGGCGGCGGCGACCCCCTCTGCATCACCACCGCGGGCCCCGACGGCGGCTGGAGCTGCGCCGTCTCCCTCGACGACGGGCCGGCGACCCTGGTCGCGGTGGAGCTCCTCGCCGGCGGCGGGACCACCTCGGCCGCCGTCCCGATCGCCGTCCTCAGCGCCCCCGTCATCGAGTCGGTCGACGGCTCGGCGACCTCCGCGGGCTCGGTCCGCGGCACGGCGTACCCCGGGGCGAGCGTGGCCGCGGTCTCGAACGGCGGTGCGGCGTGCCTGGCGCCCGCCGATTCCAGCGGCGCCTGGTTCTGCCAGCTGGCGCCGACTCCCGCGCCGGGCAGCTACCGCGTCACCGCGACCCAGACCGCCTCCTTCGCCGGCAGCGCCGCCTCGCCCGCGAGCGCGCCGGTGACCCTCGTGGTCGACACCGCCGCTCCGCTCGCCCCGGCCCTGAGCTCGCCGTCCGACGGTGCCGCGCTCCCGCTCAGCGGCGCCTCCTACTCCGGGACCGGCGTCGACGGCACCCGCGCCTACGTCTACGTCGACCGCGTCAACACCTGCGATGCGGCGGTCAGCGGAGGCGCCTGGAGCTGCACGGGCGGCACGATCGCGGCGGGCCCGCACCGGGTCTCCGCCATCGCGGGCGACAGCGCCGGCAACTACAGCCCGCCGAGCCCGTGGATCGACGTGACCTTCGCGGCGGCGACGACCGCCCCCACCGTCACGCCGAGCGCGACGGCCCCGACCGCTCCCGGAGCCTCCCCCACGGCGACCGGCACTGCCGCCGCTCCCGCTCCGAGCAGCGCCTCGCCCACCGCCACCGCGGCCCCCGCGCGGCCCGGGCAGACCGCGCCCGCGCCGCAGGAGGAGCCGAGTGGCGATCCCACCGCGGCTCCGGTCCCCGCCCCCGATCAGGGCGGCGGAGACGTGCCGACGCAACCCGCTCCCGATGCCGGGTCGGCTCCCGGCGGCTGGAGCTCGGCGACCGGGATGACCACTGCGCTGACCGCCGGCTCGCCCGTCGTCTCGATGGCCGACTGGATGCGCTCGCTCGCCCTCGCTCTGCTCTCCCTCGTCCTGGTCGTCGTGCCGGCCCGCCTGGCCGCTGCCGGTCGCGCCCCCCGCGCCGAGCGCAGCTGGCACCTCACCGGGCGCAACCGCGCCGCCGTCGAGTACGACGACAAGCCGGACGCCGGTCCCGTCTCCCCCCGCCTGATGGTCGTCGGGATGATCGGCTGCGCGGCCGGACTCGTCCTGCTCTCGGGGCGCGTCGACGGACAGCCGGCCTATCTGCGGCTGCTGATCGCCGTCATCGTGGCGGTCGCCGTCGTCAACGCGGTCGCCGCCGCCGTGCCGGCCCTGGTCGGCCGGCGCATCGGCCTCCGCGGGATCGGCGTCGTCGCCGCTCCCCGCGCCCTGCTGCTGGTCGCGGCGGCCGCCCTCGTCTCGCGCTTCGCGGGGCTTGACCCCGCGCTCCTGTTCGGGGTGGTGATCGGCCTCGTCCTCCCCGAGGGCACGTCCGTCGTCGACCGGGCGAAGCTCGCGACCGTCCGCGTCGTCTCGCTGCTGGGACTCGCCGGACTCGCCTGGGGAGCCTCCGCCGTCATCCCGCCCGACGGGACGTTCGGCTCCGTCCTGGCCGCCGAGGTGCTGAGCGCGACGACACTGATCTCGGTCGGCTCGAGCGTGGTGCTGCTGTTCCCGGTCGGGCGCCCGGCCGGCCGCAGCATCCTGCAGTGGTCGCCGCTGCTCTGGCTCGGGCTGACCCTCCTCGCGACCACTGTGCTGTTCGTGCTGCTGACCCCGACGATCGCCTCCTGGTCGCGCGACGGGGGCGCGGGACCGGTGCTCTTCGCCGTGGTCGCCTTCACCGCGGTGTGCACGTCGATCTGGGCCTGGCGGCGCTTCGTCGAGTCCGAGTAGCCGGCCGGGCGGCCCGCTCAGCCGATCGAGACGGGCCGGTCCAGATCGTCGTCCGGCAGCACGTCGACGACGGCGCTCACCGTCAGCTCGCGCAGCGTCGCGATGCCGCCGTAGACGCCGAGGAAAGCGGTGTCGGCCGCGTCGCGACCTGTCGCGATCCGCACGAGGGTCGAGCGCGGCGCGAGCGTCGTCGCGTCGACAGCCCGCCACTCCCCCTCGACCCAGGCCTCCGCGACCGCGTGGAAGTCCATCGGCGCCAGCCCCGGCGCGTAGACGGCCGCGAGGCGGGCGGGCACGTCCAGCGCCCGGAGGAGGGCGACGACCAGGTGCGCGAAGTCGCGGCAGACCCCGCGGCGCGCGAGCAGCGTCCGCTCGGCCCCGTCCGTCGGGAGGCTCGAACCGGGGACGTACGCCAGCCGTGTCCCGACCCAGGAGCTCACCGCGTGCAGGAGGTCCGCCCCGGCGAGACCGGCGAACTCCGCTCGCGCCGTCGCCCACAGCACGTCCGACTCCGCGTAGCGGCTCGGCCGCAGATACCGCAGCCGGTCCACCTCCTCCCCCTCGAGCGGCGCGAGCCGGCCGAGGACGCGGGCGGAGTAGTCGACGACGAGGTGGCCGACCGGAGCGTCGAGGACGTGCAGCCGGGTGCCGTGCTGATCGATCACCTCACGAGCGGCGACAGGACGGCCGTCGACGCTGAGGGTCAGCGACTCCTCGGCCCCGTAGGCGTCGGCCACCGCGATCGAGAGTACGAGAGCGGCGGGAGCCGCGACGTCGAGGGTCAGGTGGGCCGAGACGTCGCGCTGCATGGGGCTCTTCTCCGGGGCGTGGCTGGTGGGGGTCAGGCGCCCTGCTCGCCCTTCGGCGGCGGGGTGGGGGCGGCGTCCGGCTCCTGCACGAGCTGCAGCCCGCCGGACGAATTCGCCGAGACGGTCAGCAGGTCGATCCAGGTGCGGTTGATCGAGGGGACCCGACCGCCGAAGTACTTGAAGTAGAGGGGCACGGAGGGGTCGAGCCAGATGCTCGAGCGGCCGTCGCCGACGGCGGGGTCGTCCCGCCAGGAGAAGAAGAAGCTCTCGCGACGGCGCAGCTTGTTGGCGATGACGATCTGGACGTGCGTGAGCGTGCGGTCGTCGAACTCGATCTCGACTCCCGAGGCTCCGTAGAGCAGCTTCCCCATGGGGGCCTCCCGGCCGCCCGTCGCCGGGCGGTGCATGACGGTGCCCGCGGGCACGAGAAGCGGAGCCGTTGCCGGCGCCCGCCGTGGACCGGGCGCCTCACCGCCCGCGGCGCTCGAGCCGGGGCGCGGAACCGCCTGCCCACGACTCTAGGCGAGGCGGCGCGGGCCCGCTGGACGGACATCCGATTCGCGAGAGCTGTCCTCCCGCTCGCGGATGCAGTGCCTCGGCGCGATCCGCCCTGCGGGCACGCCCCGGCCGGGTCGGGAGCGCGACGCGCTGGGGACGCGCCGAGGCACTGCAGCGGGGATGTCGGAGGTCGGACGTACGGTACCCGCATGATCGAATGCGCACTCTGCGGAACCGACGCCGTCGTCCTCGACCGCTCCGGCGGCCGCGACGCCGAGGAGGAGCTCGTCGTGCTCTGCGCCGACTGCACTCCGGGCGAGATCACCGAGGCCCTCGAGGCCGCTCTGCTCGACCCTGCTCTGCTCGAGCCCGCCGGCCGCAGCGCTCACGCACGCGCCGCCTAGCCAGGACGCGGCGAGCGTCCGCGCGTCGGACGTGTGGTGAGAGGTGCCCCCACTGGGACTCGAACCCAGACTGAGACGATTTTAAGTCGTCTGCCTCTGCCGATTGGGCTATGGGGGCGACCACCGGGAGGAGCGATCCTCCCGGCGGCGGTGTCAGGACTTGGCGGGCTCGCCGCCGACCGGGACCGGAGCACCGGCCTGGCCGGGGATCTGCGCCGGGGCCTGCGCGGCCGGAGCCTCGGCGGCCGGGGCCGCCGGACGCGGACGCGACGCGTAGGTCTCGAAGGAGCCGCGGGGGTACTCGCGGGCCTCGATCGAGGCGATGTCGCGGCCGAGCCAGAGGTTGTTCCACCAGCCCCAGACCACGCGGAACTTGCGCTCCCACGAGGGCATGGCGAGACCGTGGTAGCCGCGGTGCATCACCCAGGCGGGGAAGCCCTTCACGGCGATCTTGCCGGACTGGAACACGCCGATGCCGATGCCCAGGCCCGCGACCGCGCCGAGGTTCTTGTGCACGTAGTCGACCGGCTCCTCGCCGCGGAGCACCGCGGTGATGTTCTTGGCCATGAGCTTGCCCTGGCGGACGGCGTGCTGGGCGTTCGGCACGCAGAAGCCGCCGACGCCGCCGCCGGTGAGGTCGGGGACGGCCGTCGCGTCGCCGGCGCCCCAGGCGCCCTCGACGAGCACGTCGTCGTGGCCGACGCGGAGGTCGGCGCGCACGCGCAGGCGGCCGCGCTCCTCGATGGGCAGGTCGGAGTTCTTGATCGACGGGTTCGCCATGACGCCCGCGGTCCAGATGATGAGGTCCGACTCGAAGCTCTCGCCCGTCGACAGCTGGATGACGCCGTTCTCGGCCGACTTGAGCTGCGTGTCGAGGTGCACGGTGGCGCCGCGCTGGTCGAGGTTCTTCAGCACCCAGTGGCTCGTCTCGAGGGCGACCTCGGGCATGATCCGGCCCATCGCCTCGATGAGGTGGAACTGCGTCTCCTCGAAGTCGATCTCGGGGTAGCGCTTGAGCAGCGCGCTCGCGAAGGAGCGCAGCTCGGCGAAGACCTCGATGCCCGCGAACCCGCCGCCGACGACCGTGACGGTCAGCAGGCGCGAGCGCTCGGGGCCGGCGGGGAGCGACGCTGCCTTGTCGAAGTTCGTGAGCATGCGGTCGCGGATCGCGGTCGCCTCCTCGATCGTCTTCAGGCCGATCGCGTTGTCGGCGACGCCCGGGATCGGGAAGGTGCGCGAGACGGAGCCGGCGGTGACGACGATCTGGTCGTACTCGAACTCGTAGGGCTCTCCCACGGTCGGGGTGATCGTCGCGGTGCGGTTCGCGTGGTCGATCTTCGTCACCTTGGCGGCGAGGATCGCGGTCTTCTTGAGGTGGCGGCGGAGCGAGACGATCGCGTGGCGCGGCTCGATCGACCCCGCGGCGACCTCGGGGAGGAAGGGCAGGTACGCCATGTAGGGCAGCGGGTCGACGATCGTGACCTCTGCCTCGTGCGGGCGGAGCTGCTTCTCGAGCTTCCACGCGGTGTAGAAGCCGGCGTAGCCGCCTCCGACGATCAGGATTCTGGGCACGGTTGACTCTCCAAGAGGGATGGACAATGCGAACACCCTCACGCAATGCGAAGTGCCCGCTCTCGATGCGGTGGGCAGCACTGACCCCGACTGGGAATCAGCTTAGCGAAGAGCGCGCCGGTGGTGGCGCCTCCGTGGCTCCGGTAGGAGCGGCTACGCGTCGAGCGGCCTGCAGGCGCAGCGCTCGGGAGACCAGTCGGCGCGGGCCAGGGCCAGATCGCCGATCGGATTGACGCCGGGGCCCGCCGCGAGGGCGTGCGCGGCGAGGGCGTGGAGGCACTTCACCCGCGAGGGCATGCCCCCGGAGGAGATGCCCGCGATCTCGGGGACGGAGCCGACGCTCTCGCGGTCGGCCAGGAACGCCCGGTGCGCAGCGGCGTACGCCTCGCGCAGCTCCTCGTCCTCGGCGAGCATCGCGTTGTACTCGACCATGACCTGGGTGGCCTCGAGCTGCGAGATCGCGGCCGTCGCGGCGGGGTGGGTCAGGTAGTAGAAGGTGGGGAACGGCGTGCCGTCGGACAGGCGGGGGCTCGTGGAGACGACCGTCGGGTCGCCGCAGACGCAGCGGGCGCTGATCCCGACGACGTCCCGGGCGGGACGGCCCAGCTGGGCGGAGACGACCGCGATGTCGCGCTCGGACGGCGGATCGAAGGGGGGCGTGGTCACGGGGGCTCCAGAGGACGGACGGCCGGGAGGACGCTCCAGTGTACGCGGGGCCGGGCGGGAGCGACGGGGTCGGGCGGGAGCTACGGAGTCGGTGTCAGCTCATCGGCGGTCGGCTCGCCGAGGCCTGAGACCGCGATCGAGGACAGCAGGGATCCGGCCCAGTCGCTCGGGGTCTCCTGCACCGTGTCGCTCGCGGGCTGCTGCGCCTGCTGGGCGAGCGTCACGTCGTCGAGCACGAGGTAGCTCACCTCGCCGGGCATCACGAAGTACAGCCGCTCGCGGGCCTGCGCGCGGATGAACGCCGGGTCGGACCAGCGGGTGCGCTGCTCGTCGAGGTTCTGCGCCTGGGTCTTGGCCGCGTCGACCGAGCGCTGCAACTCGGCGATCTCGGCGCGCTGCTCGACGAAGTTCTTGATGCTCGGGGCGAGCACGACCACCGCGAGGATCATGATCCCCATCACCAGCAGCGTGAAGCCGGAGCCGCGGACGCCGGCGATCCACGCGGACGAGGGCGGGGCGGGCGGCTGCTT
>NZ_PSVE01000030.1:0-39019 GCF_002931775.1 Rathayibacter sp. AY1F4
CCCCCCCGGGCAGCCACGGCGCCGACTCCAGGACCGCTCCGATCCCCGCGATCCCCGCGCCCGACCCCGCCGCTGCCGCGCCCGCGCGGACCGTCGGCGTCGAGCCCGCCCGGCTGAGCGTGCGCGCGATGGGCCTGGACGAGCCGCTGATCGCCCTGGGCATCCAGTCGGACGGGGCGATGGAGGTGCCGGTGGACTACGACGACGTCGGCTGGTTCTCGGGAGGCGGGCGCCCGGGCGGCAGCGGCCGCACCGTGATCGCGGCGCACGTCGATTCGCGGTCCGGTCCCGCGGTCTTCTTCCGCCTCGGCGAGCTCGCCCCGGGCGATGAGATCGCGGTGAGCGGAGTGGACGGCTCCGACCACCGCTACCGGGTGACGGCGGTCGAGTCCCACGCGAAAGCCGCGTTCCCCACCGCCCGCGTCTTCGGCGCGACCCTCGAGGAGGAGCTGATCCTCGTGACCTGCGGAGGCGAGTACGACACGGCGATCGGCCGCTACCGGGACAACCTGGTGGTGTTCGCCTCTCCGATCTGACGCACGGCACGGAGGCGGGGCACAGCGGGGCGGCACGGAGGGGCGGCACGACCGCCCGGCATCGTGGCGCGGAACGGTGGCCGGAACACAGCACGAGAGCCCCGTCGGCGCAAGGGTCCGAGCGCGCGGGCGCGCTCGCCGGCGTCTCCGCTCCTCCGCTCCCGTTCGCGGCGGCGCACCCCGCGAGGAGCAGCACGGCGCACAGTGCCGCCGCGCCGCTCCTCGACCGGGTGCCCACGATCAGGAGGCGGTGCGCCGGCGGGCGACGACCACTCCGGCCGCGCCGAGGGCGGCGACGGCTCCGAGGCCGGCCATCGCGGCGAGACCGGACGTGCCCGTGGCGTCGCTCCCGGCGGCGGTCGCCCCGCCACCGGTCTGGAGGCCGCCGACCGGCACCTGCGAGAGCTGGCCGCGGACGACGCCCGCCGCGTACGAGGCCGTGTGGGAGTCGCCCGCGAAGGCGGCGGGATCGGCCTCGAGGGCCTTGAGCGTGAATCCGGCGCCGGTGTCCGCCCCGTTCGCCTGGATGCCCGTGGTGAAGGGGCCCTGCAGGCAGCCGCTGCTGGTGCGGGGGCCGTCTCCGACCGGCGCCGGGTTCGGGAACGCGATGCGCGGCGGGCCCGCCTTGCCCAGCGCCGCCTGGTGGATGTGCGTCGCGGTCTTCGCGGGGCTCTGGTAGTCGCCGGTCACGCCGGTGAGGGTGATGTCGTAGCAGATGATGTCGAGGTCGCTGTTGACCCGGAAGGTCATCTCGCCCGTGGCGCCGGGCTGGCCGGGGGTCGCGGCGGAGTCGGCGTTCACGACCTGGTCGGGCGTCGCCATCACCGTGAAGGCGCTGGTGAAGGAGGACGGCTCGGCGACCTCGGTCTCGGCCTGGGCCGGCGCGGCGGCGAAGAAGGAGGCGGCGGCGACGGCGGTGATGCCGCCCAGGGAGAGCAGGCGGCGGCCGGCGCGGTTCCGCGCGGGGGACGTCTTCGTCATGGTGGAGCCTTTCGATCGCGAGCGCCGAGCGGGCCCGATGCAGGGAGTACGGCCGGAAGCGGCGCCGCGTTCACTCCATCTGAGAAGATCTTCACGGAGACGGTCCTCGCCTCCGATGAACGCCGCCGCCGCCGCGGCCGTACCCCCTTCCGACGGACCACCGGTCCCGACGAGGAGGCGGTGTGGCGCGCACGGCGACGGCACGACGAGACGAAGGGCCCGCGATGCCGCGCGAGCACTCGGAGGTCCCGGCTCCCGTGGTGCGCCTCGAGCCCCGGACGGCGGGATTCGACCCGGCCGCCGCCTTCGACGAGCACGGGTCCGCCCTGCTCGGCTTCGCGCTCAACGCCCTGCGCGACCGCGGCCTCGCCGAGGACTGCGTGCAGGAGACGTTCCTGCGCGCCTGGCGCTCGCGGGCGAGCTACTCCGCCGAGCGTGCCAGCACCCGCACCTGGCTCTTCGCCATCGCCCGCAACGTCGTCATCGACGTGCACCGCTCGCGGCAGCGCCTGCCGCGCCTGGTCGAGGCCGAGGTTCTGGAGGAGGTGCCCGCGGAGGACCGCGACCCCCTCGAGCCGCTCGCGATCGCCGAGGCGCTCGCGCGGCTCTCCGCCGAGCACCGGCAGGTCGTCGTCGCCGTCCACGTGAACGGCGAGACCTACGCCGAGCTGTCGGCCGCCACGAGCGTGCCGGTCGCCACCCTGCGCAGCCGCGCCTTCTACGCTCTCCGAGCGCTCCGCGGTCACCTCGCGGGCGCCGGACCCACCGACGAGGAGAGATCGTGACCGACCGAGACCAGCCCGCCGGAGACGAGCCCGGCGGCCGCCGCGAGGAGCTCCTCGCCGCGGCCCTCGCCGGCGACCTCTCCGCCGAGGAGGCGCGGGAGTTCGAGAGCCTGCGCGCCGCCGACCCCTCGATCGACCGCGAGCTCGCGTCGTTCGGCGCGGTGGTCGACCGGCTCGGCGCGCTGGGCCGCTGGGAGGAGGCGGAGCCGTCGCCGGAGCTGCGGTCGCGCGTCGCGGCGCTCGCCGGGGAGCGGCCCGAGCGCGCTGCGAGCGTGCGTGCCCCGCGCCGCCGTGCCGTCCTGGCCGTCGCCGCGGCGGCCGCGCTCCTCGTCGTGGGCGGCGTCGCCGGAGCGGCCCTGCGGTCCGCCGAGGAGCGCCCCGTCGCGGGACCGCCCGGGACGCTCGGCGCCGTCGAGGCGATCGCCTTCGAGGAGCGGACGGAGGGCGTGACGCTCGACGGCTCGCTCGTGGCGCACACCTGGGGCACCGAGACGATCCTCCGCGGGACCGGCTTCGCCCTCGGCGAGAGCTACGACCTCGTGCTGGTCACCGGCTCCGGTGAGCGGCTCCCGTCCGGCTCCTTCCTCGGCAGCTCCGCGGAGCTCGACTGCGAGATGAACGCGGCCGTCCTGCGCGAGTCCGTCGCCGCCGTCGAGATCACCGACGCCGGCGGCGCGCTCGTCGCCTCGGCCGCCCTCCCCGCCGTCACCTGAGAGCCGGCGGCGCAGGCTCGCGGCGCGGCTTCAGCTCGCTGACGAGCGTGCCCGCGACGATGAATGCCGCTCCGAGCAGGGCGAGCGCGGGGAGCCGGTCGCCGGCGAGGCGGCCGATCAGGCCGGCCCAGACGGGCTCGGCCGAGTAGATGATCGTGGCGCGCGACGGCGAGACCGAGCGCTGAGCCCAGTTCATCGTCAGCTGGATCAGGCAGCTGCTCGCCCCGAGCGCGAGCGCGGGGATCAGCCAGGCCCCCGAGAACGCCGGGACCGCCTCGCCCGCGAGGGGCATCGAGGCGAACCCGAGCGCGCCGGCGACCAGCAGCTGCACCACGGTCACCCGGCCGAGGTCGACGCGTCCGGCGACGAGGCCGATCAGGATGATCTCGGCCGCGATCGGCAGCGTGCTCACGATCGTCGCCACCTCGCCCGCTCCGAGCGCGACGCCCGGCTGCGGGCCCGCGATCAGGAGCAGTCCGACGAACGCCAGCGCGACGCCCACCAGCGTCAGCACGCCCGGACGGCGACGGAACACGACCCACTGGAGCAGCGGCACCAGCGGCACGTACAGCGCGGTGAGGAACGCGGAGGTGCTGCTCGTGATCGTCTGCAGCCCGTAGCTCTGCAGGCCGTAGCCCGCGAAGATCATCACCCCGATCGCGACGCCGGCCGCGAGGTCGATCCGCCGCATCCCCCGGAGCGACCGGTGGAACACGACCGCGCTGATCAGCCCCGCGATGGCGAACCGCAGCCCGACGAAGAACAGCGGCCCACTGTGCTCCATCGCGATGTGAACGGCGAGGAAGGTCCCGCCCCAGATCGCGGTGATGCCGATGAGCGCCCACTCCGGACGCGTGAAGCGGAGGCCCCGGAGAGGCGAGATGTGCATCATTCTGCACATCCTAGGAGCAACAGGGGCCTCTCGGTGCAGAATAGTGCGCATGTCGGCTCCCGTCCTCGCCCACCTGGGCGGCAACCTCCGTCTCGCGCGGCGCGGAGCCGGACTGAGCCAGTCCGCGCTGGCGGCGCGCTCGGGCATCAGCCGGCGGACGATCGTCGCGGCCGAGGCCGGCGAGGCCAACATCTCGCTGACCGGAGTCGACCGCCTCGCGACCGCCCTCGGCACCACGTTCACGGCACTCGTCTCGGCCCCGGGATCCGCGCCCGCGGCGATCGACCAGGTCGCCTGGCGGGGAGCGGGCGAGGCGAGCGTCGCCGTCCTGCTCTCCTCCGTCCCCGCGCGCCGGGAGGCCCAGCTCTGGACCTGGACGCTCGGCCCCGGGGACCGCTACGACGCGCAGCCCGACCCCGAGGGGTGGCACGAGATCCTGCTCGTCACCGCCGGCGCGCTCCTCCTGGAGCGGGAGGGCGAGGAGCCCGTGCGGCTGGAGCCCGGACGGCACCTCGCCTTCCCGACCTCGCGGCACTACTCCTACGTGAACGCGGTGGCTGCCGTCACGACGCTCGTCCGGATAGTGGTCGACTGACGGGTCGGCGCCTCAGGCCCGCGAGCGCAGGGTCTCGAGCAGCGCCGCGGGGGTCTCGGGGTCGTCGAGGCTGATCGCGAACTCGCGCGAGCGGTCCGTCGTCACCACCAGCCCCGGCCCGGCGTGCAGGATGACCGCCGAGCGGCCCGGCATCACCCGGTACCCCCAGCCGCCCCACTCCGACGGCCGCAGCTGGGCCGTGCCGGCCGAGGCGATGGTGTCGAGCGGGATGCGGCGCAGCGGGATGCCGAGGGCGGTCGTGACGACGCGGAGGCCGCGGCGGTCGGCGGTCACCCTCAGGCGGGAGAAGGAGAGGAGCACGAGCGCGACGACGCCGAGGACGACAGCCGTCGCGATCGCCGGACCGGTGGCGCCCGCCGCGGCGAGCGTCGCGAGGGAGAGGGCCGCGCCCGCCGCCGTGGCGACCGCGGCGACGGCGAACACCGGGCCCGTCAGCGTCTGCGACCAGGCGCCGGTCTCCTCCGCCGCGAGCGGCAGGCGGCCGGCGGCCAGGCGGGAGGCGCGCCGGGTGCCCGGAGCGATCAGCGCGGGCACGACGGCGAAGAGTATCCCCCCGAGCAGCGCGAGCAGCCACCCGCCGAGCTCCGCCCCCTCGGCGCGCCCGGCCGCGAGCGTCGTGCCGACCGAGGTCGCCCAGGCGGAGGTGCCCAGCCCCGCCACGAGGCCGAGGGTCGCCAGCAGGAGCCGCGGGGCGCGCCCGACGGCCGCCGCCACGAGGCCCGCGACGGCCGGGAGCCCGGAGAGCACGAGGGCGATCGCGAGCAGGGCGCCCGTCGACGCGGTCGCATCGGCCGCCCCGGTGCCCGACCAGTGCGAGGCGAGCTCCGCGGGCAGCGCGTCGTCCAGGACGAGGCGCGAGACGAGCACTCCGGCGGCGGGGAGCAGGAGGGACGCGGCGGCGAGGAGCTCGCGGCGGCGGTCGGCGGTGGCGGTCATGATCCGGTCCTCTCGATCAGGCGGACGAGCTCCGCCGGGGTGATGCCGCTGCGACGGGCCTCCGCGAGCAGCTCGTCGACCAGGGCGGTGACGCGCACGAGCCCGGGCCCGGCCGATTCCGTGATCCACGCGCCGCGGCCCCGGCGCATCTGGAGGATCCCGTCGTCGCGCAGGGCGGCGTACGCGCGCAGCACGGTGTGCATGTTGATGCCGAGCGAGTCGGCGAGCTCGCGGGCGGGCGGCAGGCGGTCGCCCGCCGAGAGCTCGCCCCGGGCGACGGCCGAGCGCACCTGCGACTCCAGCTGGTCGGCGAGCGAGCCCGCCGCGGAGTGGTCGACCCGGAACAACATGTTCACAATGTTAGTAGAACAAGCAGTGCACCACCAGGTCCTCAGTGCAGCGCGAGCGACACCGCCAGCACCACCATCACGACCGCCACGGCCGCGTCGAGGATCCGCCAGGCCCCGCGGCTCCGGAACAGCGGCCGCAGCGCCCGCGCCCCGAAGCCGAGAGCGGTGAACCACAGCACGCTTCCGGCCGCCGCCCCCGCCCCGAACCACCAGCGCTCGGCGCCGTGCGTGTTCGCCACCGACCCGAGCAGCACGACCGTGTCGAGGTAGACGTGCGGGTTCAGCAGCGTGAGCGCCAGGCACGTGCCGATCGCCGTGCGGAGCGACGTCGAGGCGCCGGCCGGATCGCCGTCGAGGGTCCCCGGCCGCAGTGCGCGTCTCGCCGCCATCACCGCGTAGGCGAGGAGGAAGACGATGCCGCCCCAGCGGATCACCACCAGCAGCCACGGCGCCGACTCCAGGACCGCTCCGATCCCCGCGATCCCGAGCACGATCAGCGCGGCGTCGCAGAGCGCGCAGATCGCGACGACGGCGGGCACGTGCTCGCGGCGGAGGCCCTGGCGGAGCACGAAGGCGTTCTGCGCGCCGATCGCGATGATGAGCGAGAGGCCGAAGCCGAGGCCGGAGAGGGCGGCGAGGAGGGGGGACACGCTCCGACGCTAGGACGGGGCCCTCCTGTAGACCAGCTCATGCTCCTTCAGTATCGTAAGCAGCACTGATGCTGACCGACGATCTCGACCTCTCCCGCCTGCGTGCGCTCGCCGCCTCCGTCCGGTTCGGCTCCTTCGACGCCGCCGCCCGAGCCCTGCACATCACCCCCTCCGCCCTCAGCCAGCGGATCAAGGCGCTCGAGACCGCTGCCGGCCGCGTCCTGCTGGTGCGCTCGCGCCCGGTCGTCGCGACCGAGGCCGGTGCGGGGCTCCTCCGCCTCGCCCGCCAGATCGAGCTCCTCGCCGACGACGCCGTCCGCTCGCTCGGCGGCGAGGACGCCGCGGGGGCGGGCCCGGTCGTCCTCCCGCTCGCCGTCAACGCCGACTCCCTGGCCACCTGGGTGCTGCCCGCGCTCGCCTCCGTCCCCGACGTCGTGGTGGAGCTGCACCGCGAGGACCAGGCGCACACCACCGCGTTCCTCCGCGACGGCACCGTGCTGGCGGCCGTCACCGGCGAGTCGGAGGCGGTGCTGGGCTGCACCGTCGCGCCCCTCGGAGTGATGCGGTACCGCGCCATGGCCGCGCCCGCGTTCGCCGAGTGCTGGTTCCCGGACGGCGGCACGGCCGGCCTCGCGAGCGCTCCGCTGGTCGTCTTCGACGAGAAGGACCGCCTGCAGGACGACTTCCTCCGAGCCGCCGGCGTCGAGGGCCGCCCGCCGCGGCACCGCGTCCCCGGATCGACCGACTTCGAGCGGGCCGTGCGCCTGGGCATGGGGTGGGGGATGCTGCCCGAGCTGCAGGCCCCGGTCGGCGGCGACGGCCTTGTCGAGCTGGGCGGCGACCCCGTCGACGTCCCCCTCTACTGGCAGCAGTGGGCCCTGCACACGCCCGCCCTCGACGCGGTCGCCGCGGCCGTCTCCGCCGCCGCGCGCGCGTCCCTCCGCTGAAGGCGCGGCTCAGACCGCGAACACGTCGCGGAGGGTCACCGTCTCGAGCGAGCGCTCGCGGAGGATGTCGACGAGCCGCGCGTAGACCTGCGTCACCGGATCGAAGTTGGCGTGCCCGATCACGATGTGCTGCGGCAGGAACCACTGGTCCGCGAAGCCGACCACCTGCTCCGGCGTGATCCGCCCCGAGTCCGAGAGCGAGCCGTACCAGAGCACCGTCGCCGTGTAGCCGATCGCCGCCGCGGCGGCCCGGCTCCGCTCGTCCGTGTAGCCGAACGGCGGCCGGTAGAAGGGCGCCGCCTCCACCCCGTAGGTCGAGCGGATGAAGTCGCCGTTGCGGCCCAGCTCCTCCTGCACGCCGTCGCTCGAGAGGCTCGTCAGGTCGGCGTGCGACCAGGTGTGGTTCGCGAGCTGCACCTGCCCCGAGGCGACGAGCGGAGCCAGCAGCGGCGCGTTCGCGGTCCACGAGTCGTACTTCCCGTTGAGGAAGAAGGTCAGCCGGGTGCCGGTGTCGCGAGCGAACTGCGCGTAGGCGGCGACCACGTCGGAGTCCGCGCCGTCGTCGACGGTCCAGGCGAGCGTGCTCCCCTCGCCGGGCAGCTCCGAGATCGTGCCGGAGGGCAGCGGCGCCTTCCGCCGCACCGGAGCCGCCGCGGCGGTGGTGGTCGGCACGGGGCGGGGAGGGGTCGGGACGGCGGTCGGAGCGGCGGACGGCAGCACCGCCGCCGGCGCCGTGCTCGGCGGGAGCGCCGCGGGAGCGGGCCGGGCGGGCGTGCACCCCGTCAGCGCGACCGCCGAGGAGGCGATCCCCAGCAGCAGCGCGCGTCGCCTCAACCGGTCCACGGGCCCCCCTCGCGAGCCCCGTCCCCCGGAGCGTCCCCGCGACCGTAGCGGTCGGGGAGGGAACGGGCAACGCGGCGCGACACCCCTCCCTCCCCGCAGCCTCTACCGGAAGGTGCGCCTGACCGCGTTGTTCGCCGGTGTGGGATCGGCGGCGGCGGTCGACACCCTGGCGTCGATCGTCGTGGCGGCCGGCCGGTCGACCAGCGTCACCGAGTAGGTGGTGCTCCGCCCGGCCGAGACGCTCGGCGCGGTCCAGGTGAGGACCGTCGTGCCCGCCGCCGAGCCCTTCGTCTGCACGGCGCCGGGCGCACTCGCCACCGTTCCGCTGACGACGACCCGGGTGGTCGTCGTCGCCGCGTCCCGGGTGCCGGTGTTCCGGACGGTGATCGTGCCCGAGAGGGGAGCCGTCGCTGCCAGTCCCGGCGCCGGCGCCAGCGTCAGCGTGAGGTCGGCGCGGGTGGAGGACTTCACCTGCAGCGACTGCGTCACCGAGGTCGCGGCGAGCCACGCCGAGTCGCCCGCCTGCGTGGCCCGGACGGTGCAGCTCGCCGCGCCCGTCAGCCGCACCGTCGCCGTGCCCGCGCCGGTCGCGGTCAGCGTGCAGCTGCCGCTCGCGTACAGCTTCACGGGCAGACCGGAGGAGGCGGTGGCCGCGACCGGGTAGGCGATCCCCTTCTCGGGCGAGGACGGCATCGCGGTCGAGAAGGCGACCTTCTGCGCCTTCTTCTTCTGCGGGACGACCGCGGCGACCGCGATCGACTGGGTCGCCCGGGGAGCCGCGTCGTGCGAGGCGTCGCCGGCCTGATCCGCGGTGACGGTGCAGGTGCCGGATCCGCTGAAGGTCACGACGCCGCTCGCGAGCGAGCACGCGCCCGTGGCGCCGATCGTGACCGGCAGGCCGGAGGAGCCGCCCGTCGCGGTCGGCGTGTAGCGGCCGCCCGCGATCGCCGTGCTCGGAGCCGCGGAGGTGAAGGCGACCGTCTGCCGCGCCTTGCCGATCGGGAACGTCCGGACGACCTGCTCCGCGGGCGCGTGAGCGTCGTCGCCGGCCTGGTCCAGCGTCAGCGTGCAGGTGCCGACGGAGTCGTACGACACCGTGCCGTCCTCTCCCAGCGAGCAGGAGTCGGAGGCGTCGAGCACCGGGTCGGCGCTCGACGGGCCGCGGACGATCGACGGGGTCCAGGAGCCGCCGATCCGGGCGTCCGTCGGAGCGGCGTCGCGGAACGACACCGCTCCCGCCGCCGTGCCGACCTCCACCGACTGGGAGATCCGCGGAGCCGCCGAGTGGCGCTCGTCCCCGGCCTGGTCGGCGGTCACCGTGCAGGTGCCGGAGCGGATGAAGGTCACCACGCCGTCCGCGACCGTGCAGGACCCGGCCGCTCCGAGCACCACGGGGGCGCTCGACGCGCCGGCCGTCACGACGGGCGTGTAGGAGCCCCCCGCGACCGCCGCGTCGGGGACCGGCGAGGCGAACGCCAGCGTCTGGCCGAGGGCGCCGATCGCGAAGGTGCGGACGGACTGCGGAGCGGCGCCGTACCGCGAGTCGCCCGCCTGGTCGAGCGTCAGCGTGCAGGTGCCGACGGAGTCGTAGGACACCACTCCCGCGGCCGCCGAGCATGCTCCGGAGGCGGTCAGCACCGGACGCGCGGTGGAGGGTCCGGCGACGATCCGCGGGGTGGACGTCCCGCCGACCGTCGCACCGGTCGGCGCGCTGCCGCCGAAGGAGACGGTGCCCGCGAGCAGTCCGACCGCGATCACCTGCGAGGCCCGCTCCGCCGCGTCGTACCGGGCGTCGCCCGTCTGGTCGGCGGTCACCGTGCAGGTGCCCGATCCGGTGAAGGAGACGACCCCGTTCGTGAGCGTGCAGGACCCGGAGGCGCCGAGCACCACGGGCCGCCCCGAGGCTCCACCGGTCGCGGTCGGGCGGTAGGCGCCGCCCGCGAGCGCCGAGTCCGGCGCCTGCGAGGTGAAGGCCACGGTCTGCGCGATCCGGGTGATCTCGAAGCTGCGCACCGCCGTCGGCGCTGCACTGTGGCGGGAGTCGCCCGCCTGGTCCAGCGTCAGCGTGCAGGTGCCTGCGGAATCGTAGGAGACCAGTCGGAAGGGCCCGACGGAGCAGGCGCCGGAGGCCGTCAGCACCGGGGGAGCGCTGGACGGGCCGGCGACGACCGCGGCCGTCGAGGAGCCCCCGACCCGGGCCGCGGCCGGAGCATCGCCGCCGAACGCGACGGTCCCCGCGAGCTGCGAGACGGCGACGGTCTGCGAGACCTGCGCCGCCGGCGCGTAGCGACCGTCGCCCGCCTGGTCGGCCGTGACGGTGCAGGTGCCGCTGCCGGCGAAGGTGACGACGCCGTCCGTGAGCGTGCAGGCGCCCGACGCTCCGATCGTCACGGGGAGCCCGGAGGCGCCGCCCGTCGCGGTCGGAGTGAGCGTGTCGCCGGCCGCGGCCGTCGACGGCGCGGTCGAGGTGAAGGCGACGGTCTGCGCGATCGCGGTGACCTCGAAGGTCTGGACCGCCCGTGCGGTGCCGTAGGTGGCGTCGCGGTAGTGGATCGCCGTCAGCGTGCAGGTGCCCGCGGAGTCGAACCGGACGGCGCCGTTCTCGCCGTCGGAGCAGGCGCCCGAGACGCTGAGCACCGAGGGGCCGGAGGACGGTCCGCGCGTGAAGGCGGGAGTGAAGGATCCACCGACCTCCGCGTCGGTCGGGACGGCGGTCGTGAACGCCACGGAGCCGGGCGCGTAGCCGACCTCCACCTCCTGCACGGCGGGCCGGGCGCTGTCGTACTGCCGGTTGCCGTTCTGGTAGGCGAAGACGCCGCAGACACCCTTCGTGGTGAAGGTGACCACGCCGTCCTTCGCCGAGCACGACGCGGTGGTGAGGAGGAACGGAGCGATGCCCGAGGCGCCGCCCTCGATCACGGGGCGGTACGTGTCCCCGAGGACGGCGCCGACCGGAGGCGCGCTCGTGATCCGGACCGTCTGCGGGAGGAAGTAGATCGAGTACTCCTGCTCGGCGTGCCGCGCGGGCCAGTAGCCGTCTCCGGGCTGGTCGAGGGACAGCACGCAGAGCCCGGCCCCGTCGTTCCGCACGGTCACGCCGTCCGGGAGGATCGAGCAGTCGCGGCTCGCGGAGAGCACCGGCACGCCCTTCGACGGGCCGGGCACGATCGTCGGCCGGTACGTCTCGAGCGACATCGCGTGCGGGGGCGCGGTGCTCCCGAAGGAGAGGTTCCCCTCGGGAGTCCCGACCGTGATGACCTGCCGGACCTGCGGAGCGGCGTCGTGCCGATCGTCCGCGGCCTGGTCGATCGTCACCGTGCAGGTGCCGTCGCCGAAGAACGTCACCACGTCGTCCGCGATGGTGCAGTTGCCGTTCTCGATCACCGCGATCACGAGCGGGTTGCCCGAGCCGCCGCCGGTCGCCTCGACCGTGTACCGGTCGTCGGTGAACACCCGGTCGGGCGGAGTCGACGTGACGACGACGGTCTGGGGGATCCGCGAGATCGGGACGAAGCGCACCAGGCCGTCGGCGGCCGCGTACACGTCGTCGCCCGGCTGGTCGAACTGCACGCCGCAGGTCGAGGGCTCGGTGTAGGTCAGGATCTGCGCGCCCGTCGCGTCAGGCGCGACGGTGCAGCCGAAGAAGGTCCTGACGAGCACCGGCAGTCCGGAGCTCGAGGTCGCCGTGGCGACGCCGGTCGACTCCAGGACGCCGGTCTTCGGCACCGCGACCGTCAGCGTCTGCGACGCCTTCGCGACCTCGAGATCGAAGGAGGCGCGCCCCGCGGTGTAGTGGTCGTCGCCGGCCTGATCCGCGGTCACGGTGCAGGTGCCGCCGCGCGTGAAGGTCACGACGCCGTCGGCGATCGCGCAGGATCCGGTCGCTCCGATCGAGACGGGGCTCCCGGAGCCGCCGCCGGTGGCCGTCGGAGTGAAGGAGCCCAGCGCCGTCGGCGCGGTCGGCCGCGAGGAGGTGAAGGCGACCGTCTGCGAGAACTTCCGGACCGTGATCCGGAACGAGGATGTGCCGGTGTTGCCGGCCTCGTCGTCCGCGGTGCAGTCGACCGTCGTGTCCCCGATCGGGAAGACGCTGCCCGAGGCGGGCGTGCAGGTCGAGCCCACGGCTCCGTCGACCGCGTCCTCCGCGGAGGAGGCGAAGGTGACGACGGCGCCGGAGACGTCGGCCGGCTCGGCCGTGACGGCGGCGGGCGCGGTCACGACGGGGGCCGACCGGTCGACCAGCGCGAAGGTGCCGGGGATCGACCGGAGGGTGTAGTTCGGCCCCGCGTCGCCTCCGTCGCACCTGGTGACGTAGTCGCCGACGGGCGTGCGCGCTCCGACCGTCACCTTCCCGGTGCCGTCCGCCGTGTAGTAGGCGCCGGTCGGCTCGGTGACGAACCGGTCGGTTCCTGCGAAGCCGTCGGCCGTGCAGGTGACCGTCGGGGCGGTCGCGGTGCCGTGCGCCTGCGTCCCGGGGCTCGACGCGGTCACCGTGAGGGGCGCCGGCGAGATCGTGAGCGCGCCGTCGATGGTGATCAGCTGTCCCGAGGGGTTCGTCAGGCCGGAGCAGCGCGTGGGGTAGCGGCCGACGGGGGTCGTCGCGGAGAGCGCCAGCGGCGTCGTGAATCCGGTGTCGGTCGCCGCATAGGCGCCGCAGGAGGCGGTCCCCGAGGGGGAGCCGGTCACGGAGGCCGTGATCGCGGGGGGAGTGGATCCGTAGGTCGACGAGGGCGAGGAGGCGGTCACCATCGGCACGGCCGCGACGATGCGCAGCGCGCCGTCCTTGTACCCCGCGATCGTGTAGTCGCTGCTGACCTTCGCGCCGCTGCACCGCGTGGTGAAGGTGGTGAAGGTGGAGGTGGGCCAGTTCGGGATCAGGCGGTAGATGACGTCGTCCGCCGTGACGATCGGGCGGTAGACGCCGGCCGTGAGTGGGGCGCCGAAGGTGTCGGAGCCGACGAAGGCGGCCGTGCAGCGCAGGTCGGGGGCCGGCGCGCCTCGCGGGTAGTCGACCGTCGGAGCGGTGACCGTGAGCGCCTTCGGCTTCGCCGTGAAGCTCTGCAGGGGCTCGCCCGCCCAGCCCAGAGGAGCGAGCGCGTCGAGCCTCGCCGCGAGCGTGCAGACGCCGGCGTGGAGCACGGTCACCCTCATGCCGCTGACGGAGCAGGTCTCGGCGGTCCTGCTGCTCAGGACGATCGAGCGGCCGGGCACATCGACGGCCTGCGCGTAGGGGCTCGCGTCGAAGGAGTCGCCGTACGCCTTCTGCGGGAGCGTCGACAGGTCGAAGCGCACGCCGCCCACCGCCACGGTGGCCGGGTCGCTGCGGACGCTGCCGCCGCAGGTGGTCAGGGTCGCCCGGTAGCGGTAGGAGCCGGTGGGATCGGGGCCGGCCTCGAGGAACGCGGTCCCGTCCTCCCGGGCGCCTGCCCGGCCGAGCGCGGGCTTCCACGTGGCGCCGCCGTCCGTGGACCTCTCCCAGGACACGGCGGGGATGCCGCCGTAGACGGCCGAGACGCTCACGCCCATCGTCAGCGTGTAGATCTGGTTGGTGACGCCCGCGATGTCCGAGGGCTGCCGGGTGATGACGGGTGTCGCGGCGCACGCGCGCACCTCGTGGCGCAGAGCGGGGAGCGCCGACCAGCTCCCGCGTCCCGCCTCGGCGGGGGTGATGGTGTCGGGGTAGTGCGCGCGGATCTCGTTCCAGCCCTGCGGGATGTCCCTCGTGGTCAGCACGCCGACGCCGTCCGCGTCGAGGGTCACCCTGCTGGTGCCCGCACCGGTGAGGATCTCGACGGTGCCGCCGGCGGCCACCGGTCGGCCCAGGCTCGGGATGGTCACCCTCGCGGTGACGGTGACCTCCTGCCCGAGCATCGAGAAGTCGGGGGTGCGCGTCACAGTCACGGCGGTGTCGTACACCGGAGCGACCACGGGGTCGGCCGCCGTCGGGCCGGCCGTCTGCGAGATCCTCGTCACGCTCGGGTCCACGTAGCTCGAGCCGCCGCCGCCGGCGCCGGGGTCGTTCATGACGCCGAGGGTGTCGTTCATGCTGCCGAACACGTAGGGCGATCCGCCGCCGCCGCCGTACCACCAGCCGGCCCCGCCGCCGCCGCCGCTGTGGCCGGGGAACGAGCAGTTGCCGCCGCCGCCGCGGGAGGCGCCGGCGTCGGCGCCCTTGCCGTCGTTGAGGAACACGCCCCACTGGCCGTTGTTGCCGTCGGCGCACTCGCCGAAGGTGCTGTAGCCGCGGGCGCCGGGCGAGCCGCCCGAGCTCTGCCCGGCCGCGCCGCCGCCGCCGCCGTCGGCCGCGTTGTTCCTGCCGCCGTTCCCGCCGCCCCTCGCGCCGCTGCCGGCGTCGGCGTCGCCGCCGACCGAGGACCGCCCGCCGCCGCCTCCGCCGCCCGCCGCCACGGCGAGGGCGTGCTGACAGCCGTCCGAGCCGGCCGTGCTGAGGTACTGGGCGTCGCCGCCCGCGCCGCCGGAGTCGCCCCCGTAGACGCCGCCGTTCACGTAGCGCGTGGCGCCTGCCGCTCCGGCCGGGGCGCCGGCGAGGCGCCCGATCTCCAGCACCTGCCCGGGTGTGACGGGCACCTCCACGACGAGGCTGGAGCCGCGTCCGCCGGCGTTGCCCGTCCCGAGGCCGCTCGCACCCTTCCCGCCGTTCTGTCCGCTGAGGACGGCGCGGACCGTCGAGACCCCGGTCGCAGGAACGGTGTACTGCGACACCGTCGAGACCTTCGGGGAGGTGAAGCACGCGGTGCTGAAGACCGGCGCCGCGGAGGCGGCCGGCGCGGCCACGACGCTGAGGCCGGCACCCGCCACGAGCACGGCGGCCGCGACGAGGGAACGGAGGAAGGACTGTCGCATGTGCTGCTACTCCCGGCTGCTGCCGGGAGCGGGCGTCCACGGTCGGCTCAGAGTAGGGCGGTCGTAGACCCGCGAGGAAGACGAAAGGTACACGAACGCCCTGCTCGGGGGGTACAGGAGGCCGCTTCTGCCGGAACCTCCCAGGAAGTACCCGTGCACGTCGACGCAGCGTCCTCACCCTGTCGGGGGAGCGTCCCCCCTGTCGGGGCAGCGTCCCCCCTGTCGGAGCAGCGTCCCCGCCCTATTGCGGCCGCCGCCCGGGTCGCGTAGCCTAGCGAGGTTGCGTGCATCTGCACGCGCTTGCGTGCTGCCCACCGGGCAGGAGCTCCGGCTCCGGCCGGACAGGCGGGCGGTGCGCCGACAAGTGACCTTGGGTGGGTCGGGCGGGGCTTCGTGCCGCGCGTGATCCACGGTAACCACACATGGAGGAACCCATGGCAGCAGTCTGCCAGGTGACCGGAGCCGTCCCCGGCTTCGGGCACGCCATCTCGCACTCGCACCGGCGCACCAAGCGCCGCTTCGACCCGAACGTGCAGAAGAAGACGTACTACGTGCCGTCGCTTCGCCGTAACGTCACCCTGACTCTCTCGGCCAAGGGCATCAAGGTCATCGACGCCCGTGGCATCGAGTCCGTCGTCAAGGATGTTCTCGCTCGCGGGGTGAAGATCTAATGGCCAAGCAGCAGGACGTCCGTCCGATCATCAAGCTCCGTTCGACGGCCGGCACCGGTTACACCTACGTGACCAAGAAGAACCGCCGCAACGACCCCGACCGTCTCGTGCTCAAGAAGTACGACCCCGTAGTGCGCAAGCACGTCGACTTCCGCGAGGAGCGCTAAGTATGGCCAAGAAGAGCAAGATCGCCCGCAACGAGCAGCGCAAGGTGATCGTCGACCGCTACGCCGCCAAGCGCCTCGAGCTGAAGAAGGCCCTGGTCGACCCGGCCGGGACCGACGAGACCCGTGAGGCCGCCCGCGTCGGCCTCCAGAAGCTCCCCCGCAACGCCTCGCCCGTCCGCGTCCGCTCGCGCGACGCCGTCGACGGCCGCCCCCGCGGCAACCTCACGAAGTTCGGCATCTCGCGTGTCCGCTTCCGTGACATGGCGCACCGCGGCGAGCTGCCCGGCATCACCAAGTCCAGCTGGTGACCCGGCGCCGCTAGCGGCGTGAACGACCGAAGGCCCGTGATCGAAGGATCGCGGGCCTTCGTCGTCCCGCCGGCGGACGTAAAATGTGCGGATGACCGACTCCAGCCTGCCCACCGTCGCCGAGATCGCGGCGCTCATCGACCACGCGATCCTGAAGCCCGAGCTCACCCGCGCCGAGGTCGACGCCCAGCTCGACGAGGCACGCGCGTCCGGCGTGTTCAGCGTCTGCGTCCGCCCCTCCGACATCGCCCACTCGGTCTCCCGGCTCGAGGGCTCCGGCGTTCTGGTCGGCACGGTCATCGGCTTCCCCCACGGCACCACCTCCACCGCGGCGAAGGTCGCGGAGTCGCGTCAGGCGCTCGCCGACGGCGCGTCCGAGCTCGACATGGTCGTCAACATCGGCCGCCTCCGCAGCGGCCTGCTCCAGGACGTCGAGGACGACGTCCGCGCCGTGGTCGAGGCCGCCGAGGGCCACGTCGTCAAGGTCATCCTCGAGACGAGCCTCCTCGACGACGAGCAGGTCGTCGAGGGCAGCCGGGCCGCCGAGCGCGCCGGCGCGGACTTCGTGAAGACCGCCACCGGCTTCGCGGGCGGAGGCGCGAACGAGCACGACCTCCGCCTCATGCGCGGCGCCGTCTCGGAGGCCGTCCAGGTGAAGGCGTCCGGAGGCGTCCGCGACCTCGACACGCTCCTCGCCTACCGCGGCCTCGGCGTCACCCGCTTCGGCACCAGCGGCTCCGCGACCATCCTCGGCGACCTCGCCGCGCGGCACTCGGGCGATTCCTCCGCGGCACGTGTCGACTCCGCCTCCTACTGAGGGCGCGGCGGACGAGGGCCGCACCGCCCCCGCCGACCGGATGACGCCCGTGCGCCTGCGCCCGGGCCGCGCCGGCCGGTGGGCGGAGCGGACCCGCCGCCCCCTCGACGAGATCGCCCGCGCCCTCAAGGAGCGGGTCTACGCGACCTTCACCGGCCTGGCCGTGGTGATGATCTACCTCGTCGACGATCATCCCGACGCCGCGCACGCGCTCCAGAGCCTCGTGATCTCGATCGTGGGGATCTCGGCCGCGGGCTTCGTCGCCGAGGTGATCGCGCACCAGGTCGTGCACGCCGCCACGCCGTCCGCAGCCGAGGCGCGGACCATGCTGCGGATCGCGGGCGGGGCGCTCGCCTCGGCGTCGCTCCCGGTCCTCGCGCTCGGTGCCGCGGCGCTGGGCTGGATCGACGCGACCGTCGCGCTCCGGATCGGCGCGGGCGTCTACGTCGCGACTCTGGCGGGGATCGCCCTGATCGCTGTCGCGCGCGCAGGGCTCTCCTGGAGGCAGAGCCTCGTCTCGCTGCTCGGGATCGTGGGCCTCGGCGTGCTGGTCGTCGGCGTGCTCGCCCTCGCGCACTGAGCCGGGCCGCCGCCGCGCGTAGGCTCGGGCCGATGACGTCACGCACCAGGGTCGAGCTCGGCCGTCGCGAGGACCTCGGCGCCGACTGCGCGAACTGCTTCGGCCTGTGCTGCGTCGCTCTCGCCTTCGCCCGCTCCGCCGACTTCCCGTTCGACAAGCGCGCCGGGGATCCGTGCGTGAACCTCGACGGCGAGGACGCGTGCACGATCCACCGCCGGCTCCGGCCGCAGGGCTTCGTCGGCTGCACCGTCTTCGACTGCTTCGGCGCCGGCCAGAAGGTCTCGCAGCACACGTTCGGCGGCGTCTCCTGGCGGTCGGACCCGGCCGTGCGCGAGCGGATGTTCGCGGTGTTCCCGTTGATGCGCCGCCTGCACGAGCTGCTCTGGTACCTCGACTCCGCGCTGGCGCTTCCCGGTGTCGGCGTGCCGCTCCTCGACGAGCTGCGCGAGCGGTTCGACGCGGTGCACGCGCACACCCTCGGCGAGCCGGAGCAGGTGGTCGCGGTCGACGTCGACGCGGAGTACGGAGCGTCCCGGCCGCTCCTGATCGCGGCGAGCGCGGCCGCTCGCGCAGGAGCGGCGCCGCATGCCCGCCGGTCGAAGGGCCGTCGACTCGCTCCGGGTGCCGATCTGGCGGGCGCATCGCTCCGGAACGCGGACCTGCGGGGAGCGGATCTGCGGGGCGTGCTCCTCCTCGCCGCGGACCTGCGGGGTGCGGATCTGCAGCGGTGCGACCTGCTCGGGGTGGACCTGCGCGACGCTGATGTGTCCGGCGCGCGGCTCGCCGAGGCGGTCTACCTCACCCAGGCGCAGGTGAACAGCGCTCGAGGGGATGCGGCGACCACGCTGCCGTCGCACTTCGAGCGCCCGTCGCACTGGGGCTGCTAGGCCGCCGGGTCAGAGGCTGCGGGGGCCGCCCAGCGACTCGTCGCCGCCCTCGTCGTCGAAGCCGAGGGCCTCGACGACCTCGCGGCCGAGGAGGTGCGCGCCGCTCCAGCCCTCGATGACGCACCGGGGGAACGCCTCGCGGTCCGGGGAGCCGAGCCATGCGGCCGCGGCCTCGCGGGCCCACGCCTCGGAGGCGTACACGCCGATGATCTCGGTGCGGTCGTCCCACGGCGTCGCGGTCGAGAGGACGAAGTGGTCACCGTTCACGATCGGATCTCCTCCGGCTCTCGGGGTTCAGCGACCCCGTGGGAGTGCGGGACCGGACCGGACGCTACCCGCGGGCGGGGGAGCGCGTCTCCGGGGTCGACACGAGCGCGGATGAAGGCTACGGGAACGTCGAACGCGGCGCGATCACCCGATGGTCCCACGCAGGCGGGCGTTCAGCCCACCCAGAGCGGTCGCGATCTCGTTCTCGTCGCTTCCGGGGAGGAGGGCGCCGCCCTGCTCGAGGCCGTGGCGCAGGGCCGCCGACACGCCGACGCCCCGGTGCCGTCCGGCCCGGGGCGTCGGTGCGGGGGGAACGGGTCAGACGACGCGCGGGTCGGACTCCTGGGTGTCGTCCTCGGGGATGTGGACGTCCTGGACGGTCACGTTGATCTCGGCGACCTCCATGCCGGCGATGTGCTGGATGGCGTCGGCGACGGCGGAGCGCACGTCCTCGGCGACCTTCTGCAGCGGCGCGGGGTACTCGGCGACGATGGTGATGTCGGCGGCGACCTGGCGCTCGCCGACCTCGACCTTGACGCCCTGGCCGCGGTCGTCGTTGCCGATCGCACTGCGGATGGCGCCGATCGCTCGGGCCGCTCCTCCGCCGAGGGCGTGGACGCCCGGGACCTCGCGCGCTGCGATGCCGGCGACCTTGGCGATGACGCCGTCCTCGATCACGGTGCGTCCGGATCCGGTGCTGGTCTGACGGGTGGTGGTCGCGGTGGTCTCGGCCATGGTCTCCTCTTTCGCTCGGGGCCCGATCGCTCGATCAGGCGGGGTATGCAGGTAGGACGCTCCGTCGACGCCGAACGTCACGGTCGGATCCGGCCCGCCCAGGCAACTGCCAGAGAGGAGGGCCGGGCCGGGCCGGTCCTCTCAGGAACGCGGTCGACGCTCGTCGGTTCGCCTTCGGCCCGGTGCTGTGGTGGCATGGAGCCGTGACCGACTCGACCGCCCCGCAGGCGCCCCTCCCCGATCGGACTGCCGAGCGCATGCGGCCGCGCGCCCTGCTCGTCCTGGCCCTGATCGGCGCGGTCGGCGGGACCCTGTCGGGCGCGTTCGGCGTCGGCGGCGGGATCGTGATGGTGCCGATGCTGATCGCGTGGGCCGGGATGGACCAGCGCCGCGCCTCCGCCACCTCGCTGCTCGCGATCGCTCCGACCTCGGTCGCCGGAGCGTTCGGCTACGCCCTCGCCGGCCAGGTCGCCTGGGTCCCGGCGGCGGTGATCGCGGCTGCGGCGATGCTCGGGGCGGTGGCCGGATCCTGGCTGCTCGCGCGGCTGCCTCTGGGCGTGCTGCGCTGGATGTTCGTGGCGCTGCTCGTGGCCGCGGCGGTGCGGATGGCCGTGTTCGGCTCGAACGACACCGGCGACGTCGCCGAGGGCTGGGGCGTGTGGCCCGGATTCGCGGGGCTCGGCATCGGGATGGGCGTCGCCTCCGGCCTCTTCGGCATCGGCGGCGGAGCGATCGCCGTGCCGGTCCTGGTCGGCGCCTTCGGGCTCGCGGACCTCCTGGCCAAGGGCACCTCGCTCGCCGCGATGATCCCCACGGCGGTCACCGGCTCGATCGCGAACGCCCGGCGCGGCCTGCTCGACGTGCGCGCGGGCCTCGTGGTCGGGCTCACCGCGACGGCGTTCTCCTTCGCCGGAGTGGCGCTCTCCTTCCTCCTGCCGGCGCGCGTGTCCGGGATCCTCTTCGCGGTCCTCCTCCTGCTCGCGGCGGTGCAGCTCGCCCTCCGCGGGCGGCGCCGCTGAGCCCTGCACGACGCGGACCCCCGCCGTCAACGCCCTGTCCGATCCGTCGCAGACGCTCGTAGCGTCGTCGCGATCGGGCGCAGGCCCGGAGGGGCGGGAGCACGATGGACCAGCAGCAGCAGCAGCACCGGCAGCAGCGGCGAGGGGGCGGCGCGAGCCTGCACCGGGACGTCGCACCTGCACGCGGCCGACCAGCCGCTCGCCGCGCAGCCCTACTCCTACCGCCGCCAGCGCACCCCGTTCGTGTACCCGCTGCTGCACCCCTCCGCGATCCCGGTGCTCGGCGCGATGGCCCGGGCGGGCGCGCTCGCGGTGCCGCCCGTGCACGGGACCCTGCCGCTGACCGCCGGAGCGGTGCTCGACGTGCCCGGATCGCCCCGCGTGCTCGCGACTCCGGGGCACACCGACGGGCACGTCTCGCTGCACCTGCCCGAGCGCGACGCGGTGATCGGCGGAGACGCGCTGGTCACGCTCGACCCCTACTCCGCGCGCACCGGTCCGCACCTGGTCGCGCGCGCCGCCACCGCCGACACGGCGCAGTCCCTCGACTCGCTGCGGGTCCTCGCCGGGACCGGGGCGCGGACCCTCCTCCCCGGCCACAGCGCGCCCTTGCGCCTGGGCGTCGCGGCGGCGGCCGAGCTCGCGGCGCGGACGCCGATCGCCTAGGGCAGGCTCCGCAGGCCGCTCGGACGCCGGTGGCCTGCCTCTCCGAACGACCCCGCCCCGCAGCCGTGACACCATCGGAGGTGATGTCGATCCCCGGTCCCGCATGAGCGCGGTCAGCTACCAGGCCGCGTCGATCCCCCTCCGCCTGGCCAGCGCCGGCATGGTCGTCGCGCTCCCCGTCCTCGCCGTCGAGCGTCTCGGCGACGTCGCTCTCGGCGGCGCCCTGACCGGAGCGGCGCTCTTCCCCGCCGTGATCGCCGCACCGCTCGTGGGAACGGTGCTCGACCGGGTCCGCCGCCCCCGCCGGCTCCTGGTCGGCGCCGCGCTCACGACCGCCGTCGCCTTCGCGGTCGCCGCCTTCCTCGGCGAGGTGCCGACGCCGCTCATCGTGGTGCTGCTGCTCCTCGCGGGGCTCGCGACGCCCGTCTACATGGGCGGCATGTCGAGCTTCGTCACGAGCGCCATCCCGGAGCCGCGCCGCGCCTACGCGCAGGACTCGCTCTCGTACACGGTCGCCTCGATCAGCGGGCCGGCGATCGTGGGCCTCGCGGTCGGAGTCGGGGGAGCGCGGACCGCGATGCTCGTCATGGCGGTCCTCGCCCTCATCGGCGTCGTCGGATCGCTCGGCCTGGCGATGGAGGCCCGTCCGGCGCCGACGGTCGGCGTGCTGCGGACGATCGTCGCGGGCGTCACCCACCTCGTGCGGCACCGTCCGATCGCGGTGGTCACCTCGGCGGGCACCCTCAGCCAGGTCGCGGGCGGAGCGGCGGGAGTCGCGGCGATCAGCCTCTCGGTGGAGCGGCTGGGCAGCACCGACGCCGCCGCGTGGATCCTGACCGCCTTCGCCGTGGGCGGCCTGCTCGGCGCCCTCGCCGTGGCGGCCCGCCGCTGGACCCGCCGTCCGCCGGCGTGGACCATGGGCGCCGCCTACATCGCGACCGGCGCCGTCCTCCTGATCGCCGTCCCCGACCTGGGCATCGTCGCGGCGGTCGCCGCCTTCGCGGTCGCGGGCGTCTTCACGGCCCCCTCGAACGCAGCGATGCTGCTGCTGCGCGACCAGGAGAGCCCCGCCGCCGTCCGCTCGCAGGTGTTCACGATCGGCGCGGGGCTGCGCTCCGCCGCAGCGGCAGTCGGCGCTGTGCTGGCGGGAGCGGCGTCCGGCCTCGGAGCCTCCTGGCTCGTTGCGGGGATCGCCGTGGTCTGGATCGGCTCCGGCCTGCTGCTGCGGCTGTTCCCCGCGCGCGACCGCGACTGACCCGGGCCGAGCGCGGAGCGCTCGGCGGGACCGGCACCGCCGCGCGCGGAGATCGCGATCAGGCCGCGACGCCCGCCAGCGTGCCCGTGCTCGGCCCGTTCGGGTCGGTGATCATGCAGTTGATCGTCCGGTCGCCCGTGCCCCAGCTCTCGGCGGTCGGGTAGTAGTAGCTGAAGTCGTACGCCGAGTCCTGGTAGCCGATCCCGGTGAACGACTCGAACGCCGTGACGCAGTCGGTCTCGGCCTGCTCCGTCGCGACGGACTCGCCCGGGTACTCGTCGGCGTCGGCCATCGTCAGGTTCTGGAACACCTCGTAGACGTGCGGGTCGGTGCAGGGCACGGTCGGCACGTCGGTGACCTCGGTCGCCTCCTCGCTGAGCTCGCCGTTCAGGCAGTCGCCCACCCGCAGCTGGAAGACGTCGGTCGTCCCGCCCTCGGTGATCTCCCCGGTCTCGTCGTCGCGGGTCTCGCCTCCCATCAGGCCGTTCAGGCCCGAGCAGCCGGTCAGGCCGAGGGCGAGGGCCGCGCCGGCGGCCAGGACGAGGGCGGTTCTGCGGCGGTTCATGGCGACTCCCGGGATCTTCGGCACGGAGGTGTTCCTGTGACGGCTCCCAGGCTAGGGGTGCAGGGCATCCGTCCCGAGGGGGATGCACTCGATCCGGATCTCCACTTTCCGGAGTAGCGGACGCTCAGCCCGGTCCGGTCGAATGGGGTCATGGCTCAGAAGACGGTCGCAGACCAGCTCATCGCTCAGCTCATCTACGCCGGCGTCTCCCGCATCTACGGGATCGTCGGGGACTCGCTGAATCCGATCGTCGACGCGGTGCGCCGCAGCGGCGGCTCCGAGAAGGGAGGCATCGACTGGATCCACGTGCGCAACGAGGAGGCGGCCGCCTTCGCCGCCGGCGCGGAGGCGCAGCTCACCGGGCGCCTCGCCGTCTGCGCCGGCAGCTGCGGCCCCGGCAACCTGCACCTCATCAACGGCCTCTACGACGCGCACCGCTCCTCCGCCCCGGTGCTCGCCATCGCGAGCCACATCCCCAGCAACGAGATCGGCTCGTCCTACTTCCAGGAGACGCACCCGGACAGGCTCTTCGTCGAGTGCTCGAACTACCGCGAGCTGATCTCGACCGCCGCCCAGGCGCCGCGGGTCGTCAACGCCGCGATGCGCAGCGCGGTGGCGCTCCGCGGAGTCGCCGTGGTCACCCTCCCCGGCGACATCGCCGAACTGGAGGCGGTCGACGGCTTCCCCGCGTTCGTGCTGCCGTCGACGCCCGTCCTGGTCCCCGCCGACGCCGACGTCCGCGCCCTCGCGGCTGCGATCGACCAGGCGCGGACCGTCGCGATCTTCGCGGGCGCCGGAGTGCAGAACGCGCACGACGAGGTCGTCGCCTTCGCCGAGCTGGTGGGCGCGCCCGTCGGGCACAGCCTGCGCGGCAAGGAGTGGATCCAGTACGACAACCCCTACGACGTCGGCATGACGGGCCTCCTCGGCTACGGAGCGGCTCACGCCGGCATGCACGACGCCGACCTGCTCCTCCTCCTCGGCACCGACTTCCCCTACGAGCAGTTCCTCCCCGACGCCTCGAAGGTCGTGATCGCTCAGGTCGACAGCGACGCCTCGAAGCTCGGGCGCCGCGTCAGCGTCGCGCACCCCGTCCACGGCGACGTGGCGGCGACCCTCACCGCGCTGACCCCGCTCGTGCAGCGGAAGGACCACCGCTTCCTCGACAAGACGCTGAAGAAGCACGAGAAGCTGGTCACCGGAGTCGTCGGGAAGTACACCGAGGTCGGCACGCGCAGCCCGATCCACCCCGAGCTCGTCGCCTCCACGCTCGACGGCCTGCTCTCCGAGGACGCGATCGTCACCGCCGACACCGGCATGGGCAACGTCTGGCAGGCCCGCTACATCACCCCCAACGGGAAGCGGCGCCTGCTCGGCTCGTACATGCACGGGTCGATGGCGAACGCGCTGCCGCAGGCGGTCGGCGCGCAGCTCTCGCACCCCGGTCGCCAGGTCGTCTCGCTGAGCGGCGACGGCGGGCTCTCCATGCTGATGGGCGAGCTGGTCACGGTCGCCGCCTACCGGCTGCCCGTGACGATCGTCGTGTTCAACAACTCCACGCTCGGGCTGGTGAAGGTCGAGATGCTGGTCGACGGCTTCCCGGACTTCGCCGTCGACGTGCCGATGGTCGACTACGCGAAGGTGGCGGAGGCGATCGGCATCCGCGGCATCCGCGTCGAGGACCCGCGCGACGTGGAGGAGGCCCTCCGCTCGGCGCTCGCCGACGGCGGCCCGGTCCTCGTCGACGTGGTGACGGATCCGCTCGCCCTCTCGCTCCCGCCCACGATCACGGGCGCGCAGGTGAAGGGCTTCGCGCTGGCGGTCTCGAAGATCGTGATGAACGGAGGAGCGGGCGAGGCCGTCGCGCTGGCCCGCACCAACATCAAGCACGCTCTCCGATGATCGACGCCCGGGCGCTCGCGAGCGGCACCTGGTTCGTCCGGGGCTCCTCGCTGCCGCTCTGGCGCTCGCGGTCGGGGGTGGCGATCACGTACGCGCCGCTCCCGACCGGCGGGATCGGCGACGTCGTCAGCTGGCGCGGCCGCACGCGCTCGCACTACGTGGTCGGGATCGACACCCCCGACCCGCACGATCCGTCCGGCTTCCGCTGGCGCGGCGTCGAGCCGCTGACCCTCCTCGCCCGCAGCCGCTGGTCGTTCGTCGCCGCCGACGAGGAGGCGGGCTGGGCGCTCACCCGCTTCGCCCGGACGCCGTTCACGCCCGCCGGCGTCGACGTGTACGTCCGCGAGCCGCACCCGGCCCGCGGCGTCCTCGCGGCGGCGCTCGCCGCCTGCGCCGCCGACCCGCGCACGTCCGCGCTGCGCCCGCGCCTCTTCGAGGTCGCGCCCTGACTCCTGAGCGCGCGCTCTCCCGTGAGGCGTCACGAACGGTCGTCACCCTGCCCGGATGACGGCCGTTCGCGACCCCTCGGCGGGCCCCGAAGCCCGCCGGGCGCGTCACTCGCCGAGCGTGATCGCCTGCGCCTCGACGAGCTCGGGCTCGGGCTCGTGGGCGTCGGCGCGGGCCAGGGTGCGGCGTCCGAGCAGCACGATCAGCGCGGCGACGGCGACGGCTCCGGCCGCGGCGTACATCGGGAAGGCCGGCGAGATCGCGGCGGCCAGGGCGGAGGCGGCGGGCGGGGCGATCGCGCCGCCGAGGAAGCGGACGCCGGAGTAGGCGGACGACGCGACGGAGCGGGGCAGGTCGGTCGCCTCCATCACGCACTCGGTGAGCACCGTGTTGACGACTCCGAGCAGCAGGCCGCCGACGATGATGCAGACGATCAGGCCGACGCGCGACGAGATCACGAGGCCGCCGGCGATCAGGTCGAGCGCGAGCAGCAGCAGCACCGAGCGCAGCACGACGGTGCGCGGGAGGCGCCGGGTGAGCAGCGGAGCGACGAACACGGAGGTGATCGCCACGCCCAGGCCCCAGCCGAAGAACGTGAAGCCGAGGCCCATCTCGTCCAGCCCGAGCGGGTAGGGCGTGTAGGCGAGCAGCACGAAGAAGCCGATGTTGTAGAACAGGGCGGCGCCCGCCAGCGTGCGGATGGCCGGGACCTTGAGGGCCGCGAAGGGCGCCGAGAGCGGAGTCGGAGCGGGCTTGGGGCCGTCCTCGCGCAGGAGCGTCGCGATGGCGATGAAGCCGACGGCCATCAGCACGGCGGTCCCGAAGAACGGACCGCGCCACGAGACGCTGCCGAGGAGCCCGCCGAGCAGCGGGCCGACGGCGATGCCGATGCCCAGCGCGGCCTCGTAGAGCACGATCGCCGCGGAGGAGCCTCCGCTCGCCGCGCCGACGATGGTCGACAGGGCGGTCGAGATGAACAGCGCGTTGCCGAAGCCCCAGCCCGCGCGGAAGCCGATGACGCCCTCGACGCTGCCCGCCGTGCCGGCGAGCGCGGCGAACACCACGATCAGCACCAGGCCGATCATGAGGGTCTTCTTGGCGCCGATGCGGCTGGAGAGCCAGCTGGTGAAGAACATCACGACGCCGGTGATGACGAGGTAGCTCGTGAAGAGCAGCGAGGTCTCGGTCGGAGTCGCCTGCAGGCTCTCGGCGATGGCCGGGAGGATCGGGTCGACCAGGCCGATCCCCATGAAGGCGATCACCGCGGCGAAGGCGACGGCCCAGACGGCCAGCGGCTGCTTCAGGATCGAGCCCTGGGCGGGCGAGTGGGGGGAGGTGGTCACGGCGTGGAGCCTTTCTCGGGGGAGGAGGGGACGGGGGTGCCGGCGATCCGGGCGACGCGGGCCTCGACGAGGGTCGCGGCGCGCTCGAGGGCGAGGCGGTCGTCCTCGTCGAGGTCCTCGAACAGCGGGGCGAGGGCGGCCTCGAGGCGGAGCCGGTGCTCGGCGAGGGCGTCGAAGCCGGCGGGAGTGCCCTCGATCAGCCAGGCGCGGCCGTCGTCGGCGTCGTGGACGCGGCGGATCCAGCCGGCCTCGTCGAGCCGGGCGATGATCCCGGTCATCGTCGGCTGGGTGACGCGGACCCGCTCGGCGAGCTCGCCGAGGCGGGAGGGGGAGCCGGTGCGCAGCTCGGCGAGCGTCGACCAGACGGCTCCGGACTGCGCGCCGAGCCCGGTCGCGCCGCTCGCCCGGCCCGCGAACCGCGTGAGTGCGGTAGCGGCGGAGGCGAGACGCACGGGGGCACTGGAATCGGGCACGAGAAACAATATAGCACGCCTATGTAGTTCAGTGGAGGGCGCTCCGAGTCCGCCCTCCATCGGGCGCGCTCACTGACGTTCTCCTCCGCTTCTGTGACAGGATCGTCCGTATTCGCGCGTCCGCTCCCGCGATCACCGACGGAAAGAGAAGTCATGTCCCCCAGCGAGCACGACGTCGTCGTGATCGGAGCCGGTGCCACCGGACTCACCGCGGCGCTCCGGCTGCAGCAGCACGGACTCGACGTCGTCGTCGTCGAGGCGCGCGAGCGCGTGGGCGGGCGGCTCGAGACCCGCGTGGTCGACGGGCAGCTCCTCGAGCTCGGCGGCCAGTGGGTCTCGCCGGACCAGACGGCGCTCCTCGAAACCCTCGACGAGCTCGGCCTCGGCACCTACTCCCGCTACCGCGAGGGCGAGAGCGTCTACATCGGCGCCGACGGCTCCGCCCGCCGCTTCACCGGCGACATCTTCCCGGGGAGCGAGCGCACCGAGTCCGAGATCTCCCGCCTGATCGAGGTGCTCGACCGCCTCGTCGCCGAGACGGACCCGGCGGCGCCGTGGACGCATCCGCTCGCCCGCGACTACGACCGCATCACCTTCGCCGCCTGGCTGGAGCAGCAGAGCGACGACGAGGAGGCGCGGGCCAACATCGCCCTCTTCCTCGCCGACGCCATGCTCACCAAGCCGGCGCACGCCTTCTCCCTCCTCCAGGCGCTCCTCATGGCCGCGAGCGCGGGGAGCTTCAGCAACCTGGTCGACGCCGACTTCATCCTCGACAAGCGCGTGATCGGCGGCCTCCAGCAGGTCCCGGAGCGGCTCGCCGAGCGCCTCGGCGCCGAGCGCGTCCTGCTCGGGCACCCGGTCCGCTCCGTCCGCTACGGCGACGACGGGGTCGAGGTGCGCGCCGACGGCGTCGTCCTCCGCGCCCGCCGCGCGATCGTCGCCGTGCCGCCGAACCTCGTCGGCCGCATCTCGTTCGACCCGCCGCTCCCGCGCCTGCGGCAGCAGGCCCTGCAGCACCAGTCGCTCGGCCTCGTGATCAAGGTGCACGCCACGTACGCCACGCCCTTCTGGCGCGCCGACGGACTCTCCGGCACCGCGTTCAGCCCGCACTCGCTCGTGCACGAGGCCTACGACAACTCGAACCACGGGGAGGAGCGCGGCACCCTGGTCGGCTTCGTCTCGGACGAGAAGGCCGACCGCGTGCTCGCGCTCGACGAGGCGGAGCGGAAGGCCGCGATCCTCGACTCGCTCGCCGCCTACTTCGGCCCGGCCGCGCTCGATCCGGTCGTCTACTACGAGAGCGACTGGGCGTCCGAGGAGTGGACGCAGGGCGCGTACGCCGCGAGCTTCGACCTGGGCGGGCTGACCCGGTACGGCGCGCTGCAGCTGGAGCCGGTGGGTCCGCTCCGCTTCGGCACGAGCGACCTCGCCGCCGAGGGCTACCAGCACGTCGACGGCGCCGTCCGCGTCGGCAGGCGCCTGGCACAGGAGATCATCGACGAGGACGGCGCGACCGCACCGGCCCCCCACCGCGAAGGAGCACAGCCCGCATGAGCACCCACTACGCCGTGATCGACCCGGCCACGGGGGAGACCCTCCGCGAGTACCCGACCCTCGGCGACGCCGAGCTGACCGCGGCGATCGGCTCGGCGCAGGAGGCGTACTCCTCGTGGTCGCGGACCGTGCCCGTCGCGACCCGCGCGGCGCTGATCGCCCGTGTGGCAGAGCTGCACGTCGAGCGCGCCGACGAGCTCGCGGCGATCATCGTCCGCGAGATGGGCAAGCCGCTCGACCAGGCGCAGGGCGAGGTCGGCTTCGCCGCCGACATCTACCGCTACTACGCCGAGAACGGCGAGGCCTTCCTCGCCGACGAGCCGATCGAGCTCGCCGAGGGCACCGGCTCCGCGCTGATCCGCCGCGCCGGGCTGGGCGTGCTGCTGGGCATCATGCCGTGGAACTTCCCCTACTACCAGGTGGCCCGCTTCGCCGGCCCGAACGTGGTCGCTGGCAACACGATCCTGCTCAAGCACGCGCCGCAGTGCCCGGAGTCGGCCGCCGCCATCGCCGACGTGTTCCGCACCGCGGCCGAGGAGCTGGGCGCGCCCGCCGGCGTCTACGTGAACCTCTACGCCACGAACGAGCAGGCCGCGACCGTCATCGCCGACCCCCTGGTCCAGGGCGTCTCCGTCACCGGCTCCGAGCGGGCCGGCGCGGCCGTCGCGGAGCTCGCGGGCCGCCACCTGAAGAAGGTCGTGCTCGAGCTCGGCGGCTCCGACCCGTTCGTGCTCCTGTCGACCGACGACCTCGACAAGGCGGTCGAGGACGCGGTCGCCGCGCGCCTGGACAACAACGGCCAGTCCTGCAACGCCGCGAAGCGCTTCATCGTGATCGACGAGCTGTACGACGCGTTCGCCGAGAAGTTCACGGAGGCGTTCACCCGCGCCCAGCCGGCCGATCCGTTCGCGGAGGGCACCCTCCTCGGCCCGCTCTCCTCCTCCGCCGCGACGGAGCGCCTCGAGGCGCAGCTGGCGGCCGCGCGCGAGCAGGGGGCCACCGTCCGCGCCAGCGGCGAGGTGACCGGCAACTTCTTCCCGCCCGCCGTGCTCGAGGGCGTCACGCCCGAGATGGACGCCTACCGCGAGGAGTTCTTCGGCCCCGTCGCCGCGCTCTACCGCGTCCGCGACGAGGACGAGGCGATCGCCCTCGCGAACGACACCCCCTACGGCCTCGGCTCCTACCTCTACACGACCGACCAGGAGCAGGCGCTGCGCCTGGCGGACCGGATCGACGCGGGGATGGTCTGGATCAACCTCGTCCTCGGCGACGCGGCCGAGCTGCCCTTCGGCGGCGTGAAGCGCTCGGGCACCGGCCGCGAGATGGGCCGCCCCGCCCTCGAGGAGTTCGTGAACAAGAAGCTCATCCGCATCGCGTGAGACGGGCGCGGGCCGGGCCCCGGAGTCGATCCGGAGCCCGGTCCGCAGCCGCTCGGCCTGCGCCCGCTCACTTCTTCGTCAGCGACGACTCCTTGTGCGCGGCCTTCGCGTCGGTCTTGTCGCTCTGCACGATCCAGTAGGGCTCGTCGTCCGAGGCGTTGAACTTCTGCCCCTCGAACTGGAACTCCTTCGTCTTCTTCTCGACCAGCTCGCCGTGGGTCTCGCCCTGCGAGGTGTTCCAGCTGATCTTGTCGCCCTTCTTCACGAGGCGGCTCCTCTCTCTCGGTCGCGCCGGAGCGCGGTGGTCCCCTCGCGCGGGAGCGCGATGGTGGTGGTGACGTCGACGATCGCCGGAGCGGCGGGCGCCGACGAGAAGCCGAACCGCACGGGCGGCGAGAGCGGGCGCAGCGGGCCGAGGTCCTCCTCCGCCAGCACGGCGTGGACGCCCTCGACGCGGCGGATCGCCCGCACGCCGTAGTACTCGCGGCGTCCGTGCCCGGCCGACCCGGCCGTGCTGACCCCGCGGACGAGCAGGGAGGCGACCGGCGAGATCGCGGTCAGCCATGCCGGGTGCTCGGCGAGCGGTCGCGGAACGATCCGCAGCAGCCGGCCGAGCGCAGTGAGACCGCCGAGCTCCAGTCGCACCGCGAGCGGTCCGGCCGCGACGGACAGGCCGCCCGCGATCCTCCGCCACGACACCGGCGCGATCCGCACCTCGTCGAACGCGTACGTCGACCCGATGAAGTCCGCGACCTCGCGGGTCGGTGCGATCAGGAGGCGGTGGCCGTCGCCGTCCTCGACCATCGCGTCGGCGAACGGGCCGAAGGGGGTGTCCTCCCAGAGGCCCAGCACGATCCTCGTGCCCGAGGACGTGCCGAACCCCGCGATGCGCCCGCCGAAGCGGAGGAGCCGCGGGGTCCGGCCGGTCATCAGGAGGCCGAGCGCAGCAGCGTGAACGAGCCGTCGCGGACGATCAGCGTGGTGACCTCGCCCTCGACGACCTGCTCCGGGTCGCTCGAGGCGGCCAGCGTCCACTCGGCGCCGGGCGCCTCGGGGACGGTGAACTCGACGCCGTTCTCCGCCGCGTTCAGCAGCAGGGCGAAGCTCGCGCTGCCCTCGTGCTCGAACACGAAGGTGATCGAGCGGGCGTCGGGGTTGTCCCAGTCCTCGTCGGCGAAGCCCTGCGCGTCGGAGCGGAGGATGTCGACCGTGTCGGGGCCGCCGTCGCCGGGGGCGCGGCGGAACCACTTCGGGCGCAGCGCCGGCTCCGCGGCGCGGAGGGCGATCAGCTCGCGGGTGAAGGCGAGCAGCTCGCGGTCCGCGTTCTCCCAGTCGAACCACGAGATCTCGTCGTCCTGGCAGTAGGCGTTGTTGTTGCCGCCCTGCGTGCGGGCGATCTCGTCGCCGCCCAGGATCATCGGCACGCCGGCCGAGAGCAGCAGCGTCGCGAGGAAGTTGCGGCGCATGCGGTCGCGGCGCTCGTTGACCGCCTCGTTCTCGGTCGGGCCCTCGGCGCCGTTGTTGGAGGAGCGGTTGTCGCTCTCGCCGTCGTTGTTGTCCTCGCCGTTGGCCGCGTTGTGCTTGCGCGAGTACGCGGTGAGGTCGGCGAGGGTGAAGCCGTCGTGCGCGGTGACGAAGTTGATGCTGGAGACCGGCGAGCGGCGGTCGGCCTCGTACACGTCGGGGGAGCCGAGGACGCGCTGCGCGGTCGTGCCGAGCACCGAGTCGGCGCCGTTCCAGAAGTCGCGCACGTCGTCGCGGAACTTCCCGTTCCACTCCGACCAGTCCGCGGGGAAGCCGCCGACCTGGTAGCCGGCGGTGTCCCACGGCTCGGCGATCATCTTGACGGGCGCGAGCACCGGGTCCTGCGCGATCAGGTCGAGGAAGGCGCTGTGCACCTCGGCCTCACCGGTCTGGCGGGTGAGGGTGGTGGCGAGGTCGAAGCGGAAGCCGTCGATGTGCATCTCGGTCACCCAGTAGCGCAGGGAGTCCATGATCAGGCCGAGCGCGGCCGGGTGCGCGACGTTGAGGCTGTTGCCGGTGCCGGTGGTGTCGAAGTAGTTCGCGCGGTCCTCCTCCACCAGGCGGTAGTAGGAGCCGTTGTCGATGCCCTTGAACGAGAGGGTGGGGCCCTTGTCGTTGCCCTCGGCGGTGTGGTTGTAGACCACGTCGAGGATGACCTCGAGGCCGGCCTCGTGGAACGCCTTGACCATGGCCTTGAACTCGTCGACCTGCGAGCCGTCGTCGCCGGCGTGGGAGTACTCGTTGTGCGGCGCGAAGAAGCCGAGGGAGTTGTAGCCCCAGTAGTTGCGCAGGCCCTTCTCCTCGAGGTGCGAGTCCTGCACGAACTGGTGCACGGGGAGCAGCTCGACCGAGGTCACGCCCAGGTCGGTGAAGTGCTTGATCGCGGCGGGGTGCGCGAGGCCGCGGTAGGTGCCGCGGATGTCCTCGGGCACGTCGGGGTGCAGCTTCGTGAAGCCCTTCACGTGCACCTCGTAGACGACGGTCTCCTCGAGCGGGATGCGCGGCGCGGTGTCGCCGCTCCAGTCGAAGGAGTCGGGGTCGGTGACGACGCAGCGGGGGACCGCGTGCGCGGAGTCGGCGTCGTTGCGGGTGTCGGCGTCCTCGTAGAACTGGCCGAAGACGTCCTCGGACCAGGTGTACGAGCCCTCGATCGCGGTGGCGTGCGGGTCGAGGAGGAGCTTGGCGGCGTTGTGGCGGAGGCCGTTGGCGGGGTCCCAGGGGCCGTCGACGCGCAGTCCGTAGCGGGTGCCGATGCCCATCTCGGGGATGAGGCCGTGGAAGACGTGGCCGGTCCGCTCGGTGAGGGCGACGCGGGTCTCTGCTCCGGACTCGTCGAAGAGGCAGACCTCGACGCTGTCCGCGGTCTCGGAGTAGACGGCGACGTTGGCGCCGGCGTCGCCGCGGAGGGAGACGCCGAGGGGATACGGGAAGGAACGGGGGGATGCGGGCATGCGTCCATCCTGACCGGGCGGCTCCGGGAGCTTCGCGCCCTTGTCGCCGCGCCCGCCTCCCGCTAATCTTCCAGGCCCCCCCTTCGACACGGCGCCCTCCGCGGGCATATAGTCAGCTGGCTTACTAAATCGTCGGAGGAGAGCGTCGTGCGCAACCGCAAGTGGATCGGGCTGGTCGTCATCAGTCTCGGAGTGGCGACGATCATCGTCGACTCGACCATCGTCAACGTCGCCATCCCGTCGATCGTCGCCGATCTCGGGATCACCTCGACCCAGGTGCAGTGGGTGCAGGAGTCGTACACGCTCGTGTTCGCCGCGCTCCTGCTGGTCTTCGGCACCCTCGCCGACCGCTGGGGCCGGCGCCGGATGCTGATCGTCGGCGTCTCGCTCTTCGCGCTCTCCTCCGTCGCGGCGGCCCTCGCTCCGACCGGCGACCTGCTGATCCTCTCCCGGGTCGTGCAGGGCGTCGGAGGAGCGATGGTGCTGCCGACGACCCTCTCGCTGATCAACGCCACCTTCCGCGGGCGCGAGCGCGCCATCGCCTTCGCCGTCTGGGGCTCGACCATCGGCGGCATGACCGCGGTCGGCCCGCTGCTCGGCGGCTGGCTCACCACCGACTTCTCCTGGCGCTGGGCGTTCGGCATCAACATCCCGCTCGGCGTGATCATCGTGGTCGGAGCGCTGCTGTTCGTCGACGAGTCGCGGCAGCCCGACGGGCGGCGGGTCGACCTCGTCGGCGCCGCGCTCTCGATCATCGCCTCCGCCTCCCTGGTGTTCGCCCTGATCGAGGGGCGCACCCTCGGCTGGTGGGGCGTCGACGAGCCGCTGAGCGTCGGCGGCTGGAGCTGGCCGCTCGGCCTCTCGCCGGTCCCGATCGCGTTCGCCGTCGCGGTGCTCGCCGGGGTCGCCTTCGTCCTCTGGGCGCGGGCCCGCGAGCGCGCCGGGCGCTCGGCGATGCTCGCGATCGGGCTCTTCCGCCTCGCCTCGTTCCGCAACGGCAACCTCGCCGCGATGATCGTCTCGCTCGGCGAGTTCGGGATCATCCTGGCGCTGCCGATCTGGCTCCAGAGCGTCCTCGGCTACACGGCCGTGCAGACCGGCCTGGTGCTCCTCGCGCTCGCGCTCGGCTCCTTCGTCGCCTCGGGCTTCGCCGGCGCCTTCGGCAACAGGGTCGCGCCGGTGCTGATCGTGCGGGTGGGCCTCTTGGCCGAGATCGTCGGAGTCGCGGGCATCGGCCTGGTCGTCTCCGACTCCACCCCGTGGTGGGCCCTCGTCCCGTTCCTCGCCGTCTACGGCTTCGGCGTCGGCCTCGCGACGGCGCAGCTGACCGGGGTCGTGCTCCGGGACGTGCCCGTCGAGCTCAGCGGACAGGGCTCGGGCACGCAGTCGACCGCGCGGCAGATCGGCTCCGCCCTCGGCATCGCGGTGCTCGGGACGATCCTCTACACCTCGACCGCGGGGGTCCTCACGACCTCGCTCGAGCAGCAGGGCCTCCCCGCGGAGCAGGTCGCGAGCACGGTCGACGCGGTGGTCGACTCCTCCGGTGCGGCGATCGCCGGGCTGGCCGCGTCGCCGGCCACTGCCGACGCGGCCCGGGCGGCGGGCGAGGCGTTCTCGGACGGCACCCGCTACGCCGCCTTCGCGGCCGCCGGGTTCCTCGCCGTCGGCTTCCTGGCCACGCTCTCGCTCGGCCGCCCGGCAGAGGAGGAGGAGCCGGAGGTCAGCTCAGCGGAGCCGAGTCGTCGGCGGTGAAGACGATCTTGCCGATCGTGCGGTCGGCGCCGGTCGCTCGGCGCGACAGCACGTCGACGACGTCGCCCAGCGGATGCACGGCGCCCGGCCGGGGCCGCAGCTCGCCGGAGGCGGCGAGCGAGACCGCGCGCCCGATCCGCTCCGCCGTCGCCACCACGATCATGTTGCGCACCCGCGGGCGGTCGCGGCGGACGAGGCCCGTCGCCTGCGAGACCAGCGCCGGACCGCTCGGCACCAGCGTCGCGATGCGCCCGCCCTCGGCCAGGAGGATCGCCGCGTCGTCGACCGGCAGGTGGCCGGAGACGTCGACGACCACGTCGAAGCGGCCGCCCAGCACCCCGAGGTCGAGCGCGCGGTAGTCGTGCGGCTCGGCGCCGAGCGAGCGGAGGAGGTCGGCGGAGGCGGCCGAGCCGGTGGCCGCGACCGTGCATCCCGCCCGCACCAGCAGCTGGATCGTCGGATCGCCGATGGCTCCCGAGCCGCCGCTGACGAGGACGCGCTCGCCGGAGCGCACGTGCAGTGCGTCGACCAGGCCCACCGCGGTCCCGCCCGACATCGCGAGCGTGACGGCCTCGACGAAGCCGAGGGAGTCGGGCATCGGGACGAGCGAGCGGCTGCGCGCGATGGACGCGTCGGCGAAGGCGTCGCCGTCGCGGGTCATCCCCACCACTCGGTCGCCGATCGCGACCGAGTGCGAACCCGGGCCGAGCGCCTCGACGGTGCCGGCGATGTCGAGCCCGAACCCGTAGGGACGGGAGCGGCCGACGGCCATGATCCGTGCGGAGCCGGACAGGATCTTCTCGTCGGTCGCGTTGATGCTCGCCGCGCGTGTGCGCACCAGGACCTCGCCGCGACCCGGCATGGGCACCGGCGCTTCCCGCCACGAGAGCAGATCGGGCCCGCCGAACCTGTCGTACCCGAGTCGTCGCATGTCGCTCCCGTCGTCCGTGCCAGCCCCCCGAGCCTAGGGCGTGGCCGCTGGGCGGAGGCGTCGCGGGCGCCCGGCGGAACCCCCTCCGGTGCCCGCGGGCCCGGTGCTACCGTGGCGGCCATGAGCGCAGACGACAGCCCCGAGTTCGCAGGCTTCGAGGCCACCCCCTCCACCGATGCGGAGAAGGCCGACGACGTCCGCCCCGCCGACGCCGAGGTCGAGGAGAACACGGCGGCCGACGAGAGCCGCGACCCGGACCACGGCTACGACCCGATGAGCGAGAGCGGCTCCGAGAACGCCCCCGAGGACGAGGTCGGCCCCCGCGAGGACGAGGAGGGCCTGCTTCCCCCCGGCAGCACCGCCGAGGGAGCCGGCACCGCGCTCGGCGCCGACGCGGTCGAGGGCGGCGAGCCCCTGGGCGAGAACGCGAGCGCCGGCACCCCCGGCCAGCTCGCCGACGAGCGCTGGCGCACCAACGGCATCAACCCCCTGGGTTGAGCCGTCTTCCGCGGCGGTCCCCGCCCGCCGCGGCGCAGTCGGCTACTCGGGATGGCCGGGCGGGTGGAGCGTCCTGCGTCCAGCTACGACGGAACGCTGACACGCGTTCCGCCGGTTCGCCTCGCGGACCCCAGCGGCGGTGGACGCCCGGCCGCGCGGGCCATCGACTCCTCCATCCACGGCCACGGCGGTGCGCCGTGAGGCGAACCGTCGAAACGCGTTCCAGCGTTTCGGCGTAGCCGGACGCGACACGCTCCACCTGCCCGGCCACTCCTGGGAGCCGACCGCGTCGCGGCGGGCGGGGACCGCCGCGGGATCGAACACCGCCTGAGGCGAACCGTCGAAACGCGTTCCAGCGTTTCGGCGTAGCCGGTCGCGACCCGCTCCACCTGCCCGGCCGTCTGCGGGAGCCGACCGCGCCGCGGCGGGCGGGGACCGCCGCGGGAGTGAACACCGCCTGAGGCGAACCGTCGAAACGCGTTCCAGCGTTTCGGCGTAGCCGGTCGCGACCCGCTCCTCCTTCCCGGCCGTCTGCGGGAGCCGACCGCGCCGCGGCGGGCGGGGACCGCCGCGCAACAAACACAGCTGGCGTTCCGGTTGCTCGGAGGAGGAGCAGGGGTGGGCGCCGTAGCGTTCCGGGAGTGCGGCACGCCGGTCGCGCGGACGGGGAGTCCCATGTCGTTGTTCCTGAACCGCACTCGTGAGGTCCGATGGACCGAGGACGAGAGGCGGGCGCTGGCCGAGGCGGTGGCGGAGGACCGGGCCGACGCCTGGCGCGGAGTGGGTGCGCTCGATCGCACCGTCGTCGTCTCGACCGAGGATCCCGGCGTCCGCGGCGGCGCGCGCTGGCCCACCGATCACCGTGCGTTCCTGCGCGTCGACCGCGGCGCCTCCGTGGTGCTCGCTACCGACGGGCTGAGCGATCCCTTCGACCGGCTCGCGCATCCCGGCACCGGTCTCGGCCTCGAGCTGTGCCTCGAGACGTCCGCCGTCCGCGGCGTCCCCACCGCCGAGCTCTGGAACCACTGGCACTTCCGCCTGCTGTACGAGGCCGCCCGACGGGCCGCCCTGCAGGGGGTGTGCTGCCGCAGCTCCCTCGACACGGCGCGGCTCGCGAACGTCGCGGCGCCGCCCGCCTGGACCGATGAGCAGGGCACCGTCGGCGTCCTCCTGGGCCTGCGCAGCCCCGGCCTGCCCGAGCGGCTCGACCTGGCGACCGGTCACGCCGACCTGGTCACCCTCACGCCGCTGCGGCCGCAGGAGCACGCCCGGGCGTCGGTCGACGCAGGCGCCCGTGCCGAGATCGCCGAGCGCCTCCGGGCCCTGCCGCACGAGGAGCTCGTGCACACGGCCCGGCCGCTCGTGGTCTGAGGAGCGTCGCGGGTCAGGAGCCTTCGGCCGGCTCCGGCACCACGGTCATCTCTCCGGTGTTGTTCGCGCTCGCGATGAACTGCTCGATCCACAGGCGGTTCAGCGACGGCCGCTTGCTGCCGTGGAACCGGAAGTGCAGCGGAGTCGTCGGGTGCACCCAGACGGAGCTGCGGCCGTAGCCGGACGACTCCGGCTCGCTCCAGGAGAGGCTGAACGACTCGTTCCGCCGCATCTTGGTGAACATCGCGACCTTGAGGTGCGCGAGGAGCCGGTCCTCGAAGTCGATCTCGAGTGATTGCGGTCCGTAGATCAGTCGTCCCATTGTCTCCGCCGTGAAGTCGTGCCGACGCGCCAGGAGTCCCGGACGGCGTCGCGGGCTCCGTGAGCTCGGGAGCCGCCACGGAGAGGATACCGATCCTGCGGCCCGGAGGGGTGACACGGGTTCCGCCTCCGCCGGCCGGGGGCGGAATCACCCCGTCAACGACGGACGCCCCGCCGACCGGATCCGGGGATCCTGGTCGACGGGGCGTCGGAAGTCGGAGATTACTCGCCGACGCCGCGGATGTTCGCGGCCTGCGGGCCCTTGCGGCCCTGCTCGACGTCGTACTCGACGTGCTGGTTCTCGACGAGCTCGCGGTAGCCCTGCTTCGCGATGGCGGAGAAGTGCGCGAACACGTCGGCGCCTCCGTCGTCGGGAGCGATGAAGCCGAAGCCCTTTTCGGAGTTGAACCACTTAACGGTGCCAGTAGGCATTTCTTTTCCTTATGTGTTAATGACGCCGACCGGGGCCGGCGTCGTCAGAGTCCGCACGAGTGTGCGGTACCCGCTCGACTCGGCCTCCGCGGGTGAAACACGCGTCTGCCGGAGTCGTCCGGGTCGTCTAGGGGCTGAGCTCGCGCCTCCGGGGGAGGGCGGCTCTGCGGGGGAGAACGTCCCGCGGACCGGGCGAGCCGGTGGAGCGGGGGTCGAACGAGGAACGGCGCGGCTTCCGCGGCGTCCTGTGAAGGGCGGTACCCGCGTGCGAGGCGGGCGTTCGAACCGGACGACCGAGGACGATGCTCTCGGTCGGTGCGGTCTCTATCAGGGGCTGAGTCTCTTCGTCGTCGTGCGACTTCTCAGCCGTGGAATTCGGGCGATCGCCCAGGAGATGTCTCGACTCTACGGGATCACGGCCCCTGAGCGCGACCGCCCGCGTCATACGGCGCGCCGATCCGCGTGCGCTGGACGGCCGGAAGGCCCGCTGGAGCGGGTCGCGGTGTGCCACGATACGACTCGGAACGCGCCGACCCCACCGCCGACCCCACTGTCACCGGCCCGTGGGGCCTGCACCTGCTGATCCTCGAC
>NZ_PSVE01000031.1:0-36787 GCF_002931775.1 Rathayibacter sp. AY1F4
GTCCGCGAGGGCGCCGCGGGCGAGCGCGAGGCCACCCGCCGCGTCGTCCTCGTCAACGGCGACGGACGCGTGCTCGGAGCCACGACCGCCCTTCACGCTGATCGAGGAGCCGGCCCCTCCGGCGTATCGAGATCCCCGCGACCGGACTCCCTCCGCCGCACCCACGCCCCTCCCCGTGCCCGCTCGACCGCGGAGCTCGCGATACTGTGAGCCCTCTCACCCCGGACCTCCAAGGAGACGCACATGTCGGTCGGCCTGCTCGCGGTTGTCGATGACATCCTCACCGCCGCCCTGAAGGCGAGCGCCAAGACGGCGGGCGTCGTGATCGACGACGCGGCCGTCACCCCGCAGTACGTGCAGGGCCTCACGCCCGCGCGGGAGCTGCCGGTGGTCGGGCGGATCGCGCTGGGGAGCCTGTTCAACAAGTTCGTCATCATCATCCCGCTGGCGCTGCTGCTCTCGGCGTTCGCGCCGCAGGTGCTGCCGTACCTGCTCATCCTCGGCGGCGCGTTCCTCTGCTTCGAGGGGGCGGAGAAGGTGCTCGAGTGGTTCGGCGTCTCGCACGGCGGCCACGAGACGGAGGCGCGCGACGAGAAGAAGCTCGTCTTCGGCGCCATCCGCACCGACCTCATCCTGAGCACCGAGATCATGCTGATCGCGCTCGACGGCCTCGACCCCGACTTCGGGATCTGGCCCACGCTCGGCGCGCTCCTGGTCGTCGGGCTCGGGATGACCGTGCTCGTGTACGGCGCCGTCGCGCTGCTCGTGAAGATCGACGACGTGGGCCTGCGCCTGATGAAGAACGCGGCCCGCGGCGTGCGGCGCACCGGAGCGAGGATCGTCGCGTCGATGCCGGTGGTGTTCCGCGCGATCAGCATCATCGGGACGCTCGCCATGCTCTGGGTCGGCGGGCACCTCGTCGTCGCGAACCTCGCCGAGACGGTGTGGCACGGTCCGTACGACCTCGTGCACGTCGTCACCCACGCGGTCGAGGGCGCGGGCCCGGTCGTCGTGTGGCTGGCCGACACCTTCGTCTCGATGATCTTCGGCCTCGTGCTGGGTATGGTCATCGCGGCCGTCGTGATGGGCGTCTCGCGCCTGCGCACCCGCGACGAGACGGCCGCGGGGCGCTGAGCGGGGTCCCGATACGCCGCGTGCCGCGGCTGGTTGACCGGCTTAGGGGTGCGCGGTCGCTCCACCGGCGCGGAGGTGTGCGGCTGCCCGACCGGCACGGATCCATGCCGATCGAGTAGCCCGCGTCGCGGGCGTATCGGGATCCCACGACGCGCCGCCCGCGCAGCGCCGCTCCGACGGCGAACGACGGACCGCCCCCGTCCCCGGAGGGGCGGAGGCGGTCCGTGTCGGAGGGGGCGTCAGCAGTTGCGGGCCGCGTACGCTCCCGTCGCCACCGAGGTGACCTGCTTGCCGTCGACCGTGCCCGTCGCGGTGACGGTGGCCTGGCCGGCCGGCACCGAGGCCGCGCGCGTCGTGAACGCGGCGCTGCCGCTCGCGCCGGGCGCGACTCCGGTGACCTGCTTCGACCCGGAGGGCGTCGCGATGGTCATCGAGACCGGCACGCCGGACTCGTTCTTCGCCGCGACGGTGAGCGTCACCTTGCCGGCGATGCAGCGGGTGGTCGCCGTGACCGCGACCGCGAGGGCGGCGGGCGCCTTCAGGGTCACCGTCACCGTCGTGGTCGAGGTGACGGAGCCGTCGGCCGCGCGGACCGCGATGGTCGCGACTCCGCCGTTCGCCGTCGTCGGCTGGGTGATCCGCACGGTGGCCGCCGAGTCGGTCGCCACCGCTCCGATCACCGGCATCGCCGTGCCCTCGACGGTGACCGCGTAGGAGGTGCGGGCCGGGTCGAACCCGGCGATGCCCGCTCCTCCGACGCGCAGGGCGCCCAGGGTGGCGACCGCGGCGGGCGAGGCGACCGACTCGTAGAGCTTGGTCTCGGCCACGATCAGGTGCGTGTTGTCGTAGGCGTTCATCACGACGCGGAAGGCCTTGGCCGTGACGGGCGCGAACGACGCGACCAGGGTCGGAGCCGTTCCGCCGGCCGGCGACGCGAGGGCCACGGCCGACTCGTAGCCGGGGACCGCGGTCCAGGTCGTGCTGTCGGCGGCCTGGTACTGCAGCTGGTAGGTCTGTGCCCAGCTGGTGCCGCCGTCGGCGAGGAACTGCACCGACACCTTCTCGACCTGGTGGGTCGAGGGGAAGGTGTAGGTCAGCGAGCTCTGCGCGGCCTTGGTGCCGTTGGTCCAGTTCGACCAGCCCTTGTCGCCGTCGACGCCGTTGCGGGTGCGCTCCGGTCCGTAGCCCGACTCCGACGACGACGCGGTCGCGACGATGCCGGCGTCCGGGTTGAAGTTGCGGAGCGTGCCCGTGGTGACGAGCACCGTGAGCGTGGCGGGGAGCGTCGCGCCGTCGGCGGTCGCCGTTCCCGAGACCGTCACCTGCCCGGCCCGGGCGAGGGAGGCGGTGGTGAGCGGCGTCCAGTCCCAGACGACCGGCACCGGGAAGGTGCTGGCCGAGGCGCCCACGCGGGCGGGGACCGTCGTCGGGGCCGAGGCCTTCACTCCGGCGACCGAGGCGCCCGCGGCGGCCGTGACCGACACGGGGTCGGTCGCGGTCAGTCCGCCGACGTCGACGAGCGCGGTGACCGTGATCGTCTGGCCGTAGAGGTCGGTCGCGGTGCCGGGCACCTCGACGCGGCCGGTCGCGCCGTACGCCGAGTCGGCGGGGCGCTGCCAGGTGACGGCGAGCGGTGCGCCGGCTCCCCAGGAGTACTGCGGGGTGATGCTCGCGGGCAGGGTCGGAGCGACGCCCGCGGTGGTGCGGACGGCGATCGTCTGGCCGGCGGTCGGGGCGAGGTCGCGGAGGGACCACGACTGGTTCGCTCCGCCGTTGGAGGTGTAGACGCCGACCGACGCGTTGTCGGCACTGGAGCCGCCGTTCACGTCGAGCGACTGGGCGATGGACTCGTTGACGAGCGAGAAGTTCACGCCGTCGGTGGTGTTGACGATCCAGCGGGTCGCGGCGGTCGTCTTCGCCGCGTCGACGGACAGCGAGCGCAGGTCGGTGCCGGCGGTCGTGGCTCCGAGCACGCGTCCGTCGCCGTTGACGAGGACGACGCGGCGGGTGGCCTCGCGCTCGCCGGCGGCGACCTCGCGGACCGTCCAGGTCTGCTTGGCGGCCGTGGCGGAATCGGTGGCGAGGCCGGTGATCGTGGTCGCGGCGCCCGAGGGGTTGCCGGTCAGGGCCTTGCCGCTCTGGGTGCCGACCAGCTGGTAGCGGTGGCCGTCGCGCAGGGCGGGGGCGGAGTCGGCGACTCCCGAGACTCCGTCGATCGAGAAGCTCGTGACCGACTTGGCGGGCACGGTGATCGTGGCGGTGCGCGAGATGCGGTCGACGCTCACCGGCGTCTTGGCGACCAGGGCGTTGCTCGTGGGAGCGGCGGCCGAGGAGGCCTTCGTGGTGATGTACGGGGTGACCGTCGCGGTGTCGGCGATGGTGCCGAAGCGGGAGAGGTCGAGCACGACGGTCTTCTCGGTCGCCGTGCTGTTGGTGTGCACGACGGTCGCGCCCGAGCCGTCGCCGCGGACGGCGGCGGTGGAGGAGCTGTCGTTGGAGGGCATCAGGTGGTCGCCCTCGTGGATGAACTTGGTGAAGTTCCGGATGGTGTTGAACTTCGAGTTCGTCTCGACGCCGCAGACCGGGGCCTTGGTGGAGTCGCCACCGGCGTCGGCGACGCGGCGGACCGACTTCCAGACCTCGGTCCCGTTCTCCTGGTACGGCTTGCAGTCCAGGTCGATGTAGACGGAGCCCCAGTTGAGGTTCTCGCCCTTGGGCTTGGGCTGCTGCATGTTGTAGTAGTCCTCGACGGGCTGCCAGAGCACCCACGCCTTGGGCTCGAGCTCGCGCAGGTCGTCGTTGATGCGGCCGGCGATGCCGAGGCCGTTCTCCATGTTGGTGGGGTCGAAGCCGGTGACCCAGTTGCCCTCGATCTCGCTCATCCACAGGTCGGTGTCGGCCTGCTTCGCGAGGTCGCGGACCTTGAGGCGGCCCGAGGTGCCGTAGGTGTGGACGTTCATCCGGTCGACCTCGGCGCGGATCGCGGCGGAGTAGGCGGCCCAGTTCGTGGCGAAGATGTCGGGGTTGGTCTCGTCCATCGCGGCGAGGCCGGCGTCGGTGGTCGAGGCGTCCAGCGCGGCGGTGACGTCGGGGATCAGACCCGCCTGGCGCGTCGGGCCGACGTGCATGCCCTCCTGGCGTCCGCCGGTCGGGACGCCGTTGGAGAGCTGGGTGCTCCAGTAGTTCGTGTTCGGCTCGTTGAAGGGGTCGAGCGTGTCGAACTCGATGCCGTACTCGTCCTCCATGTGCTCGGTGACCTTCACGAGGTACTTCGCGAACTGCTCCTCGGCGGCGGGCTTCAGCTGCTCGCTGTTGCCGTCGAAGCCGCCCGACACGTAGCCGCTCTCGGTCATGAAGTACGGGGCGGAGTTGGAGAACGCCTCCCAGTGCGAGATCTGCTTCTCCTCAGCGAGCCTCTCGACCCACCAGCGCTGCGTCTCGTCGGCCGTCCAGTCGTAGGAGGCGGGGTCGTCCGCGTTCCACTTGGCCAGGAGCGCGTCGCGGTCGGCGAGCTTCGTGGAGGTGCCGCCGTAGGTCGACGCGTCGCCGGCCGGGTTCGGCTTCCACCAGCCCTCGACGGCGCCGCCCGGGCGGAGGTAGTCCTTCACATCGGAGGCGTTGCCGCCGCCGATGTTGTAGCGGGCGATGTTGAGGTCGAGGCCGCTGTCGCCGAAGACCTTCTGGTAGAGGTCCTCGCGGAGGGCCTCGGGATAGTCGCCGGTCGCGTTCGCGAACCAGACGAGGCTGGTGCCCCAGCCCTCGAACGCCTCACCGGCGGCGGCGGGGTTCGGCGTGATGCGGAACGCGTCCGCGGCCTGAGCGGGGGCCGCTGCGGCGGGGATCGCCAGCAGTGCTCCTGTGGCCAGGGCGGCGCTCGTGGCGAGCGCGGCGACCCTTCTGAAGGACATCGACATTGATGCGGTCTCTCTTTCGCCATCGAAATGCGGGCATGTTCACGTGAACGCGCCCTGACGGCCGACTGTACATGTTCACGTCAACAATCGGAAGGTGCTCAGGGGTGGGAGGGGCCCGCGTCGGCGAGAAGCCGGGAGTCGTCGCAGTCGGCGCCGAGTGCGACGAGTCCTGGAGGGTCGTGGGCATGTGGAGGCGTGCGGCCGCGCGCCACGACGCCGCCGCGCTCAGACGCGGTGCGTCGTCTCCGGGAAGGCCTCGGGCTCGCACTGGATGGTCGCGTGGTCGATGCCGTGGCGCTCGCGGAGGACGGCGAGCACTCGGGAGAGCGCGGTGCGGTAGTCGGCGTCGGGAGCGACGACCACGTGGCCGGTGGCGCTCTCCATGCCGGAGGTGATCGTCCACACGTGCAGGTCGTGCAGCGCCAGCACTCCCGGGACGGCGCAGACGTCGCGCTCGAGCGCCGCGAGGTCGACGTGCGCGGGCGCCGACTCCATCAGGATCCCCAGCGCCTGCCGCGTCAGCGACCAGGTGCGGGGAAGGATCAGCAGCCCGATCAGCACGCCGACGATCGGATCCGCCCACGCCCAGCCGGTGGTGAGCAGCACGATCGCCGCGATGATCACGCCGATCGAGCCGAGTGCGTCGCCGAGCACCTCGAGGGAGGCTCCGCGGAGGGTGATGCTCTCCTTCGCCCCGGCCGACAGCAGGCGCAGGCTCACGAGGTTGACCGCCAGGCCCACGACGGCGGTGATCAGGAGGGGGCCGCCGGGCACCGCGGGCGGCTCGGCGAAGCGGCGGACGGCCTCGACGATCACGAACGCGGCGACCGCGAACAGCAGCAGACCGTTGGCGAGGGCGGCCAGCACTTCGAGGCGGTAGGAGCCGTAGGTGCGGCTCTTCGCGGCGGGGCGGGCGGCCAGCGAGATCGCGGCGATCGACATCCCGAGCGCCAGCACGTCGGTGCCCATGTGCGCGGCGTCCGAGAGCAGCGCGAGCGAGCCCGTCGCGACTCCGACCGCGAACTCGACGACCATGAACGCCGCGGTCAGCACGAAGGCGGCCACGAGCGGAGGCCGGTGCCGCGCGGCGGCGGAGCCGGCCGGAACGCCGTGAGAGTGGCCCATCGGCTCCTCCGATCCCTGTTCGTATAAACAGTCTTGCATGCGTCTGGAGGTGAGCGCGAGGGCCCTCAGCCGACCAGCGGGTCCAGCGCCTCGCCGAGGTAGGGCGCCAGGGTCCGGGCGTAGGACTCGGTGAGGTGCCCGAGGTCGCGGTACACCTTCACTCCGCCGATCACGAGGGGGCAGCCGCGGTCGTCGCAGAACCAGCGGGTGAGGTCGACGGCGGCGGCGCCCGGCCAGCCCTCGGCGGCGGCGGCCATCAGCTCGCGGTCGGCGAAGGCCTCGTCGAGCGGCACGCTGCAGTCGGCAGCGGAGCCCGGCTCCTCGGCGCAGGCCAGCAGGGAGAGCGAGGGCAGCACCGGATTGTCGCGGATCGCGACCACCGTGGATCCGCGGGCGATCAGCGGCGCCCACGACTCGTGGAAGCCGTCGATGCCGGCCTGCTCGTCGGGGGTGCCGGACGCGTCGACGAACACGGACTTCTTGGCGGAGTAGGCGGTGACGACGAGCGTGTACGGCTCCTGGCCCGCGAGCTCCTCCTGCAGCTTCCCGTTCCAGACGTCGCAGGAGCGGCGGGAGGAGGCGGAGTCGTCGCGCCGCTCCGCGGTCGAGAAGACGCAGCCCGTCTTGTAGTAGGTGTGCAGGTCCCAGCCGCGCTCCTCCGCGACGCCGCGCAGCGCCGGGAAGAAGGACGCCGCGTGCGAGTTGCCGATCAGCAGCACACGGAGGCCGGCGGGATCGCCGAAGCGGCACTCCTTGAGCGCCGTGCCGGAGTTGCCCGTGCTGCACTCGTCGGTGTTCAGCGCGGAGCCGTCCTCCGAGGCGTCGACGGCGGGCATGCTCGTGGTCCAGGAGTCGGGGCAGGCGTTCGCGAGCGCCGCGGCTCCGACGCAGCCCTCGGTCGAGACGGGGAGGGCGTGCGCGCGGGCGAGGTCGGCGGCGATCGCGGCGTTCGTGCCGGTGAGGCCCGTCGCTCCGACCAGGGCGGCGACGGCCAGCAGGGCCGCCGGGGCGAGCGCGCGGAGGCGGTGCGGGCGCTCGGCGGGGGCGCGGCGGTGGAGGGGGTCCTCGAGCACGTGCTTCGAGGCGGCGGCCAGGAGGATCGCGGCGGCGATGACGCCCAGGCCCGCCAGAGCGGTCGTGTCCTCGCCGGTGCTCTCGCGCCAGAAGACCAGGAGCGGCCAGTGCCAGAGGTAGATCCCGTAGCTCAGGCCGCCCAGCCACACGAGCGGGCGCAGGGCCAGCAGCCGGCCGACGCCGCGCTCCGGGGCGGGGCCGGTCCCGGCGACGAGCACGAGCACCGCCGAGAGGGTCGGCCAGAGCGCGGCGGCGCCGGGGAACGCGCTCGAGACCTGGAGCACGAATCCGCAGGAGACGACTCCGATCAGCCCCAGCCACCCGACGACCGTCCGCAGGGCCGCCGGGATCGCCAGTCCCGGGAGCACGAGGGCCGCGAGCGAGCCGAGTCCGAACTCCCACGAGCGGGCGAGGGTGCTGTAGTACGCGGTCGGCTGGTCGATCCCGACCAGCACGACCGAGAACGCGAACGAGAGGACGGTGAGCGCCGCGACGAGCGCCAGCAGGAACCGCGGCAGCTGCGCGCGTCGCCGCAGCAGCACGGCGGCGAGGGTCGCGACGAGCACCAGGGCGAGCCAGATCAGGTAGAACTGCCCCTGCACCGACATCGCCCAGAAGTTCTGCACCGGGGAGTGGAAGTCGTCCTGCGCGAGGTAGTCCACTCCGGCCCGCGCGAGCGCGACGTTCTCGACGTAGAAGGTCGAGGCGAGCACCTCGGTGAAGGTCTGCAGCAGCTGCGAGGGGCGCAGGAGGAGCGGAGCGAGCGCCGCGACGACGACCAGCACCACCGCGGCCGCCGGGAAGAGCCGCGAGGCGAGCCTCCGGAGGAAGGCGATCGGACGCACGCGCCCGAACCGCCGGATCTGGCCGAGGAGAGTCAGGGTGGTGAGGAACCCGGCGATCACGAAGAAGACGTCGACGCCTCCGGAGACGCGGCCCAGCCAGATGTGGAACGTCGCGACCAGGAGGGACGCGACGGCGCGCAGTCCCTCGATCTCGGGCCGGTAGCCGGACGCGTCGGCCTTGCGCACCAGCGCCGACCGGCCGGAGGGGGCGGTGCGGGCGGAGCGGCGGGGCAACAGGTTCCTTCCGTGACGGTCGGCGGGCGGTGGGGCGGGAGCCGTCGATCGTCGGTGTCCAGGATCGCGCTCTCCCGTCCCCAGGGGAACCGTGTCCGGGGTGCTGTCCGCCTGATTGGGGGCTGCGGAGGCGAGGTGCGCGACAGGTGTCCGCTTACTCGGCTGTTCCGGGCCTTCTGAGTGCATCGAGAACTCGGAGGTCGCCGTCCTCGCGCGCGACCACGGCGACTTCTGCGGAGTCGCCGGCGGGCCGGGCCGAGGGCGGCGGAGGGTCGGTGGCGCGGATCGACTGGCGCGAATGGACGGGGTGTGGTGAGGTAAGGCTATGCTTACCCGGGCTCCGCGCCGGGACGCGGGTGCCGCCCGCCGACGGACCGGGCCGACGAGCCCTGTCGGCGAACCGGGCCGACGAACCGGGCCGACGAGCCCTGTCGGCGAACCGGGCCGACGAACCGGGCTGACGAACAAGGCCCACGAACCGGGCCGGCGACCGACGCCCACGAACCACGGGAGATCCATGTCCATGCACCGACGGCGCCCCGCCACCCTCGCCCTCGCCGCCCTGACCCTGCTCGCCCTCACCGGCTGCGGCGCCTCCGAGCAGATCGAGCCCGAGAGCACGGCCGCCGCGGGGGAGGGCACGACCTCGTACCCGCTCACGCTGGACGACTGCGGCACCACGACCACCGTCACCGCCCCTCCGCAGCGGGTCGTCTCCCTCGACCAGAACTCGACCGAGATCCTGCTGTCCCTCGGCCTCGAGGACCGGATGGTCGGCACCGCCTCCTGGACCGACCCCGTGCTCGCGACCCTCGCCTCCGCGAACGAGAGCGTGCCGCGCCTGGCCGACAACGCGCCCACCTACGAGGTGCTGCTCGGCGCCGACCCGGACTTCGTCACGGCCTCCTTCGGCCGGCACTACGCGCCCGAGGGCGTCGCCTCGCGCGACCGCCTCGCCGAGACGGGGATCGGCTCCTACCTCGCCCCCTCCGACTGCGACAACGGAGCGAGCGTCAACGGCGGGAGCGGCACGCGCACCGTCCCGCTGACCGTCGACGTCCTCTACCAGGAGATCCACGAGCTGGCCGAGGTCTTCGACGTGCAGCAGCGCGGTGACGCCCTGGTCGCGCAGCTGCAGGAGCGTGCCGCCGCCGCCACGGAGGGGGTCGACCTCGGCGGCCGGAGCGTCGCCTTCTGGTTCGCCGACACCAAGACGCCCTACATGGCCGGCGGCTACAACTTCGCCTCGATGCTCGGCACCACGACCGGCATGACCAACGTGTTCGCCGACCGCACGGAGGACTGGCCCGCCGTCGGCTGGGAGAGCGTCGTCGCGGCCGACCCGGACGTCCTGGTCCTCGGCGACCTGCAGCGCGACCGCTTCCCCGGCGACCGCCTCGACGACAAGACCGCGTTCCTCCGCTCCGACCCGCTGACCAGCAGCCTGTCCGCGGTGCAGGACGGCCGCTTCATCGCGCTGCACGGCGCCGAGATGAACCCGTCGATCCGCTTCGTCGACGGGCTCGAGAAGATCCGCGCCTGGTGGGACGAGAACGGGGCCTCGCTCTGAGCACGGGCACGAGCACGGGCACGGGCACGGTCCTCGTCCGCCGGGTGCCGCGCGGTCTGGCCGCCGCGGCGCTGGTCGTCGGCGGGCTGCTCGCGCTGGCGCTCTCGGTCGGCGTCGCGGTGACCCTCGGCCCGGCCGACGTCTCGCTCGTGAACGTCCGCGACATCCTCCTCAACCACCTCGGGCTCGCCTCCGTCCCGGTGCGTGCGGCCGAGGACGCGATCGTCTGGCAGGAGCGCCTCCCGCGCGCACTCGTGGCCGCGGCATGCGGGGCGGGGCTCGGCGTGTGCGGAGTGATTCTGCAGTCGCTGCTGCGGAATCCGCTCGCCGACCCGTTCGTGCTGGGCGTCTCCTCCGGAGCCTCCACGGGCGCGGTGCTCGTCGGCGTGCTCGGGGTCGGCGGAGGAGTGGTCGGGCTCTCCGGAGGCGCCTTCGTCGGCGCGCTGGTCGCCTTCGGCTTCGTGCTGCTGCTCACGCGGTTCTCGGCGGGGGGCACCTCGAGCGTGATCCTGGCGGGGGTGGCGAGCACGCAGCTGTTCTCGGCGCTGACCTCGCTGATCGTGTTCGCGCTCGCCGACTCGGACGAGACGCGCGGCGTGATGTTCTGGCTGCTCGGCTCCCTCGAGGGCATGCGCTGGGACGACGTGGCGCTGAGCGGAGGAGTCGTGCTGCTCGGCTCCGTGGTCTGCCTCGCCGCGGCGCGCACGCTCGACGCGTTCGCCTTCGGGGAGGACGTGGCCGCGTCGCTCGGCGTGCACGTGGGCCGCACCCGCCTCCTCCTGCTGGTGGTGACGGCCCTGCTGACGGCGACCCTGGTGAGCATCGCCGGCGCGATCGGCTTCGTGGGGCTGGTGCTGCCGCACGCCGCGCGACTCGTGTTCGGGCAGCGGCACTCGCGGGTGATCCCGGCGACGATCCTGCTCGGCGCGGTGTTCCTGGTGTGGGTCGACGCCGGGTCGCGGGTGGCGTTCGCGCCGACTCCGCTGCCGGTGGGGGTCGGCACGGCACTCGTCGGCGTGCCGGTGTTCATGCTGCTGCTCCTGCGGCGGAGGGGCCGCTCATGACGCTCGAGGCCGACCGGGTCTCCTGGCGCCGGGGCGGCCGCCTGGTGGTCGACGGGATCTCGCTCCGCCCCGCTCCCGGCTCGACCGTCGGACTGCTCGGGCCCAACGGCTCGGGCAAGTCGTCGCTGCTGCGGCTGCTGCAGGGCACCGCGGCTCCGGACACCGGCGTCGTCACCCTCGACGGCGCGCCGCTCCGCTCGCTCCGCCGCCGCGAGGTCGCCCGGGCGGTGGCCACGGTGACGCAGCAGGCCGAGACGGAGGCGGACCTCCCCGTCCGCGACGTCGTCCGGCTGGGGCGCACCCCGCACCGCTCCCTCCTGGGCGGAGACACGGCCGAGGACCTGCGCGCGATCGACCGCGCCCTCGAGCAGGTGGGTCTCGAGGCGAAGGCCGACCACCTCTGGCACACCCTCTCGGGCGGCGAGCGGCAGCGCGCGCACATCGCCCGGGCGCTCGCGCAGGAGCCGCGCGAGCTGCTGCTGGACGAGCCGACCAACCACCTCGACATCCGCCATCAGCTGGAGCTGCTGGCCCTGGTGCGGGCGCTGCCGGTGACGACGGTCGTCGCGCTGCACGACCTCAACCTCGCGGCCCTCTTCTGCGACGCGCTGCTGGTGCTGCGCGAGGGGCGCGTGGTCGCGGGCGGCACCCCGGAGGAGGTGCTCACCCCGGCGCTGATCGCGGACGTCTACGGGGTGCGCGCCCGCGTGATCGTCGACGCCGGACGGCCGCACGTGCTGTTCGACTCCTGACTCCGCTGCCGACTCCTGACCCCACTGCCAGACGATCGTCGATCAGTCAACGGTCTCGTCCACTTCTGGCAGCGCGTTCTACCGTCGGTGAACCGGCTTCGAGACCTCACAGGAGAGGTCCTCCTCGCGCTGGGCGAGGTGCTCTCCTGACGGAGGGCGATGGGCGTGCCGGTGACGACGAGGGGAGTCGAGAGATGTCCAGAGACGACGTGGCACCGGGGCGGTTCGCGCGACTCGTGAAGTGGGTCGACAAGGCCGACGGCTGGGAGCCGCAGTACCTGCGCGGGCGGGTCGTGGCCAAGAAGGACGGCGAGTGGATCGTCGCGGTCGACGGCGAGGAGCGCCGGATCGTGAAGAAGGAGTGGAGCGTCTACCGCTGACTCTCGGGGAGGACTCGTGATGCTGCCCGACCGGCGCACTCCCGAGATCAGAGAGGCGCGTCCCGGAGTCTTCGTGCTCGAGCTGCGCGGCACCCGCCGCCGGCCCGCCGAGGAGCTGGGCGTCCTGATCCGCACGGGCACGACCTGGACGGTGCTGGGGCCGGAGGGCGTGCTCTCCGACGTGCCGAGCTTCCACGACGCCCTGGCGGCCCTGCGCGAGTAGCGAGGCACCACCGAGGTACCCGCGGCCCCACTCAGTCGCCCGAGACGGTCGCCCGCTCCGGCGTGTCGACGACCGTCTCGGGCACCTCGGCGCTGACGCGGAAGGGGACGGCGCGGCGGTGGTGCTGCCGAGGCGTGGGCCCGCCGCACCTACAGCTGGCGGCCCGGCCGTTGCAGGCCCACGACGGTGACGGTGAGGGTCGCGGAGGTGCTCTGCGCGGCGGACGGCGCGGACTCCGAGAGGCGCACGGTCAGGCGGAGGTGGTCGGTCGCTCCGACGGAGAGGGCGGGGGAGCCGGGCAGGTCGAGGCGGGAGGCGGCGGGGCGGTCGGCCGACACGGTGGTGACGGTGCCGGGGCAGGTGGCGGCGTCGGCCGACCAGGACTGCGAGCAGCGCTCGATCGCGAGCTGCAGGCCGTCCGAGAGGTCGGTGCCGGTGGCCGTCTGCAGCTGGAGGGCCGACATCGGCAGGGTCCCGGCGTTCGTCAGGTCGAGGAGGCGCCGGGCTGTGCCGCCGGGGACCAATCCCGCGACGGGGACCGGCACCGTCGTCGCTCCGGTGCCGGTGAACGTCGCGATGACGGTGCCGGAGGCGACCCGCGCGCTCACGGAGCCCCGGTCCAGGAGCACGGCGGTGGCGGTGGCGGCGGCGCCCAGGATGAGCGCGCCGGCGACGAGTCCCGCCAGGCCGGCGCGGGAGACCACGCGGCGGCGGACCTCGGGGGAGTGGCGCGGGGCTCCGCGGTCGCGGGAGGACGGCCGGGCGCTGTGCCGCCCGTGCTCAGTGGGCGGACGCAGGGGCTCCGGGGGCGGCGTGCCGTCCGACGAGCGGTGCGCGCCGCTCACGGGGCGACCTCCGCGGGGCGGCGCCAGATGGCGATCAGGAGCGCGCCCACGATGACCGCGCCGCCCGCCGCGAAGAGCGCGAACCGCGCCTCCGGGTGGGCGAGGCCGATGCTCGGCCAGCCCAGCAGCGGCACCACCGAGCTCTCGCGCCAGATCCGCTCGTCCGCGATCGTCACGATCCACGGGTCGGCCGACTCGTTGTTGTCGCCCTTGGTGGTGAGCGCCAGCTGGCCGGGCTCGCGGCCGCGGAGTGCCGCCGCCTCCTCCTCGGAGTAGACGAGGGTGACGCGGTGGATGACGCGGCGGCCCGGATCGTCCGGGTCGGTGAAGACGATCACGTCGCCGGCGCGGATCGCGGCCTGGTCGACGGGCAGGGTGACGGCGAGGGAGCCGACGGGCATCCCGGGCGCCATCGAGTTCGACAGCACCGGCACGAGCCGCACGAGACCGAGCGCGGAGAGGACGAAGACGGCGATGCCGGCGACGGCCACGATCGTGACCAGGCCGCCGAGGAGAGCGCGGAGGGCCTTCACGCCTGCTCCCTCCGGTGACGACGGCGCGCGGCCGCGGCGAGCAGGGCGCCCGAGCCGAGGGCGAGCATCCCGCCCAGGAGCGCAGCGCCCAGGTCGCGGCCGGTGACGGCCAGCCCGCCGCCCGCCGCTCCGGGGAAGGAGCCGGGGCCGGGCGCCGCGGAGGGATCCTCCTCCGTCGTGCCCACGAGCACCCGCAGCGACGCCGCCGCGAGCTCGGTCCCGTTGCCGGCCGACTCCGGGAACAGGACGCGGACGCGCACGCCCACGGTGGCCCCGCGCTCGAGCGGACGCACGCCGTCGAGTCGGCCGAGCGTCGCCGCGGGCCCGGATCCGAGCGGCACAGCGTCGTCGGGGCAGAGGTAGCGCTCGACCGTGCGCTCCCCGTCGACGACCTCGGCGACGGTGAACGCCGAGTCGCAGAGTTCGACGGACAGCTGGAGGCCGTCGCGCGGGTCCTGCGCCAGCGTGCCTCCGTCGACCGCGAAGGCCACGGAGACCCCCTGCGGCGACAGGCCGGTGCTGGTCACCTCGACCGCCCACTCGGCGCGGTCACCCGGAGCGAGGTCGGTGAGGGATCCGGGCGCCGAGAGCTCGCGCACGTCGAGCACACCGACGGGCTCGGCGCTCGCCGCGGGCGCGAGGAGCACCGCCGCGAGGACGGCGACGAGCGCACGGGCGTGGGGCATGGGGACGACTCCGGGAGGAAAGGGGGATGCCTCCGCCCCGCGCCGGTGGCGGCCGGGCAGGACGGAGGCGGTGAGGGACGGTCTACTTCTGGATGCCGGCGCGCTGGATCGCGGCGGCGGTGAAGGTGACCGTGGCGGAGGCGTTCTCGTACGTGTTGTCGGCCGCGGTCGGCAGGACGAGCTCGATCAGCGTGTTGAGCGTCACATCACCGGCGTCCGAGGGGAAGGTCCCGGTCGCGGTGGGGGTGATGCCGAAGTTCGCCGGGGTGAAGTTCGCCGCGTTGGCGACTCCGCCGATGGTCGAGAGCTTGCCGGTGCCGGTGACGGTCTGCGTGCCCGCGCAGGTGTAGGGGCCGGCCTCCGCGGGAGCGGCGGCGGGGACCCAGGCGGTGGAGCAGGTCAGCAGGCGGTAGTCGAGGCCGTTCGCACCGGTGACGAGGGACGCGCCCGTACGGCCCGGGTCGGTGGCGTCCGTGCCGATGACGTCGTTGGTGACGTCCTGGTAGAAGCGGACCGACGAGACGAGGTCGCCGTCGTTGGTCGCGTTCGGCAGCACGAGGCTGATCGGGCGCTGGACCGTGTCGCCGGGCGCGATGTTCGCGACGGTGAACGCTCCGGTCACCGAGATGTCGGTCTGGCCGGCGTCGACGTTGCCGACGGCGGTCCCGGAGTCGGTGAACACGGCGAAGGCGCCGGCGCCGGCGAGGGCTCCCGCGGCGAGGAGGACGCCGCCGGTGAGGGCGATCTTCTTCCAGGGGCTGCGACGGGTGGGTGCTGTGGTGGTCATGGCGACCGTTCCTTTCTGGTGGGTGGTGCCCGGTGCGGGCGTGGTCTCCCTCACGAGGACACGTGCAGGACGAGAGGGGTGTCGGCGGGGAGGCATCAGCAGCCTCCGGCGGTGGTGACGGCCGGCTGGGCGACGGCGGTCGAGGCGGCGGACGCGACTCCGAGCCAGCGCTGCAGGTCCGGGCGGACCCGCCACTGGTAGCTGCGGCCCTCGCCGACCCGGTCGTCGGTGAAGCTCGTCGCGGAGGCGGCGGGTGCCGCGATCACGGTCCACGGGCCGGGCGTCGTCCCCGCGAGGCGGCGCTCGAGGGTCCAGCCGGTCGCTCCGGCGGCGGCCGACCAGCTCACGAGGGTGCTCGGCCGACCGGCCGTGCAGCTCGCGACGGGCGTGGCGACCACGGAGGAGCTGGTCCAGGCGCCGAGCCCGACCGCTCCGCTCGTGCTGCCGGTGCCGGAGAATCCGCGCCGGACGAGGGGAGCGGGATCGACCCAGACCGTGATCGTGCCGCCCGCTGTGAGCGCGCCGTCCGTGACCGTGTACGCGATCGTCGCGCTCCCGGTCCAGCCGTCGGCCGCGGGCGTGTAGGTGCACGTGGATCCGGAGCAGGAGAAGGTGCCGCGCAGCCCGGCCGGGATGCTCGTTCCGGCCAGGGCGAGGGTCGTGCCCGGGTCCTCGTCGGTGTCGTTCGCGAGCGGAGCGACGGTGACGGCGGGACCGCCGGTGGTCGCGACCACGCGGTCGGGTCGGGCGACCGGCGCGCGGTTCAGCGCGGTGACGGTGACCGTGACCCGCACGTTCCAGGTGCCGTACTGGCCCGAGAGGGAGTAGTCGAAGACGTCGGTGCCGACGAAGGCGGCGATCGGGCGGTAGGTGCACTGGCCGCGGGTCGCTCCGCTCGCGACGCAGGAGACTGACCCCTGCACGGGAGTGGCGGGGGCGGGGGTCGCCGCGCCTCCGATCGCCTTCGGGGTCGCCGAGAGCTGCGCGCGCGAGAAGATCGCGCCGGTCGCGGCGGGCCCGTCGTTCGCGAGCACGTCGATCACGACCGATCCGCCCTGCACGACCGTCGCGGCGTCGGCCGCCGGATCGGGGATCACCGAGATGCTCACCGAGGCGGTGCGGGTGAACGCCCCGCCGGTCGGGCCGGTCGCCGTCGCCGTGGCGGTGTTCGCGATCGTGCCGGCGGTGACGTCGGCGGCGGTGGTCGTGTAGGCGGCGGTCGCAGTGACGACCTGGCCGGGCAGCAGTCGTCCGGAAGTGCCCGGCCAGGAGTAGGTGAGAGCGGAGAGCCCGCTCTTGGGGTCGCTGATCGCGACCGCGGTGAGGGTGGTGGTGCCGGTGTTGGTCGCGCGGAAGGTGTAGGTCACCACGGTGCCGGCGGCGCTGATGAAGGCGGGGTTCGCGGTCTTGGTGAGCGCGAGGTCGTTCGTGCGGGTGATCGTCACCGTCCGCGAGGCGGTGGCCGTGACGGCGGCGCCCGTCGGAGGGGTGCCGGTCGCGGTCGCGGTGTTGAGGACCTGGCCCGCGTCGACGTCGGCCTGCGTGAGCGTGTACGACGCGGTCGCGGTGACCGTCTGGCCGATCTCGAGGCGCCCGGCGGTCCCCGGCCAGGAGTAGGCGAGCGCGGAGAGCCCGCTCTTGGGATCGGTGACCGTGACGGAGCTCAGCCCGGTGTTGCCCGTGTTGGTGGCGGTGAAGCTGTAGGAGACGGTCGAGCCCACGGCGGCCCCGGTCGGGATCGTGCCGTTCTTCGTCAGCGAGATCGAGGGAGCGTAGCGGATCGGCGTGGTGGCCGTGGAGGTCGCGGTGACCGTCACGGGCGAGGCGGCCAGGGTGCGGCCGGAGACGGTCGCCGTGTTGACGAGCGACGTGTTCTTGTCGATGTCGGTCTGAAGGACCGTGTACGGCGCCGACGTGAAGGTGGCGCTCGCTCCGGGGGCGAGCTGCGTCGAGGCGGGCGTGATGCCGGTGACCTTCGGGTCGGCGACGGCGACCGTCTGCAGTGTGACGTTGCCGGAGTTGAGGGCGAGGAAGGAGTAGCGGATCTGCTCGCCCGCGTCGGCCTGAGCGTTGCCGTTGGTGTCGGTGAGCAGGGCGGTCTTGGTGAGGGTCAGAGCGGGAGCCGGGGTGGCGATGGGGGCGGTGGCGGTGGCCGTCCTGCTCGTGACGGGGGTCGTCGTCACGACGTTCGAGATCGTCTCCGTCTTCGTCGCTGCAGCGGTCGCCGTGTTGACGAACGAGCCGGCCACCGCTTCGGCGGCCGTGACCGTATGGGATCCCGTGCAGATGGTGGAGGCGAGCGGGAGCAGGGTCGTCGTCGGACAGGAGATGCTCGCGGCCTTCGGGTCCGTGACGACGATGCCGGTGAGCGTGCCCCGGATAGACCCGTTCGTGACGACGAACTGGTAAGGGATGACGGATCCCTCGGCGTAGGCGACGGGCTGCGTGGTGGTGCGGTCGATCTGCTTGACCAGAGTGATGTCGTCGAGCGTGTTGATGGACGAGACGGAGACGTTGCGGACGAGGTGGGTGTCGTTCGATCCACCGGTGGACGCCGTGAAGCCGAGCTTGTAGGTCGAGGGCGCTGCGGTCGGCATCGTGAACTGCATCAGCTGCGTCAGCGCGGAGGCGGCCATTCCCGCCGAGGTGCCCCAGTAGACCGTGACGACGGGGGAGGCCGTGGCGGACACGGTGATCCGCACGGTCCTGCCGTAGCTCGCGGGCGGATTGCCCGACGAGACGGTGATCGGGGTGCGGACGGAGGTGAGCGTCGGCGGCGGCGCGGCCTGCAGGAAGCAGTAGCCGGTCTGGCCCTGGCCTGCACCGCGGGCGACGATCTGATTCGCGACCTGGCCCTGGCCTGAGCCGGAGGGGCACCCGAATCCGAGTCCGTAGGTGGGCGGGGCGTTGAGTGTCGTGCTCTGCGTGGGAGGTCTGGCCGAGAAGTTCCCGTAGGCGTCGATGCCGATGCCGAGATAGCCGCCGTTCACACCCTCGACCGTCGCGGACTGGCCGTAGCCGAGCGAGCCGCCGGGGGCTCCGGCCGCCGTCAGGGACTTCGAGCCGTCCGTGAGGAAGAAGCCGATGCCGTCTGCTCCGAGGAGGCCGAGGGCGGAGCTGTACTGGTACTGGTCGAACTGGACGTCGATGCCGCCCATCGCGGGGATCGGCCGGTTGAAGACCGCGCCGCCCTTGGCGTCGTTCCGGGCATCGGTGAGCTGGAGGAAGCCCGGACTCGTCGCGGCGACGGGGGCCTGAGTCCGGTTGGCGCAGACGCCGAGGTTCGAGGACCCGGCCGGGGGTGCGGTCGTCGCCCGGGTGATGCAGGCGCCGTCGAGCGCCTGCCACGCCGAGTCCGCGACGCTGGTGCCGCCGAAGCCCTCCTGGAGGAGGACCGTGGCCGCCGCGGCCCTCGACGCGGGCAGGACCACGAGGACGGCGGCGAGCAGGAGCAGCACCAGGCCGAGGGCGATCGAGCGGTCGTGGCTCGGTCGGGCATGCGCGTTCGACACGGATCGACCTCCCCCCGGGGCGCCTCGCCGGGCCTTCCGGATGGAGCGGGATCACGATAGGTCGCGGCTCGGAGTCGCCCTGTCCCCCTGAGACGGGACGCAGGCGGCGGACGACGGACCCTCGATCCGGTCGGCACTCAGAGGGGGGAGAGCAGGCGCTGAACCAGCGATCAGGTCGTGCTCAGATAACGAGACTCATCCGGGTGTCTCCCGCGAGAGTGTTGACGTGCGCATGGCCCTCGCGCCGGGCGCAACGCGGCCTGGATCCGTGCCGGCCCCGTGCCGTCCCGGTTTCCCGCCACCGGCACGATGCGGTTCCGCTCCCATGGCGGGCATCTCCAGAGCAGTGGCGCGAGATAGCGCTCTCACCAGGAGCTCCTCCCGCGTCCCGCCGCCGCTCGATGCGAGGTGGGAGCGCCGCCGCGGGTGTCCCTGAGGCGGGTCTGGTGGTCGCGCGGCGGACGCGGGAGGATGCACTCGCGCCTGCCCGCCCGCACGGTCCCCCGAAGGACCGCACCGCGCCCTCTCCACGGCGGTCCGATCGGGACCGCAGCACCCCCCCCTCACTCCTTCCGGTCAGGCTCCGCCGACCGAGCAGCCCTCACCCCGTCGGGATCCCATGTCCTCTCCTGCGCGCCACAGCCGCCGTCTCGTCCTCACCGGAGCCGCCCTCGGCGTCGGATCCGCCTTCGCCTACGCGATGTCCGCGTCCGCGGCGCCCGACTACAGCGTGATCCCGCCGCTGCCCAACGAGCTAGGGCGCAGCGACACGGCGATCTCGCGCGTGGGGAAGAAGCCGTACCAGATCATCGACGTGATGATCGGCACCGACCGCGCGCGGCTCTTCGTCCCGCACACCGCGGTCCCGTCGCAGCGGATCGGCCGGGTGGTCTACTGGTACTACCACGCCAACGGGAGCACCTACGCGGCCCTGTCCGGCGCCTACCAGTACAGCGCCGACCAGGCCGTCGACAAGGGCGTCATCTCGATCTGCCCCAACTACGGCGGCAGCATCTACACGAACAAGCGGGCCGTCGCCCTGCAGGTGGACGCGGTCGCCTGGTTCCAGAAGACGTGGCGGATCGGGGCGAGCTTCCTCCGCTCGAACTCCGGCGGTGGCGCACTGCTCTGCTGGGCGTACGGCAACAAGCTGGTCCCCGAGATCCGCGGCGCGTACCACGCGGCCGGCGTCTACGACATGGCCGACATGGCCCGCCGCGACCCGGAGCGCGTCCTGCCGGACTACGACAACGACCCCTCGACGATCCCGTCGACCGACCCCGCGCTGCTGCCGCAGGCCTCGTGGGCGGGGGCGCGGATCCGCACGACCGGCTCGACGGAGGACGTCCTCGTCCCGATCGCCGTGCACGGAGGGGCGTGGGTCGCGCTCGCGAAGCCCGTCGCGACGGAGGCGGTGGTCCTCTACACGCCGACCGACGGCGCTCCGAACGGCCACAACGTGCCGAGCCTGACGAACAAGGACATGCTCGACACGTTCGACCGCTGGCTCGCGGAGCAGCCGGTCGTTCCGCTGCCCGACGAGCCCGCCTCGTCGATCCCCGGCGAGGGCACGTACCAGAACTACTCGCCGCTCATCACGACGGCGGGCACCTGGAGCACCATCTCCTCCTCCGCCGACAGCGGCGGGAGCATCAGCTACTCCAGCTCGGCCGGAGCGTCCGCGAGCTTCCGCTTCTCGGGCACGGGCGTCAGCTGGGTGAGCCGGATGACGGCGACCTCCGGCATCAACGAGGTGCTGCTCGACGGCGTCCTCGTCGCCACCGTCGACCGCTACAGCCCCACGACCCGCTCGGGTCAGACGGTGTGGACGAGCGGGCCGATCGCCGCCGGCACCCATACGGTCACGATCCGCCGGGGGACGACGCGCAACCCGGCGTCCACCGGATCCACGCTGATCCTCGACGCCTTCGTCGTGACCGCAGGGACCGTCTCCACGTCGACCCCCACCCCCACCGCGACGGCGTCTCCGACCAGCACGCCGACGCCGACGGACACGCCGACGCCCACCGACACGCCCACTCCGAACGAGACCCCGACGGCCACGTCCACGCCCACCCCGACCTCGACGCTGCCGGCGGCGGGGACGTACCAGAACGGAGCCGCCGTCATCGCGACCGTCGGCACCTGGGCGACGCTCTCGAGCACCGCCGACAGCGGCGGCAGCATCTCGTACTCCAGCACCTCCACGGCCTCGGCGACCCTCCGCTTCCAGGGCACGAAGGTCAGCTGGGTGAGCCGGATCACCCCGACTTCCGGCATCAACGAGGTCCTGATCGACGGTGTGCTCGTCGCCTCCGTCGACCGTTACAGCGCCACGAACCGCTCGGCCCGCACCGTGTTCACCAGCAGCGCCCTCAGCGCCGGCGAGCACACCATCACCATCCGCCGCGGCAGCAAGCGCAACGCCGCCTCCACGGGCAACTCGCTGATCCTGGACGCCTTCGTCGTCGTGTGAGCCGCTCGGGCGCCCGAGCCGCCCGCGTGATTCCGGATAGAGGACGCGGGCGGGCTCGGGTGGTCGGGTGTCCGGGGGCTCGTGGAGGGGGCCCTTGTCGCTGAGGCGCTCGCTCGGCGCCCACTGCGTCGAGTCGCCCGAGGATGCAGCTGTTTCAGCGTTCTCGGAACCGTCTCGGGCACCTCAGCGGGCCTCGCGCTGTGAGGCCCGTGCGAGCATGCGGGGATGAGAACGCTGATCCTCGGAGGCACGGGCTGGCTCGGCGGGCACCTCGCGAAGGAGGCGCTGCGGCGCGACCACGACGTGACCTGCCTCGTGCGCGGGACGGCCGTGCCTGCGGGGGCGTCCCTCGTCCGGGCCGACCGCGACCGCGAGGACGCTCTCGACGCCGTGGCTGCGGCATCGTGGGACGCGGTGATCGACGTGTCGTCGACGCCGCAGCACGTCCGCCGATCCGCCCGCGACCTGCGCTGCAGCGCCTACGTCCTCGTCTCGACCACGAGCGTCTACGCCGAGAACGCGGTCGTCGGTGCGGACGAGGACGCCGAGCAGCTCTCTCCTTCCGACGACCCCGCCTCGTACGGCGCCGCGAAGGCCGCCTGCGAGCAGGCCGTGCTGGCCGGATCCGCGCCGTCTCTGATCGCGCGCGCCGGCCTGATCGGCGGCCCCGGCGACCCGACGAGCCGCTCCTCCTATTGGCCCTGGCGCTTCAGCGCGCGGTCCGGCCCCGTGCTGGTGCCGGATGCGCCCGAGCTGCCGACGTCCGTGGTCGACGTGCGGGACCTCGCCGCCTGGCTGGCGGCGTCCGCCGAGGCGCGGGTGGCGGGCGTGATGAACGTCTGCGGGACCCCCGTGCCGTTCGCCGAGCACCTGGCCGCGGCGCGCGGCGGGTCGTCCGCCGAGCCGGTCGCCGTGCCGGAGGAGTGGCTGCTCGAGCGCGGCGTCGGCCAGTGGGCGGGCCCCGGCTCGCTCCCGCTGTGGATCGCGGACCCGGATTGGCGCGGCATGAACACCCGCTCGACAGCACGGGCCGAGGCCGCGGGCTTCGAGCGCCGCGACCTCGCCGAGACGCTGCAGGACGCGGCGGCCGCGCACGTGCCGGGACGCGGAGCCGGGCTGGGGGAGGAGCGGGAGCGGGAGCTGCTCTGCGAGTGGGAGGCGGGGCGGGATTGAGGCGGCGGGCCGTCTGGGCTGAGTCGTCCGATGGAGCAGGCGGCCCTACGACGAGGCGCGGAGTTCAGAGGCCGGAAGAAGTATTGATCCCTGCCCGCCTGGCAGCCGCTCGACCGATGTCGTCCAGCTGAGCGAGCATCTCGGCGGGCGGCCTCGTGACGTCGATCCGCACCGTCCGAACCACGACACCGGAGCCTTTCACCGTCGCTGTCCGGTCACTCGTGTCTCCGGCGCTCGAGACGTAGACGAGCGTCCCCTCAGCCAGCCCGAGCACTGTGCAGTAGGCCAGCATCTGGTAGAGGTCCTCGACCCTCGGTGGTCCGAGTTTGTACTTGGCATCGATGACGACCACTGGTCGGCCGCCGGCGACATGGACGAAGTCGGGTCGGATCGGCTGGCGTCGTTCGAGATCGAGATGAGCGGGGAACTGACCGATACTGACGCCCTGCGAGACCCCTGAGAGAGCGCTGCTCAGAGTCGTGGTCACGAATGCCTCGAACGCCTCCGCCATATTGACGACGAAGGAGGCGACGGTGTGGCCGCCGTTCGTCGTGGTGGGCGTGATGCGTGCGAGCACGAGTTCGGCGAAGCGCAGGGCGGGCTGATAGCGCTGGTTCAGCCGCGACGGCTGCCACGACGGCGTCATCGTCCCTGGCCGCAGGAGGGCCGCCTCCGACAGTCTCGAGTCGAGGTGCGCCAGGCGCCGCCGGACGTCCGGCGACACGCGGGGCACGGCGAGAAGCAGCCGGCCGGCCGCACGCAGGATCCGGTTCTCGACGATGTCGGCCGAGTAGTCGTCGACCGTCAGCTCGATCGGGAGGAGTCGTCCGCCGCGGCGCGACATCTGGTCGGAGAACCGGACCCGCCCGCGCACCGTCATGGCGCTCTCGTCGTACCGTCGGTACCCCTGCAGGAGGCCGTGCCCGAGTGCACGTTCCGCGATGCGCGCGTACGTCTCGGCGACCGCGGGGAAGATCTCCCTGCCGTCGCCGGAGACCTCTTCCGGTCGGAAGCCCGGGTCCGCCGCGTACCCCAGCATGAAGAGCACCGAGGAGAAGGCGGCCTTCGGACGGACGACGACCTCGTCGCCATCGATCCGAATCGCCCCGATCCTGTTGAGCTGAGGCTTCACCTCGGCGCCTGACGCTGTCATGCGGGATTCGAGCAGCCCTGCGCTGCATACGCGACCGATGACCTCAGGGTCGAACGAGACCGCCGTCCAGCCGCCGTTCTCGTCGAACTCGACGCGGGTCATCCGGCCGGAGCGTCGTCGACCGCTTCGTCCGGATCCGCGACAGCACCGGGCTCGAGAGCGCTGAGACCGAACGTCGCCCGGACCTCCGCGCGAGACAAGCGTCCGTAGTAGTGCTCGTCGAGCAGCGGAAGGATGTCGTACTCCCAGATCCTCGCCAATCCGGAGTCCGTGCGGGCAGAAGCGCCCATGAGGTAGGACGGGCCGATCTGGAAATCGCGGTCGAGGTCGCCGATCCGCTCGTTGAGCTGCCTCAGCAGAGCACTTCGGCTGATCTCATGGTGCTGTGCCTTCGACCATCGCTCGATCAGGCCGAGTACCGGCTCCTCTGCGGGGTGCAGCTCGACGAACGAGAACCGCCTCCTGATCGCCGCGTCCACCAGGGAGATCGAGCGGTCTGCCGTGTTCATCGTTCCGATGACGAAGAGATTCTCGGGCAGACGGAAGTCCTCCTCCGGCGAGTACTGCAGTGAGACCCCGGCGTCGCGGTATTCGAGGAGCAGGTAGAGCTCGCCGAACACCTTCGCGATGTTCGCCCGGTTGATCTCATCGATGATCAGCACATGCGGCACTGTCGGGTTCGCCGCTGCCGCAGCAGCGAGAAGACGTACCGGCCCCGGTGCGAGTCGGAAACTCGCGGACCCCTTCTCATCGACCGTCGGCCGGAACCCCTCGAAGAAGTCCTCATAGGAGTAGGAGGGGTGGAACTGGACGATGCGGACCGCGCCCTTCGGCGCGATGAAGTCGGCGAGAGCACGGGCGAGATAGGTCTTGCCCGTTCCGGGAGGCCCGAAGAAGATCGCTTGGCGACGCTCCTCGAGGAGACCCAGCACCTCGTTCAGCCACAGTGAGTCGTAATGCAGGCGACCCGCGAGTTCGGGCGTGCTGCGGGGGAGGCGGAGGGGGCCGGACAGCGGAGGTGCGGGCGTCGGTGCGATCGGCGGCGATATCAGGAAGCCGACGTCGGTGATCGGAGCGCTGCCGGACAGGACGTCGAGGACGGCGTTCGGTATCTCCGACCTCGAGACCGGCGTTCGCCAGTCGACGCCGCGTCGTCCTCGGGAATCGAGTTCTCCGATGACGCCCCAGTGCACGTCGTCGGAGCCGTCGACGAAGACCTGGTCGCCGGCCGCCATCGTCACGAGGAACTGCGCAGCCGCATCCACCTCGGTGAGGAGATCGGTGATGAGCGGTCGCGGACCGGCCCCGGACGTCGGCCAGTCTCTCCATGAACGGAGCGCTTCGTCGCGGATGCCGCTTCGACCGCCATCCGGCGGGAGCGTGACGTGGAGGCCTGGGAGGGCGAGTGGCGCGCCGGGAGCGGCCGAGGGTACGGCCCAGCCGCGATGCTCGGTCGGCGGTGCCGCAAGCCACCATTCCGCGTCCCACGGTGGCGAGTACCAGGCGATGTCGAGCTCGCCGCTCGGGTCGAGGCTGTCCCGCAGAGCGAGCAGATCGCGGTCGACGTCGTCCGTCACCGTCGGGAGCGCTCCCGCGAAGGCGTCGCGGATCGCGTGCTTCTGCGCGACGGAGACGATCGCTTCGAAGCAGCTCGGCCAGGCCAGAGCGAGCAGAGAGCTCCGGATCGGTGGAGCATCACCCTGTACGTCGAGCGTGCGGTCGCGGAAGAGCCAGGGATCGCCGAGCGCGGCTTCGGGATCGTCGGACGCGAGGGCGTCCCACTGCCGGACGAAATCGCACAACCAGAGGAGATGCTGTGCGATCTGCTGGTTGAACCCCTGACCGCCGTTGAAGACGCCGCGAGTGTCGAGGGCGTCGACGATCACATCAGGGACCCGGGGGCGATCGGGCAGCACATCGAGGATCTCCTGCAGAAGAGCGAGCTTCGTCTGCGCCCGGATGTTGATAAGGGGGAGGCGCTGCAGGAAGCAGAGCTCAGCGGCGAGCAGGACGACCGCCCTCGGCTGATCAGTCATCTGCTCGGCGATCCGCTCACGGAAAGTGCCGGTCGACCCGGGTGTCTCGATCGCTCGCCGGAGTGCCGCCGCAGTATCAGCGGTCCAGGTCACCGTCCGGCCGTCGAACGCGGAGGCCTGGCGTCGGAGACCACCGTCGAGGACGACCCGGGCGGCCTGCGCGATCGCCGTCCGCTCCGCCCGGCCCGTCCGTCCGGACGTTTCCGGTTGCTCCCCTGGAACGCCGGGGTCGGTCGTTCCTCTTATGGCCGCGCAGTCCGAGCACCATCCCGGTCGCGTCAGCGTCCTGAGATCGACATCCGGCGCAGCACGCCAGTCCTTCAGCACTTCGTCCTGAGCCCAGATGCGAATCGGAGTCGTCACGCCGTGAGCACATCCTGGGAGATGCAGCTTGCCCGAGGACGCTTCCTCGTAACCGTGCTCGGATGCGGCGAGCCCCCACTCGACGCCGTCGAAGGACCGCGTGGAACCGGAGATGCGCCCTCGAGCTCCCGGAGCAGTGCTGAGCACCAGGAATCCGAGCCCTGTGAGGACCCGCTGTGCCTGGCCGGAGGTGAACTCGCTCCTCTGCAGACCGGTGACCTCGGAGATCACCTGTTTCACGGGGAAGCGGCTGCCGCTCACCTCGACGGAGTACGTGCTCACCTCGGCCGGCGCGGTACGGGCGAGGGTGCTCTCGACTTGTTCCCGTGTGAGTTCGTAGGTGGCGCCGTTGATCGTGAACTGCACTTCGTCCCCTTCGTCGTTCCGGTGAGTCTGTCGGACGGTACCGACTTTCACCGCATCGGCTCCCTTTTCGCGCCGGGAGAAGAGGGGGTGTCACTGACCGTCTTCGAGTCCGTCTGCTCCGGTCTTGGTATGGGGGAGAGTCCGACGCGATGAGCGCGGAGAATCCAACGGGACGGCGACCGATCGAGAAGGAAGCGACTGCCCTTCCGCAGCGAACCGGACCTCGACCGGTATGGCACGATCAACCCATGCCCGGCTCACTGCACGCCTATGTCGTCGAAGGAACCCGTCTCCGAGTGGATGTGGTCTCGGATCAGGGGGCGACTCTCTCCCTCGCGGGGGAATTCACCGATCTCGAGCCGGTGACGGAGAGCGGTGGCGTTCTCGAGAGCAATCCTGCACTGCGCAGCAACATGTGGGCGTACGCCAAGACCTGGTATCGCGCCCGCATGACGTCCAATGCCGAGGCTCTCGCGTATTCGGATCCGGCCGAGCAGAAGGCCGCTCTCCAGCAGGTGGAGCAGGAGCGGCGGACCGCACAGAAAGTGGCCGAGACGTACGCGAAGACGGCGCAGTGGATCGCGGACGTCGCAGACGACGTCTCGCTGCTGGACGTCCAGCACGGATGGTGCTCGTCGTGCTTCTTCAACACCGAGCACCGGAAGTCCAACCGTCCCGCGGGGCAGCTTCCGGTGTACGTCTGCCAGGGCTGCGGATCCGCGACGCTCCCGTGCGTGGCTGTGGGCTGCGGCAACATGGCGGTGCGCGAGCGCGGCGCTCTGCGCGTCCCCCAGTTCTGCGCCGAGCACAAGCACGAGATCCCGGGCTTCGAGAAGGCCCAGGGGACCTTCGGCGAGCTGCACGACTACGAGGCCTTCCTCGAATACGAGAAGCCCGACCTCGACGCGACCTCGAAGATCATCGTGGGCGGCATCGCTGTCCTCGCGATGGCGGCGCCGGTCGCTCTCCTCGCCGCTCCCGCCATCGGCGGCGCGATCGGCTCGCTCGGCGTCTTCGGCGGATTCACCGGCGCAGCGGCGAGCTCACACGGACTCGCGCTGCTCGGCGGCGGCACCCTCGCAGCGGGCGGGCTCGGCATGGCCGGCGGCACGGCGGTCGTGACGGCCGTCGGAGCGGCGGTGGGAGGTGTCCTCGGGGCATCGGTCGCGAACGCCTACCTGAGCGAGGACAAGTCGTTCCAGATCGAGCTGCTCCGTCCGGGAACGGGCGGCGTCCCCGTGGTCGTCGCTAACGGGTTCCTCACCGACGGTGAGGGAGACCGATGGGGCAAGTGGAAGTCGATCGTCGACTCCCGCTACCCGGACTCGCCCGTCTACCGCGTCCGATGGGGGTCGAAGGAGTTGCGGGATCTGACGGATCTCGCCCTGGGCGCAGCAGGCAAGGGCGTCGCCATGGGGCTGCTCAGAGGAGCGGCGGCGCTCGGGCACAAGGCGGGGGCGAAGCTTCTCGGAGGCGTCGCCGGGCCGGCGATGATCGCCTCGGACCTCGCGAGGAACCCCTGGCACGTCGCGAAGAACCGCGCCGACAAGACGGGCGTGATCATCGGTGATCTCCTTGCACGCACGAACGCGAAGTCGTACGTGCTCATCGGTCACAGCCTGGGAGCGAGGGCGATGGTCGTCGCCGCGCAGTCCATGGGCACGAAGCCCGGAGGGCCGCGGATCCAGGCCGCACATCTCCTCGGCACCGCGATCGGAGCGAAGAGCAACTGGGACTCGTTGACCGCCTCGGTCGACGAAGCGGTCTACGGCTACCACTCCCGCAACGACGCGATCCTCAAGTTCGTCTACCGGACGGCTCAGGCCGGTGAGACGGCAGCTGGTCTGGTGGGCTTCATCCCCGCGTCCAGCAAGCTGCAGAACATCGACGTCTCGGATCGTGTCCAGACGCACTTCGAGTATCAGGACAACGTCGAGCTCCACGACGCCGTCTGAGCGGTGCCGGGCGGGAGGTCGGTGACCTCTCGCCCGCGATCAGTCGATCCGCTGGTCCTTCGTCCATCCGCGCAGGACTCGCCGACGACCGCCGGCTCGGCCGTTCGGCCCTCGAGCGACGAGCGCTGTCCGAGCTAGCGCCCTCCCCCACCCAGCCGCTCACTCATCCCCGCGACCTCCTGCCACGCTCCGGTCGCCCGTTCCTCCGCCGTCGCCTCCCGGAGCAGCGCGGTCAGCCGTTCGCGCAGCCGCAGCTCCGCGGCGGTCATCGCGCTCTCGTGCCCTCGGGCGAGGAGGTACGAGTGGGCGTCCGTCGCGATGGCGGCCAGGGCGTCGAGGAAGATCTCGAGGAGGCGGGCGGCCTCGCCGACGCGGGACGGGTCGCGGGGCACCGGCAGCATCGGCACGAGCCGCAGCCTTCCCTGCCAGAGGCGCTCGTCGAGCGGGTCGGCGAAGAGGGTGAGCGCCGTCGCAAGCGTTCCCGAGGCGGAGGAGGGGAACGCACGGCGGACGTCGTGGACGATCTCGTGGAAGTGGTCGTCGGTGAGGCCGAAGCCGACGAAGAGCAGGTGCCGGGTCGCGAGGGTGGCCTTCACGATCGAGGAGAGGGCGCGGCGGGAGGAGTCGAAGCCGAGGTAGTCGTCGCGGGTGAGGACGATCGAGGACGGGTCGTCGACGGTGCCGTGGAGCTTGAGCAGCCAGCGCTCGTGGTCGCCCTCGTGGTCGCCGGGGATGACGGCGCGGGGGACGCCCGCGTCCTCGGACGCCGTCTCGAAGAGGCGGTCGTAGTTGAGCGTGATGGCCTGCTCGGAGTCGATCGCGGTGAGGAGCGCCGGAGCGAGACCGTACCGCTCGAGGGATCCGATCTCACGGGCGACGGCCTCGGCGAACCGTCCGGGCTGCTCCTCGTCGAAGAGCGTCGCGAGGTAGGACGCCTGGTCGAGCACGTTCTTCCCGCTGAGGACCGCGGACGTCTCGGAGTCGAGTCCGATCTCGCGGCCGAGCTCCTCGAGCAGTCCGTCCCAGGAGGGGCCGCCGGCGCTGACGCTGGTCCCGGCGCCGAGGAAGGGCACGAGCCGGCGGCGCCGGGCGCGCTCGGCGAGGCTCTGCGCCTCCTCGAGGGCCGGAGCCTCCAGCTCGGGCCAGGACGTCGCGGGATCGAGTCGCCGCCTGGACTGGGCGAAGGCATGGACGTCGGCGCGGAGGGTGACGATCGCGATGTCGACCTGGAACGCCTCGGCGGCCTCCCGCAGCACGCGGAGCTGCTGGGCGAGCACGGCGTCGCGGAGGGTCCCTGATCCTCCTCCCGCCGTCGCGAAGAGCGGCACGGCCAGGAGCGGCAGCGGCCGCCTCGTGCGCCGATCTCTCGTCGCCGTCCGCGCGGCGACCTCGACGAAGGTTCGGAGGCGGCGGGCGATGTCGGCGAGTCCTTCACTGTCCTCTGCGTCGCGCACGGCGCGATCGGGGACGGCGGTGAGGACGGGAGTGGGCTCGCCGTCGCGCGGCGCGAGCGGCAGTGCCGCCTGTCGGCCGTCCGAGAACTCCGGAGTCAGCGCGGCGCGTGCGCGATCCTCCAGCTGCGGGACCCCGCGCCAGAAGTCCGTGAACGAGAGGAAGCGGTCCGTCGGCAGAAGCCATGCGTCGCTGGCGAAATGCAGAAGACTCCCGCGGGTGACGAAGAGATGAGGTCGAGGCACGGCCTCTTCCTATCAGCATCGCTCAGTCGTCCGGGAGGGCTCGTTCTCCGCGTCGAGAACGAGCCTTCTCGGGCGACTCGGGACGGCGGCCCGGAAGGCGAGCGATAGGGGCGATAGCGGGGGAGATGAGCGCCCGTCCTCCGTGCAATCACGCCCGCAGAACGCCGCTCACTCCTGTCCGTCTTCCGCATTAGAGTGGCCCGCATCCCTGCTCCCACCGCCCCTCGCCGAGTGCGCCGCCGCGCGTCGCCGTGGGGTGCGCGCGCGAGGTCGGCGGCGTCGAGTCTGGCGGCGGTCGGGGTCGTGGTGGCGGTCGCGTCCGCACTGCTGGTCGGGGTGACGGGATCAGTGGCCGCCGCGACCGATCAGGCGGCCGCGAGCGCGGTGCGGGAGGCGATCGGGGCCGAGGGCGTCGTCCTCCTCTCGGCGGAGACCGCCCGGACAGCCGGAACCACCGACGCCACCGGCACCACCACCGGAACCGCCGCCACCCAGCCCACCGCCACCACCCAGCCCACCACCGACACCACCCGGCAGGACACCGCCGTCCGCGACCTCCTCCGGGCCCGCCTCGGCGATGCCGCTGTCGTCCGCACCGAGTCCGCTCCGGTCGCGATCGAGCACGACGGGGTCGCCATCCGAGCGGAGCTGCTCGCCGACGCCGGGCTCGCCGACGCCGCGCGGCTCGTCGCGGGCGCGTGGCCGGCCGCCGGGCAGACGGCGGTGCAGCGGACGGCCGCCGACGCGCTCGGCCTCGCTCCGGGCGACATCCTCGCCACTCCGAGCGGACCGCTCGAGGTCAGCGGGACGTGGGAGCCGCTCGACGTGCTCGATCCGCGCTGGGCGGCCGATCCCGCCGCCGCCTCGGGGCGCGACGGCGACGCGGCCGGGCCGTTCCTCGTCGCGGAGGACGCTTTGCGGGCCGCCGCCTCGTCCACGACGTCGGAGTGGGTGGTCGTGCCGGGGGGCCGGTCGATCGCCGACCTCGCCCGGGGCGCCGACCGCGCGTCTCTGGCGGGTGCGTTCGCGGTCTCGGGCGAGGCGGGCGACGTGAGCGTCTCGGGCGGGCTGGACGCCACCGCCCGGCGCGCGCTCCGCACCTCCTCCGCCGCGGAGGGGCTGACGGCGGCGGCGCTGCTCCTCCTGCTGGTGGTCGTGGTGGTGGGCAGCAGCCGCCTGATCGTGCTCGGCGCGGGCCGCCGGCGTGACGCCGATGCGCTGCTGCGGGCGCGCGGGGCCTCCCGGGGGCAGCTGGTGCGCTGGTCGAGCGGCGAGGTCCTGGCGGTGGCCGGCCCGGCGGCGGTGCTGGGGGTGCTGGCGGGAGCGGGCGCCTCCGCCGCTCTCGTGCCGGGTGCCGTCCTGCAGGGCTCGGGGCTGCTCGGCGTCGCGGTGCTGCTCGGCGCGCTCGTGGCGACGGCGGCGCTGCAGCCCGTTCCTCTCGCGGGGCCACGGAGGCGCGGGACCGGCGCTCTCGGCGTGCTCGGCACCGTGCTCCTCCTCGCGGCGGCGGGCGTGGCGGTCGGGCAGCTGGTCGCGGCGTCGGGCGAGCTGGGCGCCGCGGGGATCGCGGCGGTCCCCCTCCTCCTGGTCGCCCTGTCGCTGGCGGCGGTGACGGCGGCGGCGGCCGGTCTGCGGCGCCGCACCGGGATCGGGCTGGGCGCGCCCTCGGCCTGGCTCTTCGCGGCGCTCCGCTCGCTGCGGGTGCGCGCTTCCTGGTTCACGGCGACGGCGCTGGTGGTCGCTCTGGCCTCGGCGCTCTGCGTGGCGGCGGCGGCCCTGCCCGCGACGATCACCGCCTCCGACCGCGCGGTGGCAGCCGACACCGTCGGCGCGGCGGCGAGCGCGACGTTCGACCTCGGCCCGATCGTCGCCGTGGGGGACACCCCGGTGCCGGTGGCGGCTCTCGCGCGCGCCACCGGGCGCGCGGCGGCGGTGGTCACGGAGGCGGTGTCGGTCGGCGACGTCGACCTCGCCTCGGTGGTCCTACCCTCCGCCTCGGCCGCGGCGCTCACCGGCAGCGCGTTCGCTCCGGCAGCAGCCGACACCCCCGGCCTCGGCGTCGATGCGACCGGGCTCGGCGTGCGGGTAACGGCGAACGGACCGGTCGGCCCGGGCGTCGTCGCCGGCTCGGCGTGGCTCGCCTCCGCGGACGGAGCGCTCGCCGCGATCGACCTCGGCACGGTGCCGGTCTCCGGCTCCGACGACGCCCTCCTCTCGGGAGCACTCCCGGACGGATTCGCCGATGCCGACCTCCTGGCCGTCGATCTGCGACTCGACGGCGCCGACACCGCCACTGTCGAGGTCGGCTCCGTCTCGGGGCTCGACGCACAGGGCGCCTCTACCGGCGGGATCGACGCGACCCGGCTCTCCCGCGACGCCGTCTCGCTCACGACGCAGCAGCAGCGCGCGCGGATCCTCGTGGACGGCGCTGACGATCCGCTGCCCGTCGCCCTCACCGCGTCGGCCGCCTCCGCGCTCGGCCTCACCGTCGGCGACGACCTCGACCTGAGCCGACCCTCGGGGCGCGCGCTTCAGGCCGTCGTCGCCTCGATCGTGCCCGTCGTCCCCGGCGCGGGAGGGGCCCCGGCCGTCGCGATCGACACCCGCGACTTCGCCCGCGCGAACCTCGCGGCCTCGAACTCGCTGCCCACCCCGTCCCGGGTCTGGATCGCGACGGACGACCTCCGCGGCACGGCCCGGGTCGTCGCGACGGAGGCGAGCGCCCCGTGGACGGTGCGCGGCGGAGGATCGCCCTTCGTCTCCGCGGGCGCGAGCGTCTGGACGGTGGCCGCGGTGGTCGCCGTGCTGATGGCGCTCGTCGCGCTGACCGCCGGCGGGGCGGTCCTGCGGAGGCTGCGCGCGGGCGACGAGGCCGCTCTCGCCGCGCTCGGGGTCGGCTCCCGCGAGCGGCGCGCCCGCCGGCTGGTCGAGAACGGGATCGTGGCGGCGACGGGGATCGTCGTGGGCGCGGTGGTCGGCGCGGTCGCCTCGGCGCTCTGCCTACCCGCGGTGGCATCGCTCGCGGTCGGAGGAGCGACCCGGCCGGCTCCGGCGGTCGACGTGCCGCTGCTCCTGGCGCTCGCGGCGGGGCTCCTCCTCGCGGTAGCGGCCGGAGTCGCGGCCGCCTCCCACGAGCGGGGTGCGCGATGAGCCGCGCCTCGGACCGGGACGTGGACCGCGCTTCGGATCGCGCGGGAGGCCGCGCCACCCCTCGCGCAGACAGCCCCCGCCGATCCGGCGCCCCGATCACCGGGAAGCGCCCGACCCGGCGGCCCGCCCCCGCCGGCACCCCCGCCCACACCCTCCGCGCCGCCCTCGCCGCGCCCGCGATGGCCCTCTCCCTCACCGTCCTCGGCCTCCTGGTCGCGGCCGCCCTCGTCCTCGTGCCCGCCCTCGCGGCCGCCTCGGCGACGGCGGCTCTCCGGGGCGACCTCGACGAGGCCGGCGTCCCGAGTCTCGACCTGACCGCGCAGGCGCTCGGCGGCGTCACACCCGGCCCCGGCGTCGGCACCCTCCCTGGCGGCGTCGACGCGGTGTGGGGCCGCTTCGACGCGTCGCTCCGCGCCCTCCGCGACGCGCAGCCGCAGCCGCTCGCCTCGGTGCTCGCCGATCCGGGGGAGGCGGTGGTTCTGGAGTCGGCGCCCGTCGGACCCCTGATCTCCGGCGATCCGGTGCGCGCCTCCCAGCTCGCCCTGGCCGCCGATCCCGATCTGACCACCGATGTCCGACCGGTCGAGGGGGCGCTCCCGGGCCCGCCCGCGCGCGACGGGTCGCTCGACGAGGACGGAGAGCCGCGCCTCCGCATCCCGATCGCGCTCGACACCGAGGTGGCCGCCGCGATGGAGTGGCCGGTCGGCGAGCGGCGGCTGCTCGCCCTGCCGCCGGGCGGCTCCGTCGAGATCGAGCTCACCGGCACGGTGAGCGCGACCGACGAGGACGCCGCGGTGTGGACGCACATCACCGACGCGGTGCGCCCGGCCGTCGTGGCGGCGGGCGCGGGCGGCACCGTCGTCCTCGGCACGGGCTTCGTCGATCCGGCCTCGCTGCCCCGGCTCGCGGGCCTGCCGATCGTCGCGCGGACGCTCGCCTGGTACTCGACGCGCGTCGACCGGGTCGAGAGCGCCGACGCCGAGCTGCTCGCCCAGCAGGCGCGGACGTTCACCAGCCGCGAGCAGCGGGTCGAGGGCGGCGGCGTCCCGGCCTACTCCTTCGTCGGCCGGCTGCCGCGGCTGCTCGACGACGCGGTCGCGGCGCAGACGCGGAGCGACGGGTCCGTCTGGACCGCCGCCAGCGGCCCGGCCGTCGGCGGTGCCGTCGTGCTCGCGCTCGTGCTGACGCTGCTCGCGCGCTCGCGGGCGCCGGGTCTGGCGCTGCTCGAGGCGCGTGGAGCCTCGACGACGAGGCGGAGGCTCGCGCTGGCCGGCGAGGCGGGCAGCGCCTCGCTCGTCGGCGTCATAGCGGGAGGAGTGGTCGGGGTGCTCCTCTCGCTCCTGCTCGTCGGCACCGTGGTCGTCCCGGGCTGGGCCGTGGCGACCGCCGGTGCCCTGGTGCTCGTCTCGGCGGGTGCGGCGGCGCTCACGCACCACTCGGCGATCGATCGGCGGACCGACCGGCTGCCGCTCCTCCGGCTCCTCGCCGAGGCGCTCCTCCTGCTGGTGGCGGTCGCCGCCGTGCTGGCCGTGGTGCAGGAGGCGCCGCTGCCGCTGGCGGGCGTGCTCGCCCCGGGGCTGGTCGCGCTGACCGTCGCTGTCGCGGCCGCCCGCCTCCTGCCCGCTCTGCTGCCGGCGGCGAGGCGGCGCGCGCGGCGCGGCACCGGGCCGCTCCTGCTCCTCGCGTCCTCGCGGAGCGACGGGGCGCTCGTCGTGGTCGCGATCGCGGGCGCTCTGGCGATCGCGCTGTTCTCGGGCGTGCTGCTGACCACCGTCCGCGCCGACGTGTCCGACCGGGCAGTGGTCGACGTCGGCGCGGACCTGTCGGTGCGGAGCGCCTCGGTGACCGCCGCCCGGGCCGACGAGCTGCGGGCGCTGCCGGGGGTCGCCGCGATGGCGTCGGTCGGCATCGACGACCCCGTGACCGTCGGAGTCGGCGCCTCCCGGGAGCCGATGCGCCTCGTCGTGGTCGACACGGCGGCGCTCCAGCGCGTCCAGGAGGGCCTCGTCGGCCGCCTCGCGATCCCCGACGGCTTCGCGGCGGCGGAGGCGGACGGGAGCGTCCCGGTGATCGCCTCGCGCTCCGCCGCGGCGACGATCGGCGACGCGGGAGTGACGCTGCGCGGCCGCGATCTCGATGTCGTGGCCACCGCTGACGACGCCTCTCCGCTGACGTCGGCCACGACCTGGCTCCTCGTCGACGAGGCCGCCGCGCGGGAGCTGCGGGTGCAGCCCGGCACGGCCGCCGTGGTGCTCGTGCGCCTCGACGACCCCTCGGTCGCGGACGCCGTGCGCACCCTCCTCGGACCGGACGCCGACGTGGAGACCTCTGCGGGCGTCGCCGCCGAGCGCCTCGACAGCCCGCGGCTCGCGGCCGAGCAGACCGCCCTCGTCGCCGCGGTGGCGGGCGGAGTCGCATCCGCGTCGGCCGCGCTCCTCCTCGCCGGCCTCGCCTCCGCGGGAGCCCGCCGCCGCCGGGCCGCCGCGCTCGCCGCGCTCGGGATGCCGCGCTCCCGGATCGCCCTGCTCGACGTCGCGACCGCCGCACCTCCCGCGGTGATCGGCACCCTCGCCGGAGTCGCTTCCGGACTCCTCCTGCCCGTCGCGCTCGTCCCGCTGCTCGTCTCCGGATCGCCCGCCGTGCGGATCGATCCGGCCGCGACCCTCGTCACCCTCGCGGCCTTCCTCCTGGCTGCCGCCGTCACCGTGCTCGCCTCCGCGCTCGCTCCTCCGAGAGGACCCCTCCGATGACCCCACCCGCCGTGCTCTGCTCGGGCCTCGTGCGCATCTTCACCACCGCCGGGGTCGAGGTGCAGGCGCTCCAGGGCCTCGATCTCGTCGTCGAGCGGGGCGAGCTGCTCGCGATCGTCGGCGCCTCCGGATCGGGCAAATCGACCCTCCTCGGCATCCTCTCGGGCCTCGACACCCCGACCGCGGGCCGCGTCGAGGTGGCCGGCCGCGACGTGCTCACCCTCACCGAGCGGGAGCGCGTCGACTTCCGGCGCCGCACGGTCGGCTTCGTCTGGCAGCAGACCGCGCGGAACCTCCTGCCCTACCTCTCGATCGAGGACAACATCTCGGTGGTCGCCGCCGTCGCGCGCACGCCGCGGAGGGAGCGGGCGGCGCGGGTCGACGAGATGGTCGGCCTGCTCGGGCTCGGCGACGTCCGCGACCGGCGCCCGGGCGCGCTCTCGGGCGGGCAGCAGCAGCGGGCCGCGATCGCGGTGGCCCTCGTGAACGAGCCGGACGTGCTGCTCACCGACGAGCCGACCGGGGAGCTCGACGAGGCCGCGACGGTCGACGTGCTGGAGGCGCTGCGCGGGATCAACCGCGAGCGCGGCGTCACGACGGTGATCGTCACCCACGATGCGGGAGTGTCGGACCACGTCGGCCGCACCGTCCGCATCCGCGACGGCCGCACCTCGACCGAGACGCTGCGACGCCTCTCGGCGGACCAGCGGAGCGTCGACGCGCAGCACGCGGCGGAGGAGTTCGCGGTGCTCGACCGCTTCGGCCGGCTCCAGCTGCCGGAGGAGTTCACCGGCGCCCTGGGGCTCCGCGACCGGGTGCGGCTCGGGCTCGAGCCGGACCACATCCGCGTGGAGTCGGGGGAGGCGGCGGCGCGCGCGGAGGAGCTCCCGCGCGCCGACCCGGTCCCGCCCGCCGACCCGCCCCGGCCCGCCGATCCGCTCCCGCCCGCCGGAGTCCGGAAGACGCGGTGGAGGTCGACGGCCTCGAGGA
>NZ_PSVE01000032.1:0-32070 GCF_002931775.1 Rathayibacter sp. AY1F4
CCCGGGAGCCGCCGACCAGCTCGGAGAGCCGCCGTCGCCGCCCGGCACGAGCTCCTCCTCCGGAGCCGTCTCGCCCCGGGCGAGTGCGGCCCGGCCGGACACCCCGCCCCGCCGGCCCCCGCTGACGGCTCCGGCCCTGCCGCGCCCGTCGCCCCGCAGGCGCCCTCCGAGAGCACCTCTCCCGACACCGAGGACGCCCCCACCGGAAGCTGACACCCGACCACTCGCCCCACCCGCGCCGCTCGCGGCGGGAACGCCGACGGCCCGGAGGACACTGTCCCCCGGGCCGTTGGCGTCCGTCAGCGCGCGTCGCGGCGGCGGCGCGTGACTCCGAGCGCGAGCGCTCCGCCGGCGAGCAGGGCGAGAGCCGCCGCGGCGGTCCAGCCCGTCTCGACGCCGGTGCTCGCGAGTCCCGAGCCGGTCCGCGGAGGAACGGCGCCGGCCGGAGCAGGAGCCGGCGTGCGCGTGGGCTCGGCCGAGGGCTGCGCGGTCGGCTCAGCCGTCGGCGCGACCGTGGGCTGCGCGGTCGGCGCCGTGGTCGGCTCAGCCGTCGGCGCCACCGTCGGCGCCACCGTCGGCTCGACAGTCGGCCCCGGAGTCGGCACCGTCCCCGTCCCGAACACGGACGCCGCGGAGCCGAGCGACGCGAGCACCGTCTCGCCGTTCGCGTCGTCCACGCCGTCGTTGTCGGTCACCGCGAACACCTCGCCGGAGCCGGTGATCCCGAGGCCCTCGAGCTTCTCCTGGGTCCAGCCGTTCCCGGCCTGCAGCGCGGGCAGCACGTCGACCGCGAGGGTCTTCTCGAGCATCGGCAGCGTCTCGCCGACCGCCGCGCCGGCCTCCGTCGGCAGCGGCACCGTGTACACGGCCTTCAGCGCGGCGTCCGGCCCGTTGAGCTTGTCGCGTTCGATCACCGCGAGCGTGCCCGCGGGGGTCAGCGTGATCTCCGAGAGCCCGTTCCAGTCGCCGTCCGCCCCGGAGACGGCCTCCAGCGGGTAGCCGAAAAAGCTCCAGCTGTCGGCGGCGACGTCGTAGCGCCCGATCCGGACCACTCCGTCGGCGTCGATCGAGGCCTCGCGCTGCAGCGCCGTCCAGACGATCTCACCGGCGGCGCTGTCCTCGACGGTCACTCCCTCGAAGCCCTGCTTGCCCAGCGCTGAGGCGAGCTCCGCGGGCAGGGCGATCCGCTCGGTCACCGCGGCGTCCGCGTCGAGTCGCAGGAGTGCGTTGCCGTCGCCTGTCCCGCCCTCCGTCACGGCCCAGAAGCCGCCGTCGACGCGGGCGGCGATCCCCTCCAGATCCAGAGCGGCGGGCTCGCCGCCCTCGGTCACCGTGAGGGTCGTGTCGAGCAGCGCCGGCGAGACGGAGGTGTCGATCGAGTGGAGTGTGCTCGGCGCGTAGGCGCTGTCGCTCACCGCGTACAGGCGGTCGGGCGCCGCCGGGTCGGTCGAGAGGCCCGAGAGCGCGCCCCAGGGCAGCGGCGATCCGTCGACGTCGGCCGACAGCACGGTCGGGAACGCGGGGGCGGAGGCGCCGAGCGCGTAGAGCTGCACGCTCGCGCGGACGGCGGCCTCGGCGTCGTCGGTCTCGCTCGAGACGACCAGCAGGTCGCGCTCGGGCAGGGCGAGCAGCCCCTCCGGACCCGGGGTCGACGGCAGCGCCTGCACGAAGCGCGGCGCGGTCGGCTCCGACACGTCGTAGACGGCCACGAAGTTCGCCCGCTCGGCGCCGACGAACACGTAGGGGACGCCGTCGAAGGTGGCCGAGAGCAGGCCCTCGGGCTCGGAGCCCTTGGCGTCGGAGCGCTTGTCCGGGTAGAGCCCGAGGCGCACCGCGAGGTGGTCGAACGAGTTCCCGGCGTCCCACTGCACGGCCCCGGTCGCGGCGTCGAGGATCGACCAGCCGCGCGTGCCGCCCTTCCAGTCGCCCTCGTTCGCGATCGCGACGTGGTCGTCGCCGACCCAGCCGATCGCGTCGGGCTCGCGCGGGACGTCGGTGATCGAGCCGGTCAGCGAGATCGAGTCGTCGTCGAGCGTGTCGATGCCGCTGACGGAGGCGGTGCCCGCGGTGTACGAGGCGGTGACGGAGCGCGTGGCCAGGTCGACGATCGCGACGGCGTTGTTCTCCTGCAGCGTCACGGCGACGGCCGTGTCGGCGGGGTTGATCGAGACGTACTCGGGCTCCGGGTCCGACGGGGTGTCGAGGCCGGCGAGACCGGTGAGGTCGACGTGCTCCGGCACCCAGGCGGACGGGTCGCCCGCGAGGTCCATCACCACGAGCTCCCCGGCGGGCGCCTGCGGGAGGTCGCCCTCCTCGCCGCCCTCGGGGGCGAGGTCCTCGTCGCGCTGGTTCTCGATCGCGATGACCGCGGTCGAGCCGTCGGTGGTGACGTCGATGGAGTCGGGCTGGCCGCCGAGCTCGATGCTCGCGACGGGCGCGAGGTCGTCGGCGTGCAGCACGCTGACGTGGCCGGAGGGGTTCGCGAAGTCGCCGTCGCTCGTGTCGACCACCGCGAGCACGTACTCGCCGGTCGCGTAGACCGAGGTCGGCTCGCCGCCCACGCCGACGCCGCCGAGCGGCTCGGGGGAGTCGGGGTCCGAGATGTCGAGGACGTCGATGCGCTGCCCGGCGGAGTCCGTCGAGTAGACCAGGCGGCCGTCGGGCGACGCGCTCGAGATCTCGGCGACGGCGGAGTCGGCGGACGGGTCGGCCGCGTTCAGGTAGGCCGGCACCGTGGCGATGCGGGTGAAGAAGGAGTCGCCCGCGGCGGAGGCGGGCAGGGCCGCGGCTCCGAGGGTGCAGCCGGTGACGGTGACGGTGAGGGCGAGGGCGGCGGTGCGGGTGCGGGTGCGGGTATGACGAGAGGACACGGGTCTCCTGAGCGGCTTCGAAGGAACCCGCCCACGCTGGCCGCCCCCGGTGAACGCGCCGCCGCCCGCAGGTGTCCGCCCGGCGAACGCGCGGTGGCGGAGCCGCGACCGGGCGGGGTCTCGAGACGCCGGCACGGACGCCTCGAGATCCGCCAGGCGGCGTGGTCAGCGCGCGAGACCCTCGGCGGCCGAGCCCCAGGAGCCGAGGGCCGCGAGCACGCGCTCGTCGCGCGCGAGCGTCAGCGCCTCCGCGTACCCCTCCTCCAGCACGTCGTCGAGCCGCACCCGCGCACCCGTCTCGGAGGAGCGGACCGCCGCCTCCACCATCGCGAGGCTCCGCACGTTCGAGTGCACCTCGCCCGAGGGCACCGCCCCCGAGCCCAGCACCCGCACGAACTCCGCGAGCGAGCCCGCGATCTCCTCGGGCACGGGCTCGAGCGCGGCGCTTCGCACCGCCTCCGACTCGCGCGACTGCCACTCCGGAGCGCCGTCGCCGTCCCAGTGCGCGGTGCCGCCGGCCCCGTTCACGCGCCAGTCGCCGTTCCACGAGGTCTCGAGGCCGTCGGCGCACCAGCTGCCGGTGTAGCTGAAGCGCACTCCGTCGGAGAACTCGAACACGGCGCTCGCCGCGGCTCCGTCGGCGTACCAGCTCCAGCCCGGGTTGTACTCCTCGCAGTAGACCGCGACCGGGTCGCTGTCGAGCAGGTACCGCGCCGCGTCGAAGGCGTGGATCGCCATGTCGACCAGGAGCACGTGGTCCATCTCGTCGCGGAAGCCGCCGAAGCGGGGCGCCTTCGCGAAGTGCACGGAGGCGGTGCCCAGCTGCCCGAGCCCGGCGATCTGCTCGCGGAAGGCGGTGATCGCCGAGTAGTAGCGGCGCGACTGGCTGGTCATCAGGAGCCGGCCCGAGGCCTCTGCCGTCGCCGCGAGCACCAGCGCCTCGGCGATGGTCGGCGCGATCGGCTTCTCGGAGAGCACGGGCAGCCCGGCGAACAGCGCCTCCGAGCTGACGGGGAGGTGCGCCCGCGGCACGGTCACGTTGACCACGGCGTCGGCGCCGGAGCGCGCGGCGACCTCGGCGACGGAGGTGCCGACCGCGACCGGGCCGACCCCCTCCTCCTCCGCGGCAGCCGTGGCGAGGTCGACGTCGAGGTCGACCAGGCCGACGAGCTCGGCGTCCGGGGAGTCGCGGATGGTGCGGATCCAGGCGCGGCCCATCGCGCCGGCGCCGACCTGGACGAGGCGGACCGTCATCGGACGAGCGCTCCCTCGTAGTCCTGGCCGTTGTGGAAGTCCTCGGTCTCGTAGCGCTGCAGCACCGGGAGGCGGCGCTCGGGGCGCGAGGAGCGCACCCACTCGACGCCGTTCGCGATCACGCGGCGCACCTCGGCCTGGTGGTAGACGGGGTAGTCCTGGTCGCCGGGGGAGAAGAAGAAGATGCGCCCGTGGCCGCGCTTCCAGGTCATGCCGGAGCGGAACACCTCGCCGCCCGTGAAGGTCGAGAGGAACACGAGCTCGTCGGGCGCCGGAACGTCGAAGAACTCGCCGTACATCTCCTGCTGCGGGATCAGGAAGGGGTGCGGGATCCCCTGGGCGATGGGGTGCGTGGGGTCGACGGTCCAGACCAGCTCGCGGTCCTGCTCCGAGCGCCAGCGCAGCGTGCAGGTGGTGCCCATGAGCTTGCCGAAGATCTTCGACCAGTGGCCGGAGTGCAGGACGACGAGGCCCATGGCCGAGAGGACGTGGCGCTGGACGCGCTCGACGATCTCGTCGGAGACGTCGCCGTGGGCCATGTGGCCCCACCAGACGAGCACGTCGGTGGCGTCGAGGACGTCCTCGGTGAGGCCGTGCTCGGGCTCGTCGAGCGTGGTGGTGGAGACGGTGGCGCGCTCGCCGAGGTTCTCGCGGATGCCGTCGGCGATCGTGCTGTGCATGCCGTCGGGGTAGATCGCGCGGACCTTCTCCTCGATCTGCTCATGGCGGTTCTCGCCCCAGACGAGGACGCGGACGGGGGAGGAGGGTGTGGTCACGGTGTTCCTTCTTCGACGGTGGAGACGGTGCGGCAGTGGGCGGCCCGACACGGGGTTAACCGCTTTACCGGCCGCGTCTCCTAGGATGCGGGAGACGTCCGCCCCGCGTCAACCACGGCCGGGCGGCGCGAGCGGAGGAGGCGCGGTGGCCACGATGAGGGACGTCGCGCGCCTCGCGGGGGTCTCGATCGCGACGGTCTCGTTCGTGGTCAACGACACCAAGCCCGTCTCGCCCGAGACGCGCGAGCGGGTGCGGGCGGCGATGCGCGAGCTCGGCTTCCGGCCGCACGCCCTGGCCCGCGCCCTCGCCCGACGCCGCTCCGGGATCGTCGCGGTCGTCTATCCGCTCGTGTCGAGCCGGCCGCTCAACACCGCCACCTCGTTCCTGCTCGGCGCCGCCGAGGCCGCGGCGGAGCAGGACCACTCGATCGTCCTGTGGCCGACCGTCGGCGGCTCCGATCGCCTCGCCGACCTGCGCGCCGACGGCCTGATCGACGGCGTCGTGCTGATGCAGGTCACCAGCGAGGACGAGCGCGTGCCGGTCCTGCGGGACTCCGGCACGCCCTTCGCCCTCATCGGGCGCACCCGCGATCCGTCCGCCCTCGACTGGGTCGACATCGACTTCGAGGGGATGGTCGAGGAGGCGCTCGGCCGGCTCGCCGGCCTGGGGCACGCGCGGGTGGCGCTCGTGCTCGGCCCGGACCGCGAGGCCGCGGCCGACTTCGGCCCCTACGCGCGCACCCAGGAGGCGTTCGCGCTCGCCTGCGCGGCCCGCGGCGTCGAGGGCGTGCTGCTGCGCTGCGAGGAGTCGCCCGCCGGCGGCCGCACCCTCGCCCGCTCGTTCGACCCCGCCTCCGCGACCGCCGTGGTGATCGTCAACGGGGGCGCCGCCGTCGGGTTCGCGCACGAGGTGCGGCACCGCGGGCTGCGCGTGCCCGAGGACCTCTCGATCGTCCTGCTCGCCTCCGACCCCGACGTCGCCGACCTGGCCGACCCGGCGCTCGACCTGCTCGTCGCGCCCGGCCGCGAGCTCGGCCGCCGCGGAGTGGAGGCGCTGCTCGCCCGCCTCGCCGACCCGGCGGCGCCGCTCCTCCAGGAGCGCATCGGCGGCCCGTGGCGCCCCGGCGGCTCGGTCGCCCCTCCGCGCTGACGGCCGGCGCCCCGGGAAGCCCCGGGAGCGCGCGCTACGGCACGATCGAGTCGATGTAGCCGCCGTCGACGCGCACGGCGGCGCCCGTGGTGGCCGAGGCGAGCGGGGAGGCGAGGTACGCCACCATGTGGGCGATCTCCTCCGGCTCGATGAGGCGCTTCAGCAGCGACTGCGGCCGGTGCAGGCGCATGAACTCGCGCTGCGCCTCCTCCCACGGGAGCTCGCGGTCGACCAGCTCGTAGACGAAGTCCTCGACGCCGCCCGTGTGGGTCGGCCCGGCGAGCACGCTGTTCACCGTCACCCCGGTGCCGGCGGCGGCCTTGGCGAAGCCGCGCGAGACGCCCAGCAGCGCGGTCTTCGACACTCCGTAGTGGATCATCTCGGCGGGCGTGACGACGGCGGAGTCGCTGCCGATGTAGAGGACGCGGCCCCACTCGCGCTCCATCATCCCCGGGAGGTAGGCGCGGGTGAGGCGCACGCCGGTGAGCACGTTGACCTCGAAGTAGCGGCGCCACTCGTCGTCGTCGATGGAGAGCGCATCGGCGGAGCCGAAGATCCCGAGGTTGTTGACGAGCACATCCACGTCGGCGGCCGCCCGCAGGAGGGAGGCCGTGCCCTTCTCCGTCGACACGTCGGCCGCGACTCCGCGCACCCGCGCCTCCGGCACCGCCGCGCCGACGGCCTCGATCGCCCGGCGGATCGACCGCTCGGAGCGGGCGTTCACGATCACCTCGGCGCCCGCCTCCGCGAGCGTCGTCGCGATGGCCAGCCCGATGCCCTGCCCCGACCCCGTGACGAGGGCCGTGCGCCCGGTGAGATCCAACCCGATCATGCTGCTCCGCTCCGCGCCGCCGCCCGCCGGCCGCGCTCGGGGTCGAGCATGCCACCGAGCCCTGACATCCGGCCCGCTTCCGGCTGAGGACGCCCGCGGGTCGCCGGGGCGTCGCTCGGAACATCGGAGACCGTTGCCAACCGGACACTCGTGCGTTACGGTCTAATCATTCGGCAATACGTATTACCCGCGGGTAGTAGGCCGATTACCCAGACTGTCGACGAGGACGAGGCGGACGCGTGACCCCGATGCAAGCAGATGTCGCCGTGATCGGCGGCGGCCTCGGAGGAGTGGCGGCGGCGATCGCCCTCGCCCGCAACGGCCTCTCGGTCGTGCTGACCGAGCAGTACCCGTGGCTGGGCGGCCAGCTCACCTCGCAGGGCGTCCCGCCGGACGAGCACACCTGGGTCGAGCAGTTCGGCGTCACCGCCGACTACCGGCGCCTCCGCGACGGCATCCGCGGCTACTACCGCCGCAACTACCCCCTCACCGCCGAGGCGATGCGCGACGACCGCCTGAACCCCGGCCGCGGACTCGTGAGCCGGCTCTGCGCCGAGCCCCGCGTCGCCGTCGCCGTGCTCGACGAGATGCTCGCCCCCTACCGCTCGAGCGGAGCGATCCGCGTCGTCACCGGCGTCGTCCCCTTCGCCGTCGACGGCGGCCCGGGCCGGATCGAGCGCGTCCTGCTGCGCGACGCGGTCTCGGGCGAGGAGCTCGCCGTCTCCGGACGGTACGTGATCGACGCGACCGAGACGGGGGAGCTGCTCCCCCTCGCGGAGGTCGACTACGTCACGGGCTCCGAGTCGCGCGACGAGCACGGCGAGCCCAGCGCTCCCGCCGTCGCCGACCCGATGAACGTGCAAGCCGTCACCTGGTGCTTCGGCTTCGACAGCGCGGACGGCGACCACACCATCGAGCGCCCGGCCGACTACGACTACTGGCACGAGTACGAGGTGCCGTTCTGGGGCGGGAAGCTCCTCTCCTTCACCGCGCCGAACCCGAGGACGCTGCGCCCCGAGACCCGCACGATGCACGTGAACGCCGTGGGCGACACCCGCACCGCGGACCAGCGCGCGCAGGGCGGGGACACCGACCTCTGGATGTTCCGCCGGATCCTCGCGACCGAGACCCTCCGACCGGGCGCGCTCGACAGCGACATCGTGCTCGCGAACTGGCCGATGCTCGACTACCTCGACAGCTCGATCCTCGACGTGCCGGAGCCGGAGAAGCACCTCGCCGGCGCCCGCGCTCTCTCGCTGTCGTACTTCTACTGGCTCCAGACCGAGGCGCCCCGGCCCGACGGCGGCCGCGGCTGGCCCGGGCTCCGGCTCCGCGGCGACGTGATGGGCACCGCCGACGGCCTCGCGCAGGCCCCCTACATCCGCGAGTCCCGCCGGATCCGCGCGCTCACCACCGTGCGCGAGCAGGACGTCTCCGTCGCCGCCCGCGGGACGGGGAGCCCCGCGCGCTTCGACGACTCCGTCGGCGTGGGCATGTACCGGATCGACCTGCACCCGACCACCGGAGGCGACAACTACCTCGACGTGGAGTGCTCGCCGTTCGAGATCCCGCTCGGCGCCCTCGTGCCGCGCACCCCGACGAACCTGCTGCCCGGGGGCAAGAACATCGGGACGACGCACATCACCAACGGCGCGTACCGCCTCCACCCCGTGGAGTGGAACATCGGCGAGGCCGTCGGCGAGCTGGCGGCCCTCGCCCTCGCCGAGGACCTGTCGCCCCACGGGATCGCCGCCGACCCCGCCCTCGTCGCCCGCCTGCAGGCGAGGCTCGAGTCGCGCGGCGTAGAGACCCACTGGCCCGACGTCGTCGGGTACTGACCGGGAACACCGAGAAGACCATTGGAGAAAGAGAGACGATGAGACCAGCGAAGAAGCTGATGGCCTCGCTCGCCGCAGTCGGAGTGATCGCCGCCCTCTCGGGCTGCGGCGCCGCCGGCGGCGGTGACGACTCAGCACCCGTCGCTCTGAGGATGTCCGTCTGGACCTCCGACGAGAAGCAGCTCGCCCTGTTCGACTCGATGGCCGACGAGTACATCGCCGACCACCCCGAGATCGAGTCCGTGACCTTCGAGTCCCTCCCGTTCGCGGACTACAACTCGACCCTGACCACGCAGGCCGCGGGCGGCAACGCCCCCGACCTCGCCTGGGTCGGCGACATCGCGAAGGACCTGATCGACGCCGGAGCGCTCGCTCCGCTGACCGAGACCTTCGAGGGGACCGAGGGCTACGAGTACGACGACATCCTGCCCAGCGTGGCGCAGTCGTTCAGCCAGGACGGCGAGCTCTACGCGTACCCGTTCTCCAACTCGCCGTTCGCGCTGTACGTGAACCAGGACCTCGTCGCGCAGGCCGGGCAGACCGTCGACCCCGCGACGCTCACCTGGGAGGACGTCGACCGCATCGGCGCGGCCGTCAACGAGTCGACCGGCAAGGCCGGCTACATCATCCGCGACTTCGACTTCTCGGGCTGGCTGAGCCTCGCGAACCTCTGGGCGGGCTGGGGAGCCCAGCCGTGGAGCGACGACGGGACCCAGTGCACGATGGACTCGCCCGAGATGGTGGAGGCGTTCCAGTTCTTCCACGACTCGGTCTACGTCAGCGGCGCGACCCCCGGACCCGGCGTGACGGCGGACTTCTTCGCCGGCGACGCCGCGTTCACGACCGCGCAGGTCTCGCGGGCGAGCCTGCTCGACGGCTCGTTCCCGTTCGAGATCTACCCGCTGCCCGTCGGCCCCGCCGGCGAGTACGGCAACATCGGCCAGGCCGGCATGGCCGCGCTCGCAGGCGGCGACCACGTGGAGGAGGCGACCGGCTTCCTCTCGTTCATGACCAACCCGGAGAACTCCGCCAAGCTCGCGCAGTTCTTCCCGCCGCCCCGCGAGTCACTGCTGTCCGGTGAGGAGCTGGCGAAGGTCAACACGCGCCTCAGCGCCGAGCAGCTCGACCGCGTCGTGGTCGACGAGCTCGCCGACGTGTCCGCCACCCCTCCGGTGACGAGCCCCGCCGAGATCACCTCGGTCGGCAAGACGGCGCTGGACCGCATGTGGTCGGCCGACGCCGACGTCGCCGAGGTGCTCGGAGGCGTCTGCGACGCCATCGCGCCCGTCCTCCAGGGGAAGTGATCCCGTGACCGCGACCTCGACGGACAGCCGCCGATCCGCTCCCGCCGGCGCCTACTGGAACCTCCGGCGCCGCGACGCGCTCGCCGGCTGGCTCTTCATCGCGCCCCAGCTGCTCGGTGTGATCGTGTTCGTGCTGCTGCCCGTCGGGCTCGCGGTCTGGTTCAGCCTCAACGAGTGGAACGTCTTCACCGGCTCCATGACCTTCGTGGGCGGCGAGAACTACGAGCGGGCGATCAACGACCCGAGCATCGGCGCGGTGCTCGGCACGACCGCGGTCTTCTCCGGGGGAGTGGTCGTCCTGAACCTCGCCCTCGGGCTGGGCCTGGCCGTGCTGCTCAACCGGAGGATCCCGGGCGGCGCCCTGTTCCGCACGCTCTTCTTCTCGCCCGTCGTCATCTCGGTGGTCGCCTGGACCCTCGTCTGGGGCTTCCTCCTCCAGGACAACGGCGCGATCAACGGCCTGCTCTCGCTGGTCGGCCTCGACGGGCCGAACTGGCTCCAGGAGGGACCCACCGCGATGGCGAGCGTCATCGTCACGCAGGTCATCCGCAGCGTCGGCGTCAACATGGTGCTCTTCCTCGCCGCGCTGCAGGGAGTGCCGGGCGACCTCTACGAGGCGGCCCGCCTGGACGGCGCGAGCCCCCGCGCGATCTTCTTCCGGATCACGCTCCCGCTCATCTCGCCCACCCTGCTCCTCACCGCCATCCTCACGATCGTCGGCTCGCTGCAGGCGTTCGCGCAGGTCGCCGTCCTGACCGAGGGCGGGCCGGAGCTGTCGACGACAGTGCTCGTCTACTACGTGTTCCAACAGGCCTTCGAGTTCAGCGACATCGGCTACGGCGCGACGCTCTCGCTGATGCTGCTCCTCTTCGTCCTGATCCTCACGGTCGTGCAGTGGCAGCTGCGCAAGAAATGGGTCTTCTATGAGAACTGACGCCGTCGTCGAGCAGGGGACCCCGCTCACGCCACGCCTCGAAGCCGTCCCGGAGCCGCCCGTCAAGCGCCGCCGCGGCCGCAGCCCGCTCATGACCGCCCTGCTCGTCGTGACGCTGATCCTGCTCGTGCTGCCGTTCGCGGTGCCGACGTTCTGGATGATCGCCTCGTCGTTCAAGCCGGTGAACGAGATCTTCTCGAACCCGCCGACCCTGCTGCCGGACTCGCCGAGCCTGGCGGGCTACGCCGAGGCGTTCCGGTTCCAGCCGTTCGCGCTCCAGTACTGGAACAGCCTCTACATCGCGGTCACGGTCACCGTGGTCACGCTGCTGGTGTCGAGCCTGGCCGGCTACGCCTTCGCCCGGATCCCGTTCCCGGGACGCAACGCGGTGTTCCTCGTCGTCCTGACCGGCCTGCTGGTGCCGACGGAGGTGACGATCATCCCGCTGTTCCAGATCTTCCGGCAGCTCGGCTTCATCGACACCCACGTGCCGCTGCTGCTGGTGCCGATGGTCGGAGCGCCGGCGGTGCTGGGCACGTTCATCATGCGGCAGTACTTCATCGCGATGCCCGGCGAGCTCGAGGAGGCCGCGCGCCTGGACGGCCTCGGCCGCTTCGGGATCTGGCGGCGCATCTTCCTGCCGCTGTCCAAGCCCGCGCTGTCGGCCGTCGCGATCCTGACCTTCCTCGGGTCCTGGAACATGTACCTCGAGCCGACGGTCTACCTGACCTCACCCGAGCTCTTCACCCTGCCCCAGGCGCTCACCCGCTTCACCGACGCCTACGGCGGGGAGATGTGGGACGTGCAGCTCGCCGCGGCGACGATGACGGTCGTGCCCGTGCTGGCCGTGTTCCTCCTCGCTCAGCGGCAGTTCGTGGAAGGGCTCGCGCACTCCGGTCTGAAAGGCTGACCCGGTGTTCACGGATCGCCCCCTCGCCGCCCTCCGCGAGTTCCGTGCGGAGGTCGCGGAGCCCGACGACTTCGACGCCTTCTGGCGGGCCACCCTCGCGCTCGGGCGGGAGGGCGGCCCCGCCGTGAGCGCCGCGCCGGTCGACGCGGGCCTCCCGCTGGTGCGGGTGCGGGACGTGCGGTTCCCCGGCTTCGCGGGCGAGCCGATCGCCGCCTGGCTGATGACCCCCGCGGTCGACCCGGGCGCCCCGCTCCCCGTGGTGATCGAGTACCCCGGGTACGGCAGCGGACGGGGCCGTCCGATCGAGCACCTCTGGATCGCCGCCGCCGGGTACGCCCACCTGGTCGTCGACGCGCGAGGCCAGGGAGCCGGCCGCCTCGCCCGCTCCGGAGCCACCCCCGACCCCCACGGCAGCGGACCCGCGTACCCCGGGGTCACGACGCGCGGCATCGAGTCGCCCGAGACGTACTACTACCGGCGCCTGATCGCGGACGCGGCGCTCGCCGTCGACGCCGTGGAGTCGCTCCCCGGGCTGGACCCGGACCGCGTGTCGGTCTTCGGCGGCAGCCAGGGCGGAGCGCTCGCGACCGCCGCGGCGGCGCTGCGCCCCCGGGTGCGCGCGGCGATCGCCCTGGTGCCCTTCCTCTCCGACGTCCTGCGCGCCACGACCGTCACGAACGAGGCGCCCTACGTGGAGATCGCCCGCTACCTGGCGACCCGCCCCGAGGACCTCGACGCCGTCGAGCGGACCCTCTCCTACGTCGACGGCGTCCACTTCTCGCGGCGCCTGCGCTGCCGGGTGCACCGCTCGGTCGGCCTGATGGACCCGGTCTGCCCGCCCTCGACGGTCTTCGCCTCCCACAACGTCTCGGGCGGCGAGACGTCGATCGACGTGTGGCCGTACAGCGGGCACGAGGGCGGCGGGGTCGGCGACCGCGAGCGGGCGCTGGAGGTGCTGCGAGAGGTCCTCGGGTGACCGAGCGGGCGTGACCCCGCGTCTCAGCGCGTCGGCGCCTCCTCCATCCCGAGCCGCATCGCCAGGTCCATGGCGCGCAGGCGGGCCGGCGAGACGTCGTAGGGCAGGCTCCGGATGATCTCGCCGGCGCTCCGGGCGCGGGAGCCCTGTACGGGATCGGGGGCCGGCGCGGGGTCCTCGGGCGGGTGCGCCTCGTCCCACGCGTCGAAGATGGCCTCGTCCTCCTCGAGCTGACCGGACTCCTCGACGACGCGCATCAGCCGGGCCTCGAAGGCGTGCCGCTCCCGCGCCACCTGCTCCACCCGGGGGTCGTCCTCGGCGACCGTGTCGTCGAGGGCCTCCTCGGCGGCGTCGACGCGGTCGGCCTCCGCCCGCAGCGCCGGATCGGCGGCCAGGACCACGAAGCGGCCGGCCTGGGAGACGGCGCCCAGCGGGCCGAACATCCGCTCGGTGACCAGCAGGGTGTCGAGGTCGGCCTGGCGCAGCGAGCCCTCGGGTGCGCCCTCGAGGCGGCGCGAGACGATGTCGTCGAGCAGCCCCAGCCGGCCGCCGAGGGTCCGCATGCGCCGGACCGAGGCCCGCTTCCGCTGCAGCTCCTCCTCCTGCGCGGCGAGCGCGTCGTCCAGCCGCGCGAGGACGCCCGCGACCTCGTCCTCGCGGTCGGCGCTGTCCTCGGCGCCGGCCGGGGCTGCGACGGCGAAGGCGTCCCGGATGTCCTCGAGCGCGACCCCGGCGTCGGCCAGGCGGCGGATCCAGAGCAGCCGGATGATGTCGTCGTAGCCGTAGCGCCGACGACCGTCTCCGCCCCGCTCGCGCTCGGGGAGCAGCCCGAGCCGGTGGTAGTGGCGGATCGCCCGCGGAGTGACGCCGGCGAACGCGGCGGCGTCGCCGATCTGCACCTGGCGGGGCGGGGCGGGGAACGACTGCATGGGGGACCTCTCCGATCGGGACGGTGTGCATCGAGCAGACCACATGACGCAGGGGCAGGAGCAAGCCCGCCCGGCCTGCTCCCGCCCCGCGTCCCCCTCGCGCTCAGCGCGCCAGGCGCACCGTCGCGATCTCGAACGGACGCAGCTCGAGGCGCACGTCGGCCGACTCCGCCTCGACGGAGCTCTCGATGCGGACCTGCTCGGTGAGACGCTCCATCAGGTCGGTGCGGGTGACCGCCCGGACGGCGAAGGCGGCGCGGAGGGTCGCTGCGGCGCGGCGGCCGAGCGACTCGTAGAGCCGCACGATCACGTCGCCGCTCCCGTCGTCCGCCGCCTTCACGGCCTCGACGATCACCGAGGGGTCGTCGATCGACACCAGGGGAGCCACGGGCGCGGCGCCGGTGAGCCTGCGGACCGGGGTGTTCAGCGCGTAGCCGGCCTCGACGGCGTCGGGCAGCTCGGCGCCGACCACGAGCGAGACGGCGAGGCGGTGGTGGCCCTGGTCGGCGTCCGGGTCGGGGAACAGCGGCGCGCGCAGGAGCGAGAGCCGGACCGTGGTCGTCGGGGTGCCGGCCGCGGCGCGGTCGCGGGTGATGTCGTGCCCGTAGGTGGAGTCGTTGACGACCGCGACGCCGAAGCCCGGCTCGCCGACGTGCACCCAGCGGTGCGCGACGGTCTCGAAGCGGGCGGCGTCCCACGTCGTGTTCACGTGGGTCGGGCGGTGCACGTGGCCGAACTGGATCTCGGACGTCGCCCGGTCCGAGAGCAGGTCGAGCGGGAAGGCGAGCTTGAGCAGCTTGCGGCGCTCGTGCCAGTCGATGTCGAGGTCGAGGTCGACGGCCGCCCGGCCGATCTGCAGCGAGACGGTCTGCACGACCGTGGAGCCGCCGAACGAGCGGGTGATCACGACCGCCGGCACCTCGCGGCCGAGCGGGTCGCTCACGGTGCCGGCGCGGACCGAGTCGACGCCGACGAGGTCCTCCACCGTGCGGCGGTAGTTGTCGTCGAGGTCCCAGGCGTCCCACTTGTTCGGGGTGTCGCGGTGCAGCTGGAGGAGCCCCGCGGCGGCGCCGGCGGGCACGACCTCCCGGCCGCTCGCGAGGTCCACGACCGACTCGAGGAGCCCGGAGGCGCCGATCCGCACCCGGACGAGCCCGTTGTCGAGGACGTGGGCGTCGCCGTCGGAGCGGAGCATCGGGGCCGAGTGCTCCGCGGCGGGGTCGGCCGCGGCCGCGCCGAGCGCCGGCACGCCCCCGACGGCGAAGGGGGAGGAGTTCACCAGCAGCTCCGCGGAGCCCTCGCCGGCGAGGGCCCGGACGGTCTCGGCGATCATCTCCTCGATCCGCTGCGCGATGCGGGCGTAGTTCTCCTCCGCCTCGCGGTGCACCCAGGCGATGGAGGTGCCCGGCAGGATGTCGTGGAACTGCTGCAGGAGGACCGTCCGCCACATCTCGCGCAGCTCGTCGGCCGGGTACGGTACCCCGGCGCGGACGAGGGCCGTGGTCGCCCATAGCTCGATCTCGCGGAGCAGGTGCTCGCTGCGGCGGTTGCCCTGCTTGGTGCGCGCCTGCGACGTGTAGGTGCCGCGGTGGAACTCGAGGTAGAGCTCGCCCGACCAGGTGGGCGCGTCCGGGTACTCGGCCTGCGCCTCCTCGAAGAAGCGGCGGGGCGTGGACAGCTCGACGGTCGGCGAGCCCTCGAGGCTGCGCGTGCGGCGGGCGGCCGCGATCATCTCGCGGTTGGGGCCTCCTCCGCCGTCGCCGTAGCCGAAGGGCACGAGCGACATGGTGCCGCTGCCCTTCTCGGCGTACTGGCGCTCGGCGCGGGCGAGGTCCTCGCCGGAGAGGTCGGAGTTGTAGAGGTCGACGGGCGGGAAGTGCGTGAACACGCGGGTGCCGTCGATGCCCTCCCACCAGAAGGTGTGGTGGGGCATCGTGTTGGTCTCGTTCCACGAGATCTTCTGCGTGAGGAACCAGCGCCCGCCCGCTCCGGCGATGATCTGCGGCAGCGCGGCGGAGTAGCCGAAGGAGTCCGGGAGCCAGACCTCCTCGGTGTCGATCCCGAACTCGTCGAGGAAGAAGCGCTTGCCCTCGAGCAGCTGGCGCACGAGCGCCTCGCCGCCGGGCATGTTCGTGTCCGACTCGACCCACATCCCGCCGACCGGCACGAAGCGGCCCGCGAGCACGTGGCCGCGGACGCGCTCGAACAGCTCCGGGTGGTCGCGCTTCAGCCACGCGTACTGCTGCGCGGAGGAGGCGGCGAAGACGAAGCCCTCCTCGCGCTCGATCAGGTCGCAGACGTTCGAGAAGGTGCGGGCCACCTTGCGGGCGGTCTCGCGGGCGGGCCAGAGCCAGGCGGAGTCGATGTGGGCGTGGCCGACGGCGTGCAGGTGGTGCGCGCTGGCCGAGGCGGGGCGCTCGAGGACCGTCCGCAGCGCCTCCCGGCCCGCGGCGGCGGTGCCGGACACGTCGTCCGGATCGAGGACGTCGACGGCGCGGTCGAGGGCGCGCACGATCTCGGCGCGCCGCTGGGAGGACTCGGGCAGCTGCCCGATCAGCCCGACGAGCACGGCCATGTCCTGCTCCAGCTCCCAGACCTCCCGGTCGAGCAGCCCGAGCTCGAGACGGCGGAGGCGGTAGAGCGGGTCGGACGGCAGGGCGCCGTCGGCGGGGCGGCCGCCGAGCGCCGTGGGGGTGAAGGACCAGTCGCCGGTGATGTTCGGGTTGGCGGCGGCCTCGATGTAGAGCTCGACCGTGCGGTCGCCCGCCTCGCGGCCGGGCAGCCGGTCGAGCGGGACCGACTGGTTGAACGGCTCGACGGCCTTCACGACCGTGCCGGTCGCGGTGAAGACGAGCCCCTCCGCCTCGAAGCCGGACTGGGCGCCGGTGTAGCCGAGGTCGACGACGAGCTCGGGCTCGCAGCCGTCGACGCCGACCCAGGAGGCGGGGATCTCGCCGCGCACGTGGAACCACACGGTGCCCCAGGGGGCGCCCCACGGCTCCCCGATGCGGGCGGGCGCGTAGGACGCGGCCCGCGCCTGGTCGAAGGGGACCGGCTCGCCCGGAGCGGTCCACGACTCGATCCCGAGCGGCTCGACCGCCCGGTGGATCGCCGGCCGGAGGCTCTCGGCGCGGAAGCGGGCGATGCGGGCTTCGATGCGGGTGCTGTCGTCATGCATGCGTTCTGGTGCTCGTTCCGTGTGCAGTGGGGGAGGGCGGCGGCGCGGAGGGCGCCGCCGCCCGGGGTCAGGAGGCGATGACGACGCGGTGCCCGTCGGGGAAGACGGCCACCTTCCGCCAGGTGTCGCCGGAGCGCTCCCAGCCCTCGTTGACCTGTCCGGCCGGAGGGGTCGGGATGGTCTCGGGGGCGCGGGCGACCGTGGTGTAGCCGGCCGCGCGCTCCACCCGGCCGCGGCCGAGCTCGAACGAGGTCAGGCGTCCGTCGTCGACGATCAGCGAGCCCTCGTCCACTCCCGCGGCGCCGCGCTCGATGAACGGGTTCACGAGGCGCGTCTGCGAGGAGTCGCTGCCCAGCACGATCGCCTTCTGCTGCGGGAAGCGGCCGAGGCTGAGCCCGTAGAAGCCGCCGAGGACGGTGAGGTTGCGCACCTCGAAGTCCGCTCCGCCGTTCGTCAGGCCGACGCCGAGGCAGTTCGCGCCCGAGGTCGGGAAGAAGTTCGGGTTCACGATCATGTGGCTCGTGCCGGCCTCGATCAGCACCTCCCAGCCGTCGCGGGAGCCCTCCGAGCGGAAGTTGATCAGGGTCAGGCCGGAGTTGACCGAGCGCCGGTTCTCGTTGCGGATCGACCGGAGGCCGACCGTGCCGCCGATGGCCTGGCAGTCGAGCAGCGTCATGTTCGTCGGCGCGAGGAGGAAGCCGCCGAGGCCGGGGCTGATCGCCTCGACGTTGGTCATCGAGCCGCCGATGGAGGCCTTGCCCGAGTCCTCCACGCCCCAGCCGGCGGGGGCGACGATCTTGATCTTGTTCCAGGAGTTGGCGTACGAGTACTCGTCGTCGACGCCCGAGACGAAGGTGGCGCGCTCGCGGAAGATGCCCGACTTGCCGGTCTTCTGGATCCACAGGTTGCGGAACTCGCAGTTGACCAGCGAGCGCAGCGACATCCCGTGGCCGCCCGAGGGCGTGCCCGTCATCTCGAAGTCGGCGAGGACGACGCCGGTGGCCTTGTTGTTGTTGGCGGGACCGGCCGCGTCGCCGGTCTGGCCGGAGACGGTGAAGATGTCGCGGGTCGAGCCCTCGATCTGGACGATCCTCGTCTGACGCATGCCGGCGCCGACGATCTTCGGCCCGGCGTAGCCGTAGGGCGGCCCGTTCTCGGGTTGCACCGGGTAGCCGCGGTAGTCGACCGCGAGGCCCGTCACCCGGATCTCGCCGGCGGGCAGCGACACCTCGCCGCCCGGAGCGGTCATCGCCTTGTCGATGGCCGCCTGCACTGCGCGGGTGTTGTCGGCGCCGGCGCGGTCGTCCCAGCGGAACTCCTTGTCGAGCGGCGAGATCGGCCCCTCGGTGACGCTCAGGCGCTTCTTCTGCCCGGGAGCGTCGGCCGGGGGTGCGGCGGCGGCCGGAGTGGCGGCGCCGACGGCCCCTGCCGCGCCGGCGAGGGCGGCGGCGCCCCCGGCGAGGAAGAGGCGGCGCGAGTTGTCGGGCCTGCGCTGCGGATCGTGCTCGGGCTGCTGATCGGGCTTGTGCTGCCGATCGGGCCTCGGGGAGGCCGTGGTCTGGTTGTCTGGGTCTGCGGGATTCATCATCGTCGACGTTCCGCCCTCTCTCGCCCCGGATGGGCGTACGGCGATCCTTCGTCATCGGTAGCCTGAGGTCAAGACGTAATACCTATTACCAGGATGAAGCGGGGGTGTCCGGGTGCCGCGGATCACGCAGAAGGACATCGCGCGTCTCGCGGGAGTCAGCCAGACGACGGTGTCGTTCGTGCTCAACGACAAGGGCGAGCAGCTCGCCCGGGTCCCGGAGGCGACGCGGGCGCGGATCCTCAAGGCGATCCAGGAGACGGGGTACGTCGCCGACCCCATCGCGCGCCGCCTCAAGCAGGTCGGCACCGGCATGATCGGCGTCTACACCTACGAGAGCCTGTTCCCGCTCGACCGCGAGGACTTCTTCCACCCGTTCCTCGCCGGCATCGAGGAGGAGGCGCAGAACCGCGACATCGACCTCCTCCTGCTGACCAGCGGTCGCGTCGGCGGCCGTCGCGGCGGCCTCAGCGGCGGCACCACCCGGCTGCGCCTGGCCGACTCCTGCATCCTCCTCGGGCAGCGCATGCCCCGCGAGGAGCTCGAGTTCCTCAACGCGAGCGGCTTCTCCTTCGTCAGCATCGGCCGCCGCGACGACGCCGGCGGGCCCGTGCCCTACGTGGCCGCCGACTACGCGTCGATCGTCCGCGAGCTGATCTCCTGCGCGCGCGCCCTCGGCCACACCCGCTTCGCCTACGCCGGCCACGGCGAGGGCGTCGAGTCGTACACCGACCGCATGGCCGGCGCGCGGGCCGAGCTCGGCGACGGCTTCCTCCACCTCGTGCCGGGGCCGGAGGCGTCGCCGCGGGAGTGGATCCGCCGGATCGCCGCCGAGGGCGTCACGGTCGTCCTCGCCGAGCAGGAGGAGCAGTTCGTCCTCCTGCAGGACGCCGCCGAGGCCGAGGGGGTGGCGGTGCCGGGCGACCTGTCGCTGGTGTCACTCTCCGGATCCGCCGATCGCACCGGCTGGCAGGCCGGCTTCGAGCTGCCCCGGCGCGACATGGGCCGCCGCGCCGTGCAGATCCTCATCGAGGGCGACCCCGCGCGACGGGAGCAGCAGCTCCTCCGCTGCACGCTCGTCGACGGCGCCTCCCTGGCCGCGGCTCCGGCCTGACCGGTCGGCCCTGACCGCTCGGGCCTGAACGGCCGGGCTCAGCCCGAGTGGTGGCGCCCGATCGGCAGCACCAGCGGTGTCCGTGAGACCGGGTCCTCGATCACGCGCGACTCCATCCCGAACACCGCGCGCACCGTCTCCGGCGTCACCACCTCGGTGGGCGTGCCCGAGGCGTACAGGGCGCCGTCGCGCACGGCGACGAGGTGGTCGGCGTAGCGGGCGGCGAGGTTGAGGTCGTGCAGCACGATCACGATCGTCGTCCCGCGCGAGCGGTTGAGGTCGGTGAGCAGGTCGAGCACCTCGACCTGGTGCGACACGTCGAGGTAGGTCGTCGGCTCGTCCAGGAGGAGCACGTCGGTCCGCTGGGCGAGGGCCATCGCGATCCACACCCGCTGGCGCTGCCCGCCCGAGAGCTCGTCCACGGGGCGGTCGGCGAGCTCGAGCGTGCCGGTGTCGCGCAGCGCCTCCTCGACGATCGCGTCGTCGTCCGATCCGGAGCCGCGGCCGAACAGGCCCCGGTGCGGGTAGCGGCCGCGGGCGACCAGGTCCGAGACGGCGATCCCCTCCGGCGCGATCGGGGTCTGCGGCAGCAGCCCCACCTGCTGCGCGACCTGGCGCGTCGGGAGCCGGTGGATCGCGCGCCCGTCGAGCAGGACGCTCCCCGAGCGCGGGGTGATCAGCCGCGCCATCGCGCGCAGGAGCGTCGACTTGCCGCAGGCGTTCGCGCCGACGATCACCGTGATCCGGCCGGGCGGCACGGCGAGCGAGAGCCCGTCGACCACGACGCGCTCGTCGTAGGCGAGGGTGACCGCGTCGGCGGCGAGGGTGGGCGGGGCGTCGGTCACAGGGAGCCTCCGGAGCGGTTGCGGCGGGCGAGGAGCCAGAGCAGGAAGGGCGCGCCGAGGGCGCCGGTGACGACGCCGACCGGGAAGCGCGCGCCCGAGAACAGCGCGCCGACGACGTACTGGGCGAGCAGGTCGGCGGCGAGCACCACGACCGCGCCGACCAGGGCGGAGGGGATCAGCAGCGTGCGCGCGCTCGGCAGGATCCGCCGCGCGATCGGCCCCGAGACGAAGGCGACGAACGCGATCGGGCCGGTGGCGGCGGTCGCGACGGCCACGAGGCCGACTCCGACCGCGAGCAGGGCCAGCCGGCTGCGCCGCACGTCGAGCCCGAGCGCGGTCGCCGACTCGTCGCCGAGCTGCAGCACGCCGAGCCGGCCCGAGAGCAGCAGCGCCAGCGGCACCAGCACGAGCATCGTCAGCGCGAGCGGCGGGACGGAGGGCCAGGCGGCCGAGTTGAGGCTGCCGGTCAGCCAGCGCAGCGACTCCTGGACGTCCTCGAAGTCGGCGCGGGTCTGCACGTAGGCGATCACGCTCTGGAACATCGCCGCGACACCGATGCCGATGAGGATCAGCCGCGCCCCGATCACTCCGCCGCCCTCGGCCAGCCCGGCGATGATCAGGGCCGTCGCGAGCCCGGCCGCGACCGCGATCACCGAGACCGCGCCGCCCGAGAGCCCGAAGAACGCGATCGCGACGACGGCCGCCGCACTCGCCCCCGATGTGATGCCGATGATGTCGGGGCTGGCGAGGGCGTTGCGCAGCATCGTCTGGAAGATCACGCCGCCCATCCCGAAGCCCACGCCCACCAGGACGGCCGTGATGGTGCGCGGCAGCCGCAGCGTGCCCACGGTGAAGGAGGCGCCCGGCACGGTCTCGCCGAGGATCACGCGGACGACCTCCGGCACCGAGTAGACCGTGCTGCCGACCGTGAGCGAGACGACGACGAGCGCCAGCGCGAGCACCGCGAGGACCGCGCAGCCGATGACCGTGCGCCGACGGCGCAGCGTGCGGCCGGCCGCGATGCCGACCGCAGCGGGCGCCTCCGCGGTCCTCACAGCGCCCGTACCTTCGAGCGGCGCACGATCGCGATGAGCACCGGGGCGCCGATCAGCGCGGTCACGATGCCCACCTCGACGTCGCTCGGCCGGGCGACCACGCGGCCGACCACGTCGGCGACGAGCAGCAGCAGGGCGCCGAGCAGAGCGGAGGAGGGCAGCAGCCAGGCGTGCGCGGGGCCCGTGACGCGGCGGGCGAGGTGCGGGACGACCAGGCCGATGAAGCCGATCGGTCCGGCGATCGCGGTCGCGGCGCCGCAGAGCAGCACGGCCGCGAGCCCCGCGACCAGGCGGATGCGCCCCACGCGCCGGCCGAGGCCGGTCGCCAGGTCGTCGCCGAGCGCCAGGGCGTCGAGCCCCCGCGCGCTGGACAGGGCCAGCACCGCGCCGACCGCGAGGAACGGGACGACCTGCAGGATGCTCGCGGTCTCGGCGCCGCCGACTCCGCCGACCTGCCAGAAGCGGAAGCGGTTCAGCGTGGTCTCCTGGGTGAGCAGGACCGCGCTGATGAGGGAGGTGAGCGCGGCGGCGGTGGCGGCTCCGGCGAGGGCGAGCTTCAGCGGAGTGGCGCCCTCGCGGCCGAGCGACGCGACCGCGTAGACGAACGCCCCGGCGGCGGCGGCTCCGAGGAACGCGAGCCAGATGAACTGCGGCAGGCTCGTCGCGCCGACCCCGGCGATCCCGAGCACGACCGCGAGCGAGGCGCCCGAGTTGAGGCCGAGGATGCCCGGATCGGCGAGCGGGTTGCGGGTCAGGCCCTGCATCACGGCTCCGGCGAGCCCGAGCGCGGCGCCGACCAGGATCGCGAGGACCGTCCGCGGCACCCGCCCCTGCACCGCCGCGTCGACGATGGACGCCGGATCGGGCGAGGTCAGCGCCGGCCAGACCTCGCCGAGCGGGATCTCGCGGGAGCCGTACACGAGCGAGAGGACCGAGGCGACGGCCAGCGCGACGAGGGCGACCGCCAGCGCGGTCGCCCTCGTCTTCCGGGTGGGTGCGGTGCGGGTCACGACACCTTGTCGGCGGCCGCGGCGAGGCCGGCGGTGTACTCGTCGAGCACCCACGGGATGCTGAGCAGGTTCGGCGACGAGGTGGCCATGGCGGCGGAGGAGCCGTCCTCCAGCACGTAGACGGAGCCGCGCTCGACGGCCGGGATCTTGGAGAGAAGCGGGTCGGCCTGCAGCGCGGCGAGGGTCGTGTCGTCGCCGTAGACGACGAGCACGTCGGCGTCGAGCTGGTCGGCGTTCTCGGAGCTGATGGTGCCGCTGAACGCCTCCGAGTCGCCGGAGAGCTCGACGACGCTCGGGGCGACGTCGAGCCCGAGGTCCTCGACGAACTTCACGCGCGCGTCGTTCGGCGTGTAGTAGGTGAAGGTGCTCGCGTCGGTCGGGTCGTACCAGCCGTACATGAACGTGGTGCCCGCGAGCTGCGGGTAGGACGCGGTGGTCTGCGTGATGTCGCTCTCGATCTCGCCGACCTTCGCGACGGCCTCGTCCTCGAGGCCCAGCGCGGCGCCGTCGAGCTTCGCGGAGTCCTGCCAGGTCGTGCCCCAGGGCAGGCCCGGGTAGGCGACGGTGGGGGCGATCTGGCTGAGGGTGTCGTAGTCCTGCCGTGTGATGCCGGAGTAGGCCGAGAGGATCACGGTCGGGCTGAGGTCCGAGATCGCCTCGAAGGGCACGCCGTCGGTCTCGTCGAACAGGGTCGGGGTCTCGGCGCCGGAGGCGTCGAGCGCCTCCTTCGTCCACACCAGCAGGCCGTCGCCGTCCTCGTCGCCGTAGGAGGCGCGGGTGAAGCCGACCGGGGTCACGCCCAGCGCGAGCGCCACGTCCTGGTTGGTCCAGCTCGTCGCGACGACGCGGTCGGCCGACTCGACGGTGGTGCTGCCGAAGGCGTGGTCGACGGTGACGGGGAAGCCCTCGCTGCTCTCGGCGGCGCTGCTCTCGGACGTGCCCTCGGAGCCGGCGTCTGCTCCTCCCGAGCAGGCGGTGAGCAGCAGCGCGGCGAGGCCGAGCGAGGCGACGGCGGTCAGGCGGAGGGGGGTGCGAGTGGCGGGCACGGCGATCCTTCGAAGGGGGTGGTGTGGGTTGCGAAGGTTAACCTAACCTAACCGCCTGGACGGGGCCAGTGGCCGGTGGGATCAGCGGCGGTGGGACGCGACCAGGCGGCGCAGGTGCTCGCGGGGAGCGTCGACGATCCGGACGGGGTCGTCGAGCACGAGCGTCGTGCGCTCGGATCCGTACTCGGGCCAGCCGGCGTCGCCCGTCGCCGCGAAGGCGGCCCAGCGCGACGAGACCTCGTCGCTGAGGCGCTGCGGGGCGGGCCCGATCGTGCCACGGGCGTCGTCGAGGCTGCGGAAGAGGAAGGGCAGCTCGAGGGAGTGGGTCGCGCCGCGGGAGTCGTCGGCGCGCCAGGCGAACAGGGCGGCGCGCGTCGATCCGGTCGCTGCGGCCCGGGCGTCGAGCAGCCGCAGACTCGGCTGCCGGTAGATCTCGTCGGCGAGGCACGCCTCCAGGGCCTCGGCGTCCGAGGGGGTGCGGCCCAGGTCGGCCGCCAGAGCCTCTCGATAGGCCCCCGCGTCCCCTCCCGGAAGCAGGTCGGCGACGTGCCGGTCGAGCTGTGCGCGCAGCTCGACGGAGTCGGGAGCCCGGAGGTCGACGGAGCCCGAGCCCTCGTTGACGTTCGTCGTCACGACGAGATCCACTCCGCTCGAGGCTCCCGCCGCGACGGCGGACACCGGGTCGCGGGTCAGCAGGCGGCCGTCGAGGCCCGCCCGGAACACGGCGACGGTGTTCGGACCCGCGGCCGAGCGGCGGGCGAGCAGGCGGTCCTGCGCCTCGATCAGGCGAGGCCAGGGCAGGTCGAGGAGCCGCTCCGGCGGCGCGCCGAGCAGGTCCAGCAGCTCCGCCGTCGCCTCCTCGCCGTACTCGCGCGACCCGACGCGCTCGGGGTTCGCGCTCTGCAGCACCGCTCGCGCGAAGAGGCCCTCGGCGCGGGGCGCTGCGAGCAGCATCGCGGCCGACGTCGCGCCGGCGGACTGGCCGGCCAGCGTGATCCGACCGGGGTCTCCTCCGAACGCCGCGATCTCGTCGCGGACCCACTCGAGCGCGGCGACGGTGTCGTGCAGGCCCGCGTTCGCGGAGTCGCGGTACTCGTGGCCGAGGAGGTGGTCCACGGTGAGGAATCCGAGCGCGCCGAGCCGGTGGCCGAGCGCCACGACGACGGTGCCGGTCCGGGCGGCGAGCCGTGCTCCGTCGCAGAAGGGCTCGGAGGGGGAGCCGGCGACGTGCAGTCCCCCGTGGATCCAGACGATCACCGGGCAGGCCTCGGCTGCCTCCGGCGTCCAGACGTTCACGGTCAGGCAGCCGGTCTCGCTTCCACCCGACGTCTGCGGAGCCCGCGGTCCGGGCTCCAGCGCCTCGCGCCGTCCGCTCCAGGCCTCGAGCGGCGGAGCCGGGAGGAAGCGCCGGGGGTCGCCCGCGTAGGGCACCCCGAGGAACGCGTGCGCCGCTCCGTCCGGCGTCGCGACGGTCCGCCCGAGCAGCCGACCTGCGGAGACGACGGCCTCAGCCATCGCGCCCTCCGGGCTGCAGGAGCACCGGCCCGTGCCCGGGCGAGAGGGTGCTCTGCAGCACGAGGGAGGACGCTCCGACGGCGGCCGCATCGCGCGGGTTGCTCGAGAGCTCGACCTCGATCGGGTGGGCCCGGCGGGCGAAGCGGCGCTCGTCGAGGCGGGCGCGGATCGCGCGGGTGTGGATCGAGCCGGCGATGGCGACTCCGGGGCCGGTGAGGACCAGCTCGTCGAGGTCGAACAGGTTGGCCAGGGTCAGAGCGCCGTCGGCCAGGTGCCCGGCCGCGCGCTCGATCAGGGCGAGGGCCGCCGGATGGCCGTTGATCGCCGCCAGGCTGAGCACGTCGAAGTCGCGGGCGTGCTCCTCGGCGCGGAAGGCGAGGTCGAGGTCGGCGAACGCGGCGCGGTCGGAGCGCGCCTCCTCCACGACCACCGTCGGCGAGGCGTACCGCTCGAGGCAGCCGACGTTGCCGCAGAAGCACTCGCGCCCGCCCGGCACGATCGTGACGTGGCCGATCTCGACCGCGTTCGAGCTCGCCCCGCGCAGCAGTGCGCCGTCGAGGACGACGCCGGCCCCGATGCCGGTGCCGACGTAGATGCTCCCGAAGGTGCGGTGCCGCGAGACGCCGCGGCTCCAGAACTCGCCGATCGCGGCGGCGGCGGCGTCGTTGTCGAGCAGGATCGGCGCGCCCAGACCGGCGCCGAGCTCCTGGCGGAGCGGGTGGTCGCGCCAGTGGTGCAGCGTCGGCGGGCCGAGGACGCGGCCCGCGGCCTGGTCGATCGGGCCGGGAGCGACGACCGCCACGCCCGCGATCGAGCCGCGGTCGATCCCGGTCCCGCGGATGAAGTCGTCGTAGGCCCGGACCAGGCGCGCGGTGACCTCCTCCGGGGAGGCGAGCGCGGCGCCGTCGATCTGCTGGCGTGCGATCACGCCTCCGCCCGTGTCGGTGGCGACCAGGGTGATCGACTCGAAGCCGAGCTGCAGGCCGATGGCGATCCTCGCCCGCGCGTTGATCTCGAGCAGCTGCCGCGGCTTGCCCCCGGTCGAGGTCGAGCCGGTCTGGCGGACGATGCCGTCGGTGAGGAGCTTGCGCACGATCATCGAGATCGCGGGCTGGGTGAGGCCGGTCGCGGCGGTCAGCTCGACGCGGCTGATCGGCCCGGAGGAGCGGATCAGGTCCACGACGAGGGCGCGGCTCCCGGGGGCCGCGGGTGTCGATTCGCGCCGTGCCATGCCGTCACCTCCCGTTCCGCTCGTCAGCGTACGGGACGGCTCCGCCGCCGATCGGCCCCCTACTCTGGACGGGCGACGAAGGGCGGTGGCGATGACGCGGACGAGACCGATCGGCCTGGCCCTGGTGCGGGCGACCGAGATCATGGGCGCGGAGCCGTACTTCCACGAGTTCATCGCCGGTGTCGAGCGGGCGGTCCGCCCTTCGGGCTACTCGGTGCTCCTCAACGTCCTGCCCGACGCCGACGCCGAGCTCGCGACCTATCGGCGGTGGAGCGAGGACGGCGAGGTGAGCGGCGTGATCCTGGTCGACCTCGAGGACGGGGATCCGCGGCCGGAGTTCGTGCGCGGCCTCGGCCTCCCCGCCGTCGTGATCGGCCCACCGAGCGCCGCCGTCGGCTTCCGCGCGGTGTGGACGGACGACGACAACGCGATGCGCGCGGCCGTCGACTTCCTCGCCGGTCAGGGCCACTCCCGGCTCGGCCGCGTCGCCGGACCCGCGGAGCTGCTGCACACGCGCATCCGCGAGGAGACGTTCGCGCAGGAGTGCGCGCGGCACGGAGTGTCCGGACCGACGGCCGGGGGCGACTACTCGCGGGCCTCCGGGGCCCGTGCTCTGGCGGCCCTGCTCGACGGCGACGAGCGGCCGACGGCGGTCGTCTTCGACAGCGACCTGATGGCGCTCGGCGGACTCGACGAGGCCCGCGATCGCGGTCTCGCCGTCCCGGGCGAGCTCTCGCTCCTCGCCTGGGACGACTCCGCGCAGTGCCAGCTCAGCGAGCCCCCGCTCTCGGCGGTCTCGCACGACGTGCAGGTCATCGGGATGCTCGCCGGTCGGGAGCTCCTGGCCGGCATCGCGGGTGGCGAGAGCCGTGCGATCAGCAGCCCCGCCGTCGTGATCGTCCCGCGCGGATCCACGGGCGCGCCGGCGGCCTGAGCATCTCCGACCGTCGGTCGACGGCCGTCGCCACGCCCCGCGTGCTCGCACTGCCGTCTCGATTCGTTACATAAATTATTTACTTTTGATATTGACCTCGACGGGGAGGACAGGGGAGTCTGTCCGAGGACCGGCCGACGAGGGCGGGGCGACGAGCCCCGATCCCGAGAGCGGAACGACGCGAGCCGGTCCTCCACCCCGGTCGAAGGAGCCCTGGAACACACATGACCCGTGCCGCAGCACCGCCCGCCCCGAGGCGCTCCCGCCTCCGCTCGGCCCTCGCCGGCGGAGCGATCGCCGCCGTCGTCGCCTCGACCCTCGTCGCGACCGCGTCCTCCGCCCAGGCCGCGCAGGCCGCGCCGGCCGACTGGACCAGCGCCAACACCGCGTTCGTCCAGCGCGACGGCAGCGCCCTCACCCTCGACGGCGAGCGCTTCCGCGCCAGCGGGACGAACATCTACTGGCTCGGCCTCGACGAGAACGTCGGCGGGATCGACTACCCGACCTACTTCCGCATCAAAGACGCCCTCGACACGGCGGCCGGGCTCGGTGTCACCGTCGTGCGCTCGCACATGATGACGTCGACCAGCCAGGACGACGCCGACCCGCTCGCGCTGATGCCGCGGCTCGGCGAGTACAACGAGGAGGCGTTCCGCACCATCGACTTCGCGGTCGCCTACGCGGGCACCCTCGGCATCCGCCTGGTGCTGCCGCTCACCGACCAGTGGGAGTACTACCACGGCGGTCACCGCGACTTCACGACTCCGCTCGGCCTCGAGTCGGACGACTTCTACACCGATCCGGCCGCGATCGCGGCATACCAGGACTACGTCGACCACGTGCTCGACCACACGAACACGATCACCGGGACGCGCTTCGTCGACGACCCGACGATCATGGCGTGGGAGCTGGGCAACGAGCTCGAGGGCATGACCCGCGAGTGGATCGACGCCCAGGTCGCGCACCTGAAGGAGAAGGCCCCGGAGCAGCTCGTCGCCGCCGGCCGCCGCTTCGACATCGATCCCGACACCCTCGCGTCGCCGGACCTCGACATCGTCGACGTCCACTACTACCCGCCGACCGCCGAGCGGGTCTCGGCCGACGCGCGGACCGTCGCGGACGCGGGCAAGGTCTACATCGCGGGGGAGTACGCCTCGACGGCCGCCTCCGCCACGCTGCTCGACGCGGCCGCGGCCGACCGGAACGTCTCGGGCATGTTCTTCTGGTCGCTGTTCGGGAACAACGACCGCGGGGGCTTCGTCCCGCACGACGACGGCTTCACCCTCCACTACCCGGGCGATTCGGCGCGGGAGCGGGAGAGCGTGGACGCGGTCGAGCGCTACAGCGCGGCCGTCGGCAGCACGCCCGGCCGGCACGAGCTCGGCGCCCCGCTCGTCACGGCCCTCGACCAGGTGTACGGCATCACCACCGTCTCGTGGCGCGGGACCGCGGGAGCGCAGGGCTATCTCGTGCAGCGCTCGGTCGACGGCGGTGCCTGGAGCGACGTGACCGACGGCGCCGTCTCCGCCTCCGCCTCCCCGGTCACCGACTACGACTCGCCCGACGGAGCGCGCTACCGCGTGGTCGCGGTCGGCGAGGGCGATCGCCCCGGCCCCGCCTCCGACCCCGTGGCCGCGCCCGAGGCCGGCACGGTGCTCGTCGACCCGCTGCAGACCTGGACCCTCAGCTCGGCACACGAGAACGCGCGGCTCGAGCCGACGCCGGCCGGCGGAGTCGTCGCCGCGACGGGCGCTGCGAGCATCACCTGGCAGCGTGACGGCGTGACCGCCGCCGAGTTCCTCTTCTCGGACCCCTCGGCCGCGACCGTCTCGACGAGCACCGACGGGACGACCTGGACTCCGGCCGCGACCACGGTCGACGGCGGCGCCCTCCGAGCGGACGGCTTCGACGGCGACGCCGTCCGCCTCTCCTGGAGCGGCAGCGCCACCCTCGAGCGCGCCACCGTCACGAGCGCGGCGGAGGCGGTGGCCCTCGCCGACCCGCTCGACGACTTCTCGAAGGTGTCGGCCCGCACGGGCAGCCTCGCGATCGACTCCGGCTCGCCCGCGCAGTTCGGCGGAGACGTCTCCCGCGTGAAGCGCGAGAGCACCGATCCGGCGAGCCTCACCTGGAGCTTCGACGACATCAGCGGCGCCGACGTGACGGCCTGGTACTGGCCCGACCAGCCGGTCGCCCCGCTCACCGTGGAGGGCTCGGCCGACGGTGCGACGTGGGCGCCGATCGCGGTCGACACCCGCGGCGGCACCGGGAACTGGAAGCAGTACACGCTGTCGGTGCGCGGCCTCTCCGGCGTGAACCAGCTGCGCGTCTCGTGGCCGCAGGGCCCGGGCGAGGCGTGGACGCCGCAGATCGGCTCCGTGAACCTCTTCTCGCCGAACGCCGCTCCGCTCGGCGCCCCGGCCGCCCCCGCGCTCGTCGCGCCGGCCGCCGGCGCCGACGGGATCACCGCGACCCCCGCGTTCTCGTGGGAGCCCGCCGCCGACGCCGCGTTCTACCGCTTCACCCTCTCGGCATCGGAGGACCTCTCCGACCCGATCGTGGAGACGACCGGGCTCACCGCGACCACCGTCCGCCCGGACGTCGACCTCGCCCCCGAGACGCGCTACTCCTGGCGGGTGACCGCCGTGAACGGCGTCGGCTCCGCCGTGTCCGAGGTCCGCTCGTTCGAGACCTCAGCCGTGCCGACGGAGCCCGTCGTGGTCGACGACTTCGAGGGCTACGCCGACGACGCGGCGGTCCGCGAGGCCTACGTCCGGAACAGCGGGGGCGGCACCATCGCGCCGACGCTGGTGCCCTCCGGCGCCGGCAGCGCCGCGCGCTTCGACTACGACACGGGCACGGCCGGCTACGCGGGCGTCGTGAAGACGTTCGATGCTCCGCAGAACTGGTGGGGCTACTCCGGGCTGACCCTCGACGTGGACGCCGCGGCCCCGTTCTCGGTGCAGTTCGTCGCGAACGGCGCCTACTGGGAGGCCTCCGTCACCCCGGCGACGGAGGGGCCGACCGTCGTCCCCTTCTCAGCCTTCGCTCCGCCGTCGTGGGCCCCGGAGGCCGATCTCGACCTGACCTCGGTGACCCAGTACGCCCTCTACGTGAACGGATCGGGGACCGGAGTCCTCACCGTCGACGACGTGGCGACGGTGGTCGCCGCCGGGCCCGCCCCGACGCCGACGCCGACCGCTCCGCCCACGACGACGCCGACCACCCCGCCGACGACGACGCCCACCGCACCGCCGACGACTCCCACCGCGCCGCCGACGGCCGGACCCTCGCCCCACCCCCACGTGCCGTCGTGGCTGGAGTCGCTGGTGCGCCAGTACCTCCCGACGATCCGGCACTGGTGGCAGGCCCGTCACTGACCTCCGTCCCGCACCCACTGCACTCACCGTCGCACCGCGACGCCCTACCGAGGAGAACACCCGTGCAACGACCCACCAGAAACCGCAGGACCACGCTGATCGGCATCGTCGCCGTCGCCGTCACGTCCTCCCTCGCGCTCGCCGGCTGCTCCGGCGGATCGGCGGGGAACGACTCCGGCGAGCCGGCCGGCGAGATCACTGTGCTGACCAACCGCACCGACCTGGTCGACACGACCTTCGCCGACTACGCGACGACGTTCGAGGGGAAGTACCCCGGGACGACAGTGAAGTTCGAGGCCCTGACCGACTACGAGGGCGACACCAAGATCCGCCTGAACTCGAAGGACTACGGCGACGTGCTGCTCATCCCGAGCTCCAACGTCACCAAGGACGACTACTCCGACTACTTCGAGCCGCTGGGCTCGACGGAGGAGCTGTCGAAGACCTACCGCTTCACCAACGAGGGCTCGTTCGACGGCACCGCCTACGGCGTCTCGACCTTCGGCTCGGCCATGGGCTACGTGTTCAACCGCGACGTCTGGACCGCGGCGGGCATCACCGATCCGCCCGCCACGGAGGAGGAGTACCTCGCCGACCTCGAGAAGATCAAGGCCGACGGCGTCGTCCCCTATTACACGAACTACAAGGACGGCTGGCCCCTCGCGACGATCGAGGGCAACCTCGGCACGGTGCAGGGGGCGGACGTCCGCACCGAGATGATCGCGGACGACGCGCCCTGGACCGAGGGCAACGACCAGTACAACATCGACGGCCTGCTCTACGACACGGTCGCGCAGGGCCTCAGCGAGGCGGACCCGACCACCACGAACTGGGAGGAGTCGAAGGACCTCCTCGCGAGCGGGGAGATCGGCTCGATGGTGCTCGGCTCCTGGGCCGTCTCGCAGATGCAGGACGCGGCCGAGAAGGCCGGGAAGTCCCGCGACGTCATCGGCTTCTGGCCGATGCCGTGGGCGCAGGACGGGACCTTCACCTCGGTGACCGCCTCGGACAAGTTCCTCGCGATCAACAAGAACTCCGACAACAAGGCCACCGCCCGCGCCTGGATCGACTGGTTCACGAACGAGTCCGGCTACGCCGAGAGCCAGGGCGCGATCAGCCCCGTGATCAGCGACCCCGCTCCCGACACCCTCGCGGACTTCGACGCGCTCGGCGTGCAGTACCTCGAGCTCGCCCCGGACCCGGTCGGGAAGGAGGCGGTCATCAACGACATCGCCAACGAGGCCGAGATCGACCTGTTCGGCAACGCCTACCGCCAGGAGCTGATCGACGCCGCGCGCGGTGCGGGTGCCGGCGACAAGGAGTCGCTGTTCGCCGACCTCAACTCGCGCTGGGCCGCGGCCCGCGCGAGTTGAGGTCGGCGAACAGCGACTCCTTGTCGCCGGC
>NZ_PSVE01000033.1:0-28895 GCF_002931775.1 Rathayibacter sp. AY1F4
CGCTGGTCCTCGGCGGCCGGCAGATGCAGGGGCTCAACCTCTCCTCCTCGGTCTCGACCGACGAGCAGTACACGGTGCCCGCCCGCGGCGAGGCGCTGCAGCTCGGCGACCAGGTGCGCCCGGAGGGCGGGCTCGGCCACGCGGAGGTAGCTGTCGACGGTCTCGTCGCCGCGGGGCGACCAGGAGATCACGAGCAGGCCGCCCTCCTCGACGACGCGGTCGATCACGTAGCTGCCCTGGCCCGCTCCGCGCAGGAGGGAGGCCGGGATCACCGTCTCGCGCTCGCCGACGGGGGCGATCACGACGCCGCGCTCGTGGAGGCGCAGCACAGCGTTGCCGCGGAAGCCGAGCCCCGGCAGCACGACGCGCTCGAGCGGCTGCTCGAAGCGGGTCGTGGCCACGTACGGGAGGTCGACGCGCTCGACCTCGGCGCCCAGCGAGGACGCGGGCACGGGCTCCGGCGCGAGAGCGGCCGAGCGGCGGCGCCGCGCGCGCCAGGAGAGCAGCATGCCGACGAAGACGAGGACGACGACCGCGGCGATGACGATCGTGATCGCGGCCCTATCCACGGGAGGCCTTCGCGGAGGCGGCGACGACCGCCGCGTCGACGAGCTCGCCGTCCAGCACGGTCGGGAAGCCCCGGTGGAGGGTGGCGACGACACGGCCCGGCAGCTCGCGACCGAGGTACGGGGAGTTGCCGCTGCGGCCGCGCAGGTCCTCGACCGAGAAGCGGCGGCGCGCCTCCGGGTCGTAGAGCACGACGTTCGCAGCGGCGCCGACGGCGAGGCCCCGGTCGTAGCCGTCGAGCCGGCCGATGCGGGCGGGGGCGGAGGAGAGCACGCGCGCGACGTCGGACCAGCTCATCCGGCCGTCCTCGACGACGGCGGCGTGCACCACGCTCAGCGCGCTCTCGAGGCCGACCATGCCGAACGCCGCGGCGTCCCACTCGCAGTCCTTCGCCTCGACGGGGTGCGGCGCGTGGTCGGTGGCGACGATGTCGATGGTGCCGTCGGCGAGGGCCTCGCGGAGGGCGAGCACGTCCTCGTCGCGGCGCAGCGGCGGGTTCACCTTGAAGCGGGCGTCGTAGCTCGGCCCGTCCTGGCCGGCGACGGCCTGCTCGGTGAGGAGCAGGTGGTGGGGGGTGACCTCGGCGGTCACGTCGATCCCCCGGGCCTTCGCCCAGCGGATGACGTCGACCGAGCCCGCGGTCGAGACGTGGCAGACGTGCAGGCGGGAGCCCACGTGCTCGGCGAGGAGCACGTCGCGGGCGATGATCGCCTCCTCGGCCACGGCGGGCCAGCCCTGCAGGCCGAGGGCGCTGGAGACGGCGCCCTCGTTCATCTGCGCGCCCACGGTGAGCCGCGGCTCCTGCGCGTGCTGGGCGACGACTCCGTCGAACGCCTTGACGTACTCGAGAGCGCGGCGCATCAGCAGCGCGTCCGAGACGCACTTCCCGTCGTCCGAGAAGACCCGCACGGCCGCGCGGCTGCGGGCCATCGCGCCGAGCTCGGCGAGCGACTCCCCCGCCAGACCCACGGTCACCGCGCCGATCGGGCGGACCGTCGCGTAGCCGGCGTCCTCGCCCAGGCTCTGCACCTGCTCGACCACGCCCGCGGTGTCCTGCACCGGCGAGGTGTTCGCCATCGCGAAGACGGCGGTGAAGCCTCCGGCGGCCGCAGCTCGCGTGCCGGTGAGGATCGTCTCGCTCTGCTCGAACCCCGGCTCGCGCAGGTGGGTGTGCAGGTCGACCAGGCCGGGCAGCGCCAGGAGGCCGTCGGCGTCGATCACGCGGGCCCCGCGCGAGTCGAGGTCGGCGCCGATCTCGACGATCACGCCCCCGTCGATCAGCAGGTCGGCGGTCGACTCGTCGGCGAGCGTCGCCCCCGAGATCAGGATCCGCTCCGGCGCCGTGCTCTGAAGCGGCTGGGCAGTGCTCATCAGTGGACCTCCCGTTCGCCGGACAGCAGCAGGTAGAGCGCGGCCATCCGGACGGACACTCCGTTCGTGACCTGTTCGAGCACCGTGGAGCGGCTCGAATCGGCGGCCGCCGAGGAGATCTCGACGCCCCTGTTCATGGGTCCGGGGTGCATGACGATGGTATCGGGACCCAGCCGGGCGAGCCGCTCGTCGTCGAGGCCCCAGATCCGCGCGTACTCCCGGCCGTTGGGGAAGAACCCGCTCGACATCCGCTCGAGCTGGATGCGCAGGAGCATCACGACGTCGGGGAGCCCGGTGTCGATCGCCTCGTCCAGATCGAAGCGGATGGTCGCGGGCCAGTCGCGCGTGTCGACCGGCACGAGGGTCGGCGGTGCGACCAGGGTCACCTCGGCGCCCAGCGCCGTCAGCAGCCAGACGTTCGAGCGCGCCACCCGCGAGTGCAGGACGTCGCCGACGATGGTGACCGCGACGCCGTCGAGGCTCTTGCCGCGGGACGCGGAGGCGCCGTGCAGGCGCCTGCGGATGGTGAACGCGTCCAGGAGCGCCTGGGTCGGGTGCTCGTGGGTCCCGTCGCCGGCGTTGAGGATCGACGCGTCGATCCAGCCGCTCGCCGCCAGAACCGCGGGGGCTCCGGAGGCGCTGTGGCGGATGACCACGCCGTCGGCGCCCATCGCGGCGAGCGTCTGCGCGGTGTCCTTCAGGCTCTCGCCCTTGGAGACGCTGGAGCCCTTCGCGCTGAAGTTGATGACGTCGGCCGAGAGCCGCTTCGCCGCCGCCTCGAACGAGATCCGCGTGCGGGTGGAGTCCTCGAAGAAGAGATTGACCACGGTCTTCCCGCGGAGGGTCGGCAGCTTCTTGACCTCGCGGTTCTGCACGTCCGCCATGTCCTCGGCGATGTCGAGGAGGGCGATCGCGCTCGCGCGATCGAGGTCGCGGGTCGAGAGCAGGTGCTTCACGGAGCCGTCTCCTCGCCGGTGGCCTGCGACTCGATCGCGACCAGGTCCTCGCCGTCCGTCTCGACGAGCCGGACGTTGATCCGCTCGCTCAGGCTGCTCGGCAGGTTCTTGCCGACGAAGTCCGCCCGGATCGGGAGCTCGCGGTGTCCGCGGTCGACCAGCGCGGCCAGCCGCACGGCTCGCGGACGGCCGATGTCGCTGAGGGCGTCCAGGGCGGCGCGGATGGTGCGACCCGAGAAGAGGACGTCGTCGACGAGGACCACGGTCCGGCCGTCGATGCTCGCGGGGACGGCGGTGCGCGCGGGGGTGCGGACCGGGTGCCGGGAGAGGTCGTCGCGGTACATGGTCACGTCGAGGGAGCCGGCGAAGACGGGGGGACCGTCCGGCTCGATCCGCGCGATCGTCTCGGCGATGCGCCTCGCGAGGGCGACGCCGCGCGTCGGGATGCCGAGGACGACCAGCGACTCGGGGCCGCGGTTCGACTCGAGGATCTCGTGGGCGATGCGCGTGAGCGCTCGCGTGATGTCAGCGCCGTTGAGCACGATTCGTGCCGTCACACCGACCTCCTTCCCCGCCTCACAGGACGGCTGTTAAAGGAAAAGCCGTGTCGAGTATAGGGGCCGTCGCGCGGCCCGCCGGACGGGCAGCCCGGGAACGACCTCGGCCCGCCCGATCACGGGGATCCGGCGGGCCGAGCAGGTCTCCGGGGCGGGTCAGGCCGTCGTGCGGGACTCCGCGACGGAGGCGAGGAGCCCGTTGATGAAGCCCGCCGAGTCGTCGGTCGACAGCGACGTGGCGGCCTCGACGGCCTCCGAGATGGCGACGCCGTCGGGCACCGCGTCGTTGTGCAGGATCTCCCACACCCCGATCCGGAGGATCGCGCGGTCGACCAGCGGCATGCGCGAGAGTGTCCAGCCCTGGGCGAGCCGGGCGATCAGCTCGTCGATCTCGTCGGCGTGGTCGATGACCCCGTCGACGATCTCGCGGGCGTAGAGCCACGAGGCCTCACGGGCCGGCTCGTTCGCCGCTCGCTCGGCCTCGGCGCGCAGCGACTGGGCGAAGCTGATCTGCCGGACGTCGGCGTTGTAGAGGATGTCGAGGGCGCGCTTGCGCGCCTTCGTGCGAGCACTCACGGGAGGCCCGGCTCAGCTGACGCGGCCGAGGTAGTCGCCCGTGCGGGTGTCGACCTTGACCTTCGTGCCCTGCTCGAGGAAGAGCGGGACCTGGATCTGGTAGCCGGTCTCGACCGTCGCGGGCTTGGTGCCGCCGGTCGAGCGGTCGCCCTGGAGGCCCGGCTCCGTGTAGGTGATCTCGAGGACGACCGAGGCGGGGAGGTCGATGTAGAGCGGGTCGCCGTCGTGCAGGGCGAGGGTCACGTTCTGGTTCTCGAGCATGAAGTTCGCCGCGTCGCCGACGACCGCCTCGGGGACGGTGATCTGGTCGTAGTCGCTGGTGTCCATGAACACGAAGTCCGCGCCGTCGCGGTAGAGGTACTGGAAGTCGCGGCGGTCGACGTTGGCCGTGTCGATCTTGGCGCCCGCGTTGAAGGTCTTGTCGACGACCTTGCCCGTGAGGACGTTCTTCATCTTGGTGCGGACGAAGGCGCCGCCCTTGCCCGGCTTGACGTGCTGGAAGTCGATGACGTTCCAGAGCTGGCCGTCGATGCTGAGGACGGTGCCGTTCTTGATGTCGGTGGTAGAGGCCATGCGAAGGGGGATCCGTTTCGGTGGAAGTCTGCGCCGGCGAGCCCGGTACGCGGGCGCGGCGAAATCGGCCGGTCCGGCTGACCCGTCGAGTGTAGTCGACGCGGCCCCGTCGGCAGAGGAGTCTGGACGCCGCGTGCGAATCGCCCCACCTGTCCGCCGGAGCGCGAGACGGTGGAGGACCGACCCGAGGAGGAGCACAGGGACGCCGTTCCCGCCGACACCGTCGTGCCGCCCTGGTACTCGATCGCGTTCACCGCGGTGCCGATCGTCATCGCCGTCGTGATCGTGCTCGTCGTGGTGCTGATCATCGTGAACGTGCGCCGGGCGCGCTCGCTCGGAGTGGATCCGCCGACCCTGCGGACCGACGTCGCGGCCCGCTTCGCGCGCGAGGGTCCCGGCTCAGCCCGCCCGCTGGCGGACCGGCTCGCCGAGCTGGAGGCGCTGCGAGCGGCGGGCTTGATCACCGAGGCCGAGTACGCACAGGCGCGGAGGGCCGCCCTGGGTGGAGGCTGACGGCGCCGCCCGGGCTCAGCCGAGTCGGACCTACGATCCGATCTCCTGGTACGCCGCGAACAGCAGCGACGTCTCCGGCCCCTGCAGGATGCTCGGGCGGGCGATGTCGTCGAGGACCACGAAGCGGAGCATCCCCGCGCGGGTCTTCTTGTCGCGCTGCATCGCGGCGAGGAGCGTCTCCCACCGTCCGAGCGGGTAGCTCGTCGGCAGGGTCAGCGACTCGAGGACCCGGCGCTGGCGGTCCACGACCGCGTCGCTGAGCGATCCGGTCAGGCGCGAGAGCTCGGCCGCGAACATCATCCCGACGGAGACGGCCGCGCCGTGGCGCCACTGGTAGCGCTCGGCGTGCTCGACCGCGTGCCCGAGGGTGTGCCCGTAGTTCAGGATCTCGCGCAGGCCCTTCTCGGTGAAGTCCTCGCCGACGACCCGCGCCTTGATCCCGATCGACAGCTCGACCAGTCTGCGGAACTCCTCCGACGTCGGGTCCGTGGCCAGGTCGATGTCGGACTCGATGATGTCGAGGATGCGCGGCTCGGCGATCATCCCGTACTTCACGATCTCGCCGAAGCCGGCGAGGATCTCGTTGCGCGGGAGGCTGGTCAGCACGTCGAGGTCGGCGACGACCGCCCGCGGCGCGTGGAAGGCGCCGACGAGGTTCTTGCCCTCGGCCGTGTTGATGCCGGTCTTCCCGCCGACGGCCGCGTCGACCATCCCGAGAACGGTGGTCGGCACCTGCACCAGGTCGACCCCGCGGAGCCAGGTGGCGGCGACGAAGCCTGCCAGGTCGGTGATCGCGCCGCCGCCGAAGCCGACGACCACGTCCGTGCGGGTGAAGTCCGACTGCCCCATCACCTGCCAGCAGAAGGCCGCCACCTCCACGCGCTTCGCGGCCTCGGCGTCCGGGACCTCGGCGAGCAGCACCTCGTAGCGCTCGAGCAGGCTCTCGCGGATCTCGGCGGCGAGGACCGCGAGGGTCGGCGGGTGCACGATGAGCACCTTCGCGGCCCGGGGGCCGATCGCGTCGGCGAGGCCGTCGAGGAGTCCGCGCCCGACGTGGATGTCGTAGCCGTTCTCTCCGGCGACGGGGATGGCGGTGGTGCCGTCGTTCATGACTGTCTTCCGCTCGGGCGGCTCGTGGCCGCCGGGTCCGATGGTGCAGGGGTGGCGGAGGGGCGCTGCGCGCGCACCCACTCCGCGATCTCGGCGGCGATCAGGGTGATCGGCCGCCGGGAGGTGTCGACCACGGTGTCCGCGAGGGACTCGTAGACCGGGCGCCGCTCGTCGAAGATGCGGACCCAGTCGCCGACCCCGCCGCGCACCAGCGGGCGGGAGCCGGAGCCGAGCCGGTCGCGGACGGCCTCGGCCGTGGTGGTGAGGAGCACGACGGGCACGTCCGCGAGGTCGGCGCGCGTCGCGGGATCGAGCACCGCTCCCCCGCCGAGGCTCAGCACCACGTCGCGGCGGACGGCGCGCTCGACGACACGGCGCTCCTCGCGGCGGAAGGCCGGCTCGCCGTGGGCGTCGAAGTAGGGGGCGATCGGGCCGTGGGTGCGCACGAACTCCGCGTCGGAGTCGACGAAGCCGGCGCTCAGCGCCTTCGCGACCCGCTTGCCGATCGTCGTCTTGCCGGCCCCCATCGGGCCGATCAGGACGAGGCGGGCGCGGGCCGCGCCGGTATCGTGACCCGCCATCAGCGGGCCGCCGAGGACGCGGCCATCAGGCGAGCCCGAGAGCCGGGTCGCTCGCGGCGGCCGTGCGGAGCTCGTCGGGGATGGCGGCGAGGTAGCCCTGCAGGTTGCGACGGGTCTCGGTGACGCTGTCGCCGCCGAACTTCTCGAGCACGGCGTTCGCGAGCACCAGGGCGACCATCGCCTCCGCGACGACACCGGACGCCGGCACCGCGCAGACGTCGGAGCGCTGGTGGTGGGCGCCGGCCGCCTCGCCGGTGGCGACGTCGACGGTGCGCAGCGCGTGCGGCACGGTCGCGATCGGCTTCATGCCGGCGCGGACCCGCAGCACGGTCCCCGTGCTCATCCCGCCCTCGGTGCCGCCGGCCCGGTCGCTGGACCGGGAGATGCCGGCGTCGGACTGGAAGAGCTCGTCGTGCGCCTCCGAGCCGCGGCGGGTGGTGGTGAGGAAGCCGTCGCCGACCTCGACGCCCTTGATCGCCTGGATCCCCATCAGGGCCGCCGCGAGCTGGGAGTCGAGACGACGGTCCCAGTGCACGTAGGAGCCGAGTCCGGGCGGGAGATCGTACGCGAGGACCTCGACCACGCCGCCGAGAGTGTCGCCGTCGTCGTGGGCGCGATCCACCTCGGCGACCATGAGGGCGCTGGTCGCGGCGTCGTGGCAGCGCAGCGGATCCGCGTCCAGGGCGGCGACGTCGGCCGGGCCGGGCAGCGGCGAGCCCTCGGGCACGCGGACCGGCCCGATGGCGAGGGTGTGGCTGACGAGCGAGACGCCGAGCTCGTCGAGGAAGCGGCGGGCGACGGCGCCGAGGGCGACGCGGGCCGCGGTCTCGCGGGCGGAGGCGCGCTCGAGCACGTTGCGGGACTCGGGGAAGCCGTACTTCTGCATCCCGACGAGGTCGGCGTGGCCCGGGCGGGGCCGGGTGAGCGCGGCGCCGCGGCCCTTGGGCAGGCTCTCGGGGTCGCGGGGCTCCGCCGACATGACGTCGACCCAGCGCGGCCACTCCGTGTTGCCGATGCGCAGGGCGATGGGGCTGCCCATCGTCGCTCCGTGCCGGACGCCGGAGGAGATCGTCAGCTCGTCCTGCTCGAAGTTCATCCGGGCTCCGCGGCCGTAGCCGAGCTTCCGGCGCGCCAGATCGGCGCGGATGTCGTCGAGGGAGACGGGGACGCCCGCCGGCAGTCCTTCGAGGACGGCGACGAGTTCGGGACCGTGGGATTCCCCGGCCGTGAGCCAACGGAGCATCCTCCGATTCTGGCACACGAGGTCAGTGCGCCGGACCCGCCGAGACGGCTCGGCGCATCGCCGCGAGCACCTCGTCCTCGCGATCGAGAGGCAGGGCCGGGTCGCCGCCGACGAAGATCCGCACCTGCACGAGGGCCTGGTGGAGCAGCATCCCGAGCCCGGAGACGACCGGGGAGCCGCCCTGCTCCCAGCGCTGGGCGAGAGCGCTCGGCCACGGGGAGTACGCCACGTCGAACAGGGTCGAGCCCGCGACCGCCGCGTCGGGCAGGTCGAGGCCGTCCGCCGCTCCGCCGGGGAGCGTCGAGATCACCAGCGGCGCTCCGGTGGACCAGTCGGCGAAGGAGCGGACCGAGAGCAGGACGCCGAGCGACTCCGCGAGCGGAGCGAGCTCGACGGCCCTCGACGCCGTCCGCAGGACGAGGTCGACCCGCGCCGCGCCCAGCTCGGCGGCGGCGGCCAGGGCGGAGGCGGCGGTCGCTCCCCCGCCGAGCACCTGGACGCGCTCCGCCGAGACGACGCCCGCCTCGGCGAGGGCGCGCACGATGCCCGCGACGTCGGTGTTGAACCCGCGGAGGCGGGGTGCCGGACCGGAGCGGTCGACCAGCACGGTGTTGACCGCGCCGGTGACCCGGGCGACCGTGTCCTCCTCCGCCAGCAGCGGGCGCACCGCGTGCTTGAGCGGCATGGTCAGCGACAGGCCGTGCCAGGGCTCACCGGACACGACCTCGGAGAGGGTCGCCTCCGTCGTCTCGACGGCGCGGTAGCTCCAGTCGAGTCCGAGCACCCGGTAGGCGGCCGCGTGCAGCGCGGGCGACTTCGAGTGCGCGATCGGCGCGCCGAGGACCGCGAGGCGGTACCCGGCGGCCGTCACTGGTACTCCGGGTGGTCCCGCATCCAGGCCTGCCACTGGTCGACGGCCGCGTTGTGCTCGGCGTCGGTGGTGGAGTAGACCGTCTCGCCCGTCTCGAGGTTCACCGTGACGAAGTACATCCAGGTGCCGTCCGCGGGGTGCATGACCGCGTCGATCGCCACGTCGCCCGGGTTCGAGATCGGCGCGGGCGGCAGGCCGTCGCGCTGGTAGGTGTTGTAGACGTTGCCGGCGTCGTTCCGCTCGGCGTCCGTGGTCGAGACGCGGTCGGTCGCGCCGGTGCCGTACGCCACGGTCGCGTCCGACTGCAGGCGCCACCCCTGGTCGAGGCGGTTCTGGAACACGCGCGCGACCTTCGGGAAGTCCTCGGCGACGCGGGCCTCGCGCTGCACGAGGGACGCGAACACCACGACGCGGTAGCGGTCGTCCACCGGCACGCCGGCCTGGTCGAGCGACTGGTACATCCGGTCGACCAGCGTCTTCAGGATGTCGTGCGCCGGCGTCGACGGGTCGATGTCGTACGTCGCGGGGAACAGGAACCCCTCGAGGCTCGTCGCCCCGGCCGGGAGCCCGAACGAGCCCCAGTCGGCGGCGGCCGCCTCGAGGTCCGTCAGCGCGACCCCGGTGCCGTCCGCGATGAGCGGCAGCGCCTCCTTGAGCGCCGTCCCCTCGGGGATGACGAAGGTGTTCGCGAGGCGCGTCGACTCGGAGTCGAGCAGCGCCGACAGTGCGGCCTTGGCGCTCATCTCGGCCTTGAGCGAGTAGGCGCCGGGCTGGAAGACGGGCTCCGGGCTCTGGGCGAGGAGCAGGTCGTAGAAGGGGTCGTACGACTTGATGACCCCGCCCGAGACGAGGTTGTTGGCGATGTCGCTGCCGCCGTCGCCCTGGTGGATCGTGAACAGCACCTCGCTCGAGCCGGTGCCGGTGAAGTCGGTCGGCTCGGGCTCGGCGAACAGGCCGCGCACGGGCTCGAGGAAGATCGTGACGGCGATGGCGACGAGCGCGGCGAAGACGCCGAAGGCCAGAAGCCCGCCGATGAGCCCGCGGCGGCTGCGGCGCTTCTTCGCGCCGCCCGTCGCGCGAGCCGCGCGGCGACGCTTCGGGCGCGCGTCCGGGTCGAACGCGGCCGCGTCGTCGCGGCCACGGGGCGCGGGCACGTCGGGCCCGGTGAAGAGGCGGCCCAGCGGATCGTGCGCCTCAGTCGGCGCGGGCTGCTGCTCCGGAGTCGGGTCGGGCGGAGTCGGCTGCGCCTGCTCGGCGGCGCGGGCGTCGCGGCGGCTCGGGGGGACGTCGGTCACGAGGAGGTCCTTCGTTCGGTTCGAGCAGGACCCCGGCCGGGGTGCCGGCCGAGCGCTCGGAATCGATGGCGTGCTGCAGGATCACCACGGCGGCGACCTGGTCGATCACGGCTCGGGAGCCGCGGGTGGTGCGTCCGGAGCGGTGCAGGGCGCTCTGAGCGGTGACCGTCGACAGCCGCTCGTCGACGAGCCGCACCGGAGCGGTGGGCACCGCCTCGGCGAGCAGTCGAGCGAATCCGCGCGCGTCCTCCGTCGAGGCCGTCTCGGCCCCCGACAGCGACAACGGCAGTCCGACGATGATCGCCTGGGCATCGTACTCGGCGGCGAGGTGCGCGATCCGGGAGACGTCCGAGGATCCGCCGTCAGTGCCCGCCCGCGCGACCGTCTCGACGGGCACCGCGAGCAGGCCGTCGGCGTCGCAGCGGGCGACCCCGATGCGGGCACGGCCCACATCGATGCCGAGCCGAACGCCGAACCGGCCCATTCAGCTGGTCGCTTCCTGCACCACGGCCTCGAGCGCCGCGCCGATGGCGGAGACGTCGGAGCCGCCGCCCTGGGCGAGGTCGTCCTTGCCGCCTCCGCCGCCACCGAGGATCCCGGCGGCGCGCTTGGCGAGCGCACCCGCGCGGCGGCCCTGGTCGCGGGCGGCCTGGTTGGTGGCGACGATCACCGCGGGCTTGCCCGAGACGTCGGCGGCGAGCGCGACGACGGCCGGCTCCTGGCCGAGCCGCTCGCGGACGGAGGTCACGAGGGAGCGCAGCTCGTCGGTCGATCCGGCGGAGCCGATGCTCTCGGCGACGACGGTCGTGCCGCCCACGGTGCGACGGGCCGCGGCGAGGGCGGGCACCCGGTCGGCGAGGGCCTTGGCCTCGAACGCAGCGATCCGCTTCTCAGCGGCCTTGAGGCTCGCGACGAGCTCGCCGATCCGCTCGGGGAGCTGCTCGCGCGGGGTCTTCAGCGAGGACGAGATCGTGCTGACGAGGGCGCGCTCGGCGGCGAGCTCCTGGAAGGCCTCGCGGCCCACGAGCGACTCGACGCGGCGGTTGGTCGATCCGACCGAGGACTCGCTGACCAGGCTGATCACGCCGACCTCGGACGAGCGCCCGACGTGGGTGCCCGCGCAGAGCTCGCGCGACCAGGGCCCGCCGATGTCGACCACGCGGACGACGTCGCCGTACTTCTCGCCGAAGAGGGCCATCGCGCCGAGCGCCTTCGCCTCGTCGATCGGGAGCTCGCGCGTGACGACCTCGAGGTTGTCCCGGATCGCCGTGTTGGCGATCTCCTCGATCTCGCTGCGGGTCTCGAGCGAGAGGGCCTGGTTCCACGAGAAGTCCAGGCGCAGGTAGCCCGCCTTGTTGTAGGAGCCGGACTGGTGCGCCTGCGGGCCGAGCACCTGGCGCAGCGCGGCGTGGATGAGATGGGTGCCCGAGTGCGCCTGCGTGGCGCCCCGGCGCCAGTCGCGGTCGACGACGGAGGTGGCGGCGTCGCCCACTCCGACCTCGCCGCTGGCGACCTGGACCTTGTGGCTGATGAGACCCTTGACGGGCTTCTGCACGTCGAGGACCTCGAGATCGAAGCCGGAGCCGACGATGCGGCCGGCGTCGGCCTCCTGGCCGCCCGACTCCGCGTAGAGGCTGGTCGCCTCGAGGATCACCTCGGCGATGTCGCCCGCGACCGCCTTCGTGACGGAGTGCCCGCCGACGATGAGGCCGAGGATGCGCGTCTCGGTGTCGAGCACGTCGTAGCCGGTGAACAGCGTCTCGCCGTGGGCGCGGAAGTCGGCGTAGACCGAGAGATCGGCCAGCGCCGACTTCTTCGACTTCGCGTCGGCCTTCGCACGCGTGCGCTGCGCGGTCATGAGGGAATCGAACGCCTCGCGGTCGACCGTCAGACCCGACTCCTCGGCGATCTCGAGGGTGAGGTCGATCGGGAACCCGAAGGTGTCGTGCAGGAGGAACGCGGTGTCGCCCGGCAGCGTCGGCGACTCGGCCTTCTTCGTCTTCAGGACCGCGAGGTCGAGGATCTCGGTGCCGGCCGCGAGGGTGCGGAGGAACGCCTCCTCCTCGCCGTAGGCGCTGGTCGAGAGGCGCTCGAACTCCGTGGACACCTCGGGGTAGGCCGACGCCATCGCGTCGCGCGAGGCGGCGAAGAGCTCGGGGAACGTCGCGGTGTCCACTCCGAGCAGGCGCATGGCGCGCACCGTGCGGCGCATCAGGCGGCGGAGGATGTAGCCGCGCCCCTCGTTGGACGGCGTCACGCCGTCCGACAGCAGCATCAGCGAGGAGCGCACGTGGTCGGCGATGACGCGCATGCGGACGTCGTCCTCGTGGACGGCTCCGTAGCGGCGGCCCGAGAGCTCGGCGGCGCGGTCGAGGACCGGACGGACCTGGTCGATCTCGTACATGTTCTCGACGCCCTGCTTGAGGAAGGCGACGCGCTCGAGGCCCATGCCGGTGTCGATGTTCTTGCGCGGCAGCTCGCCGAGGATGTCGAAGTCGACCTTGCTCGTGCCCTCGCCGCGGAGGTACTGCATGAAGACGAGGTTCCAGATCTCCACGTAGCGGTCGTCGTCCGTCGCCGGGCCGCCGTCGATCCCGTAGGCGGGGCCGCGGTCGAAGAAGATCTCGGAGCAGGGGCCGGCGGGGCCGGGCTGGCCGGTCGACCAGTAGTTGGTGTCCTTGTCCAGGCGCTGGATGCGCTCGTCCGGCAGTCCCGCGATCGTCTTCCAGAGCGCGATCGCCTCGTCGTCGTCCTTGTAGACGGTGACCCAGAGGTCCTTCTCGTCGAAGCCCAGTCCCCCGTCGCTCTCGGCGCCGGTGAGCAGCTCCCAGGCGTAGCCGATCGCCCCCTCCTTGAAGTAGTCGCCGAAGGAGAAGTTGCCGTTCATCTGGAAGAAGGTGCCGTGACGAGGCGTCTTGCCGACCTCCTCGATGTCGTTGGTGCGGATGCACTTCTGCACGCTGGTGGCACGCGGGTAGGGCGCGGGGACCACTCCGGTGAGGTAGGGCACGAACGGCACCATGCCGGCGACGGTGAAGAGGAGGCTCGGGTCCTCGCTCACGAGGGAGGCGGAGGGGACCACGGTGTGGCCGCGGCTCCCGAAGAAGTCGAGCCAGCGGTTGCGGATGTCTGCGGTCTGCATGGGTTCCGTTACGGTTCGGTCGGTGACGACGCGGATGTCGGGCGGCGGGGCGTCAGCCCTCGCCGATGGCGGCCTTCAGTTCGGCCTCGCGCTGGTGGTAGCCCTCGGAGACGGCCTCGCCGAGCTCCTTCGCGGTGCGGTTGATGTCGGCGAAGAGCCGGGAGCCCGCCTCGGTGCGCGAGACCTGGTGGGCGACCGCGAATCCGAGGCCGATCCCGATGACGATCAGGAGGATGTTCTTCACGGGGTGTCCTTCCACAGCGGCGGAGCGGGCGCGACGGCGCGACGACCCGTTCGATTCTAGGGCGCGGGCGCGGCGCTACTTCGAGCGCGGCCGCTTCGTGCGCTTCGCGGCGGAGCGGCCGACCGCGGCTCCGGCCTTGTCGGCCGTGCGTCCGGCGACGAGCACGGCGCGGACTCCGGCGGTGAAGCCGGCGAGCTTGATGAGCGGACCGCCGACGGTCGCGGCTGTGAGAGCGACGAGCGCGTTGACGTTGCCGGTGACCTCGGCGACGTCCTTGGTGATCGTGTCCACCCGCGCGAGCTGGTGGTTGGCCTCGCGGAGGGTGGAGGCCGACTCGTCGAGGATCGGCGTCAGGCCGTCGCTGGCCTGCTTGATGGCCTCGCTCGTGCTGTCGAAGACGCGCCCGAGCTTCCAGAGCGGGACGGCGGTGATCGCCACCAGGATCGCGAACACCCCCGCGGCGATGAGCCCTGCGATGTCTCCACCGGTCACGGTGACCTCCGTTCGATGCCGCCCAGCGCGGCACTCCAGCCTACCGACGGGCCGCGACGCGGGCGGACCCGGGGACCGGCGCTCGGCTCGGGTGCGACGGCCGGATCGGGCGCAGCGCGGGACTCTCGGAGCGCGGCGGGCACTCCGGATCGCGACCCCGGGAACGGGAAAGGCCCCGGTGCGGACACCGGGGCCTTTCTCTGCGGGGCTGGACTCAGCGGGCCGCGTAGTACTCGACGACGAGCTGCACTTCGCAGGTCACGGGGACCTCGGCGCGCTTCGGGCGGCGCAGGAGCGTCGCCTGCAGCTTGTCGATCTCGACCTCGAGGTAGCCCGGGGTCTTGGGGAGGACGTCGACGTGTCCACCGGCGGCGGCGACCTGGAAGGGCTCGGTGCCCTCGGAGCGGGTCTTGACGTGGATGACCTGGCCCGGCTTCACGCGGAAGGAGGGGCGGTCGACCGTCTTGCCGTCCACCATGATGTGGCGGTGGGTGACGAACTGGCGGGCCTGCGCGGTGGTACGGGCGAAGCCCGAGCGCAGGACGAGGGCGTCGAGGCGCATCTCGAGGAGCTCGACCAGGTTCTCACCGGTCAGGCCCTGGGTGCGGCGCGCCTCCTGGAAGGCGATGCGGAGCTGCTTCTCGCGGATGCCGTACTGGGCGCGCAGACGCTGCTTCTCACGGAGGCGGACGGCGTAGTCGGAGTCGGCCTTGCGCTTCGAGCGGCCGTGCTCACCGGGAGCGTAGGGACGCTTCTCGAGGTAGCGGGCGGCCTTCGGGGTCAGGGGGATGCCGAGGGCGCGCGAGAGGCGCGTCTTCGAGCGGGTACGGGACGTGGTCGACACAGTGGTCCTTCCAAGGTCTGAGAGGTTCGGTCGCAGCTCTCGACCGCCGGCTCCGGGAGGAGGGCGGTCGCCGCGGTCGTGTCCTCCGCGGGTGCGGGGGAAGGGTGACCGCAGTGGCGGGCTGCGCGATTCAGAGGGATGCGCTGCTCCGCTCGGCTACAGAGCGGTGGGCAACCTCGCAAGACTATCAGGCCACGGCCTCCCGTGCGGGTCGCGCGAGCTCGTGGTCAGCGCGGTCAGCCCCGGTCGCCGCGGATGATGCGCAGGAGCTTCGCCAGGCGTGCGGAGACGTCGCGCTCGTTGCCGTGCTCGGTGGGCCGGTAGTACCGCGCGCCCTGGAGCGGATCCGGGAGGTACTGCTGCTCGAGGACGCCGAGGTCGGCGTCGTGCGGGTACCGGTAGCCCTTCCCGTGGCCGAGCTTCTTGGCGCCGGGGTAGTGCGCGTCGCGCAGGTGCGCCGGCACGCGGCCCGCGCGGCCCGCGCGCACGTCCGCGATGGCCGCGTCGATGGCGGAGTAGGACGCGTTCGACTTCGGGGCGGTCGCCAGGTGCACGACCGCCTGGGCGAGCGGGATGCGCCCCTCCGGCATGCCGATGAACTGCACGGCGTCCGCCGCGGCGATCGCGACGACGAGCGCCTGCGGGTCGGCCATGCCGATGTCCTCGGACGCGGAGACGATGATGCGGCGGGCGATGAACCGCGGATCCTCCCCCGCCTCGATCATCCGGGCCAGGTAGTGCAGCGCCGCGTCGACGTCCGAGCCCCGGATGGACTTGATGAAGGCGCTGATGACGTCGTAGTGCTCGTCGCCGTTGCGGTCGTAGCGCAGCAGGGCGCGGTCGACGGCGCGCGCGACGACCTCGGTCGTGATCACGGGGAGCGCGGGCTCCGCGGCGGCGGCCTCGACGGGAGCGCCCTCGTCGTCCTCGTCCTCCTCGTCCGGGTCCTCCGCGGCGGCGGCGCGGGCGACCCGGTCGGCCTCGCGGGCCTCCGAGCGGGCGGAGGTGGCGGCGGCCTCGAGCGCGGTCAGCGCCCGCCGGGCGTCTCCGGAGGCGAGCCGCACGATGCTCGCCCGGGCCTCCTCCTCCAGCGTCACCGAGTCGCGCAGACCCCGCTCGTCGTGCAGGGCGCGGTCGACCAGGACGCCCAGGTCGTCGTCGCTGAGCGGCTCGAGGGTCAGCAGGAGCGAGCGCGAGAGCAGCGGCGCGATCACCGAGAACGAGGGGTTCTCGGTCGTGGCCGCGATGAGGATGACCCACCCGTTCTCGACCCCGGGCAGCAGTGCGTCCTGCTGCGCCTTGGTGAAGCGGTGGATCTCGTCGAGGAAGAGCACGGTGGACGTGCCGTAGAGGTCGCGGGTGGAGAGCGCCTCCTCCATCACCTGCCGCACGTCCTTCACGCCCGCCGTGACGGCGGAGAGCTCGACGAAGCGGCGGCCGCTGGAGTGGGCCACCGCCTGCGCGAGCGTGGTCTTGCCCGTGCCGGGAGGGCCCCAGAGGATCACGGACACCGCTCCCCGCTCCCCCGTCGTGTCGGCGGCGAGGGCGACCAGGGGCGAGCCGGGCGTCAGGAGGTGGCGCTGGCCGGCGACCTCCTCGAGGCTGCGCGGCCGCATCCGCACGGCGAGCGGAGTCGCCCCGGAGCGGAGTCCGGCCTGCTGCATGGTCATGCCCCCAGCGTAACGACGGCCTCCGACAGAGCCCCGGCCCGACTGCCCGGCGCGACGGAGCGGCGTTTGTCGCGCCTCCGGCGGTTCTCGTAGGCTCGACGCGGCCTGCGTGCGCGGGCCGCCGCGCCGAAGCCGCGCGGACGAGGACGTCGGAGGAACACGTGGCCCAGGGCAAGTCGAACGACCGCGAGGCGCGCACCCGGCTCCGGGCCTACCAGGCCCGTCAGAGCCTCCACCGCTCGAGGCAGAAGCGGCGTGTGCGCGACAACGTGATCGCGGCGATCGCCGCCGTCGTCGTGATCGGGCTCGCGGTCGTCGCCCAGATCCTCTACTTCTCCGGCGGCCCCGGCACCCCGGTCGCCGAGCCGACCTCCTCCTCCTCCGCGACCCCGACGCCCGAGGCGACGGGGTCGAACACCGGCGACGTCCCCTCCTCCGACATCGCCGAGGGCCGCGACTGGACGGGCACGCTCACGATCGGCGAGGACCCGCTGGGCATCACGCTCGCCGGCGCCGCCGCCCCGCAGGCGGTGTCCTCCTTCATCTCGCTGACGCAGTCCGGCTTCTACGACGGCGTCTCCTGCCACCGCCTCACCACGGAGGGCCTCTACGTCCTCCAGTGCGGCGACCCGGACGGCGACGGCACCGGCGGACCGGGCTACAGCTACGGTCCCGTCGAGAACGCGCCCGAGGACGGCGTCTACCCGGCCGGGACCATCGCGATGGCCCGCCAGGGCGGCAACGGCTACAGCCAGGGCAGCCAGTTCTTCGTCGTCTACCAGGACACGACCCTGCCCGCCGACGCGGCCGGCGGGTACACCGTGCTCGGGCAGGTCACCTCGGGACTCGACGCCCTCGTCAGCGACGTCGTGTCGAAGGGCACGGCCGACGGATCGGGTGACGGCGCCCCCGCCGAGCCCGTGACCATCACCTCCGTCTCCGTCCAGTAGCCGCACCCGCGGCGTCGCCACGGTCCGCCCGCGCGGGGAGTGCAATAGGCTTGTCGTCACTGCCCGTTCGCGGCCGAGCGCGGTCTTCGGCCCTCCGGCCGTCGAGCCCCACCGGCCGACGACGCGACGGGCACCGAGAAGCACGACATCGAACAGCAAGGTGAGGCTCCGAGCGATGAGTGACCAGCAGCCGTGGGGACGGGTCGGCGACGACGGGACGGTCTACGTCCGCGTCGGCGACGGGGAGCGAGAGGTCGGCCAGTACCCCGATGCGACTCCCGAGGAGGCGCTCGCCTACTACGAGCGCAAGTACACGGAGCTCGCCGGGCAGGTCTCCCTGCTCGAGCAGCGCGCCAAGCGGGGCGCACCCGCCGGAGACGTCGCCCGCACGGTGCAGTCGCTGTCCGCGGCCATCGCGCAGGCGAACGCGGTCGGCGACCTCGAGTCGCTGCAGACCCGGGTCGACGCGCTGAGCGGTTCCGTCGAGGATCTGACCGAGCAGCAGGCGGCCGAGTCGAAGGCCGCGCTGTCCGAGGCCCTCGCCTACCGCGAGGCCATCGTCGCCGAGGCCGAGGCCCTGGCGGCTGTCGACCCGGCGAAGACGCAGTGGAAGCAGGCCAGCGCCGCGATCGACGACCTCTTCGCCCGCTGGCAGAACCACCAGCAGCAGGGTCCGCGCCTGCCCAAGAACGATGCGAACGAGCTGTGGCGCCGGTTCCGCGGTGCGCGCACCACGATCGAGCAGAACCGCAAGGCGTTCTTCGCCGACCTCGACTCCGCGCACCGCGAGGCCAAGCAGGCCAAGCAGGCGCTCATCGACCAGGCCGAGGCGCTGGTGCCCCAGGGCGCCAACGCCATCCCGGACTACCGCGCGCTCCTCGAGCGCTGGCGGGTCGCAGGCCGTGCCGGCAAGCGGTTCGACGACGCGCTCTGGGCGCGCTTCAAGGCCGCCGGCGACGCGATCTACGGCGCCAAGGCCGAGATCGTCGCGCAGGAGAGCGTCGAGTACACCGAGAACCTCGACCTCAAGCTCGCCCTCCTCGAGGAGGCGGAGCCGCTCCTGCAGGAGCAGGACCGCGAGAAGGCCAAGCGGGTGCTGCTCTCGATCCAGGAGCGCTGGGACGCCGTCGGCCGCGTGCCGCGCGAGCAGGTGCGTACCGTCGAGGACCGCCTCCGCAAGGTCGAGGCGCATGTCCGCAAGCTCGACGAGGAGCACTGGAACCGCAGCAACCCGGAGCGCAAGGCCCGCTCCGAGGGTCTCGCCTCGCAGCTGACCGCCGCGATCCAGAAGCTGCAGGACGAGCTCGACGAAGCGAAGGCGCGCGGCGACCGCGGCGCGATCGCCCAGGCTCAGGAGGCGCTCGACGCCCGCAAGGTCTGGCTCGACGCGATCGGCTAGATCCGCTCCGGCGGATCCCTCCACAGATCCGCTCGCGACGCTCCGGAGGGGAGGTGCATCGGCCAGCATGGCCGGATGCGCCTCCCCTCCGTGCTCCTCCCCGGGCACCTCCCCCTCGCGGAGCTGTACGCCGCCCGCCTCGATGGCGAGCTGGTCGCGCTCGACGAGGGCTTCCTCGTCGCGGACCTGCCCCTGGGGGCGCCAGAGCGGGCCGCCTCCCTGCGCTCGCTGCTCCCCCGCGGCGCCGTCGCCGATCGTCTCTCCGCCGCGTGGGTGCACGGAGCGACGCACGGCCCACCGCCGGTGCACAGCGCCTCGATCGACCGGCGGAAGCGCCGGCAGGCGCCGTCGAACCCCCGCCTGCGCTGCCACGAGGTCCTGCTCGACGAGGACGACGTCGTCCTTCTCGGCGGCGCGCCGGTCACGTCGCCTGCCCGCACCCTGATCGACCTCGCCCGGACGGAGGACGCGGGCGCGATCCTCCGGGCGCTCTCTCGGAGCACCCGGACCGGCCTCGACGCCGTCCTCGCGAGGCTGGAGGAGGGCAGCGCCGTCGCCGGACGGAGGATCGTCGGACGACGGCTGCGGGCGGCGCTCGGCGAGGCGCCGCCCGGGGATCAGCCCGCGTTCACCCGGTAGACGTCGTAGACGGCGTCGATCCGGCGCACGGCGTTCAGCACGCGGTCCAGGTGGGTGGTGTCGCCCATCTCGAAGACGAACCGGCTGATCGCCAGCCGGTCGCTCGAGGTGGAGACCGTCGCCGAGAGGATGTTGACGTGGTGCTCCGAGAGGACGCGCGTCACGTCGCTCAGCAGGCCCGAGCGGTCCAGCGCCTCGACCTGGATCTGCACGAGGAAGATGCTCTTGGAGGACGGCGCCCACTCGACGTCGACGATCCGCTCCGGCTCCTTCAGCAGCTCCTGCACGTTGTGGCAGTTCGCCTGGTGCACGGAGACGCCGGCTCCCCGCGTCACGAATCCGACGATCTGGTCGCCCGGAACCGGGGTGCAGCACTTCGCGAGCTTCACGAGGATGTCCGGCGCGCCCTTCACGAGGACGCCCGACTCGCTGCTCCGGCTCCGCGGCCGGGGCGAGCGCGGGAGGGTGACCTCGTTCTCGTCCGACTCCGGATCGCCCTGGATGGAGGAGACGACCTTCTCGAGCACCGACTGGGTCGAGACGTGGCCCTCGCCGACGGCCGCGTAGAGCGCCTCGACGTCGTTGTAGCGCAGCTGGCTGGCCACCTCGGTGAAGGTGTCCTGGCTCATCAGCTTCTGCAGCGGCAGGTTCTGCTTCCGCATCGCCCGGGCGATGGAGTCCTTGCCCTGCTCGATCGCCTCGTCGCGCCGCTCCTTGGTGAACCACTGCCGGATCTTGTTGCGGGCCCGCGGGCTCTGCACGAAGTGGAGCCAGTCCTGGCTCGGTCCCGAGTCGGGGTTCTTCGAGGTGAAGACCTCGACCACGTCGCCCGTCGTCAGAGCCGACTCCAGCGGCACGAGGCGCCCGTTGACCTTGGCGCCCATCGTCCGATGCCCGACCTCGGTGTGCACCGCGTAGGCGAAGTCGACCGGGGTCGCACCGGTCGGCAGGCCGATCACGCGTCCCTTCGGGGTGAAGACGTAGACCTCCTTGGCGCCGATCTCGAAGCGGAGGGAGTCGAGGAACTCGTTCGGGTCGGTGGTCTCCGACTGCCAGTCCGAGAGGTGCGCGAGCCAGGCGAGGTCGGTGTCGTTCGATCCGGAGGTGGGCACCTTGCCGGTGGCCATCTGCTCCTTGTACTTCCAGTGCGCCGCGATGCCGAACTCCGCGTGCTGGTGCATCTCGTTGGTGCGGATCTGGATCTCGACCGCGCGGCCTTTCGGCCCGACCACCGTCGTGTGCAGCGACTGGTAGAGGTTGAACTTCGGAGTGGCGATGTAGTCCTTGAACCGGCCCGGCATCGGCGTCCAGCGGGCGTGGATCGAGCCGAGCACGGCGTAGCAGTCGCGCACCGAGTTCACGAGGACTCGGATGCCGACCAGGTCGTAGATCTCGTCGAACTCGCGACCGCGGACGACCATCTTCTGGTAGATCGAGTAGTACTGCTTCGGCCGGCCGACGACGCGACCGCGGATCCGCCCGGCCCGCAGGTCCTCGCTGATCAGGTCGATGACGTTCTGCACGAACTCCTCGCGCTGCGGCGTCCGCCGCTTCACCAGGCTCTCGATCTCGTTGTAGATCTTGGGGTAGAGCACCGCGAAGGACAGGTCCTCGAGCTCCCACTTGATCGCCTGGATGCCGAGGCGGTGCGCCAGCGGCGCGTAGATCTCGAGAGTCTCGGTGGCCTTGCGGGCGGCGGATTCGGCGGGGACGAAGCCCCAGGTCCGCGCGTTGTGGAGGCGGTCGGCGAGCTTGATGATCAGGACGCGGATGTCCTTCGACATCGCCACGATCATCTTGCGGACGGTCTCGGCCTGCGCGCTGTCGCCGTACTTGACCTTGTCGAGCTTGGTGACGCCGTCGACGAGCATCGCGACCTCGTCGCCGAAGTCCGCGCGGAGCTCGTCGAGCTGGTAGTCGGTGTCCTCGACGGTGTCGTGCAGCAGCGCGGCGGCGATCGTCTTCGAGCCGATGCCGAGGTCGGCGAGGATCTGCGCGACGGCCAGCGGATGAGTGATGTAGGGCTCGCCGCTGCGGCGCTTCTGGTTCGCGTGCGCCCGCTCCGCGACCGAGTAAGCGCGCTCGATCAGCGCGATGTCGCTCTTGGGATGGTGCATCCGGACGGTGCGGACGAGGGTGTCGACAGCACCGGAGGGCTGCGCACGCGAGAAGATCCGCGGGACCAGTCTGCGCAGGGCAGCGGTCGAGGACGTCGTCGTCGTTTCCGTCACGCGAGGATCTCCATCGCCCCATTATCGCCCGTGCGGACGGTGCCGACGACCGTTCCGCCCGGGGCGGACGGCGCCTGCGTCAGCCGATGCGTCCGGGGCGCCCCTCGCCGTCGACCACGTCGCCGCCCGCCGCGGCCCAGGCGGTCATGCCGGCGTCGACGTTGGCGACCTCGTAGCCTGCGCCGTCGAGGGCCTGCGTCACCATCGCGGAGCGGACTCCGGAGTGGCAGACCACCAGGATCGCCGTGTCGGCCGGGAGCTCGTCCTGCCGGGCGCCGATCTCCCCCATCGGGATGTGATGGGCGGAGGGAGCGTGCCCCGCCGCCCACTCGTGCGGCTCCCGGACGTCGAGCAGCCAGACCTCGTCGCGCTCGACGAGTCCGACGGCGTCGGCCGCCGTGACCTGTGCGTAGTCGGCCACGGCTCAGCCCTGCACGGCCGGCGCGGTCGCCTTCGCCCGGGCCGACTCCACGCGCTTGTCGTGCTTGGAGATCTCGGGCTCCCGGCTGCGCAGCTGGGCGTACAGCGGCGCCGCGACGAAGATCGTCGAGTACGTGCCGACGATGATGCCGATCAGCAGGGCGAGCGAGATGTCGCGGAGCGTGCCCGCGCCGAGGACGAACGCACCGATCACGAGGATCGCGGCCACTGGGAGGGCGGCGACGATCGAGGTGTTGATGGAGCGCACGAGAGTCTGGTTCTCGGCCAGGTTCACCGTCTCGGAGAAGGTGCGGGTCGTGCTGCCGAGCGCCTCCACGGTGTTCTCGCGGATCTTGTCGAAGACCACGACCGTGTCGTAGAGCGAGTAGCCGAGGATCGTCAGCAGTCCGATCACCGCCGCCGGCGACACCTCGGTGCCGGTGATGCCGTAGACGCCCGCCACGATCACGAGGTCGTGCAGGAGCGCGACGATCGCCGCGAGCGACATCTTCCAGGTGCGGAAGTACGCCCACATGGCCAGGGCCGCGAGGACCACGAAGATCACCAGGCCGCGCAGGGCCTGCTGGGTCACGTCGTTGCCCCACGCCGCTCCGATGAAGGAGGAGGCGACCTGGTCGGTGGGCACGTCGTAGGCCTCCGACAGGGCGTTCCGCACCGCGGTCGACTCGTCGGTCGAGAGCTGGCCGGTCTGCACGCGGATGGAGTCGTCGCCGACGATGGACACGCGCGGCACGGTCTCCGGAGCGACCGAGGTCACCGCGTCCGTCGCCGTCGCCTGCTCGAGGCTCGACGGCGAGGACACCGTGAACTGCGAGCCGCCGGTGAACTCGATGCCGAAGTTGAAGCCGCCGCGGGCGACCGTCCCGAGCAGCGTGATCAGGATCAGGGCGAGTGAGACGAGGTACCACGTGCGGCGCCGGCCGACGAAGTCGATCGATCGCGCACCGGTGTAGAGGTCGTTTCCGAACTGCGAGAAGCTGGCCATCACGCGTCCTTCCCGTTCGAGTCGTTGGAGTCGCGCAGGCCGGCCGCCTCGGCGGCCTTCCGCTCGGCGATGGTCTGGCGCTTGGCCGCCTCACGGGACGCGGAGGCGCGCTTGCCGGCGACCACCTGGTCCTGTGGACGGAAGGCGGCACGGCCGCGGTAGACGGCCCCGAGCGCCCGGGGATCCAGGCCCGACGCCTTGTGCCCCTCGGCGAAGAACGGTCTCGTGGCCATCAGCTGCAGGATCGGGTGGGTGAACAGCGCCACCACGATCAGGTCGATGATTGTCGTGATCCCGAGGGTGAGCGCGAAGCCGCGGACACTGCCGACGGCGAGGAGGAAGAGGACCACCGCGGCGAGCAGGTTCACCATGTCGGACGCGAAGATCGTGCGCAGCGCGCGCCGCCAGCCGGACTCGACGGCGGACTCGAGGCCGCGTCCGTCGCGCAGCTCGTCGCGGATGCGCTCGAAGTACACGATGAACGAGTCGGCCGTGATGCCGATCGCGACGATGAGGCCCGCGACTCCTGCGAGCGAGAGGCGCAGTCCCTCACGCCAGGACAGCAGCGTGACGACGAGGTAGGTGACGATCGCCGCGACGAGCAGCGAGGCGATCGTGACGGCTCCGAGCACGCGGTACTGCGCGATGGAGTAGACGATGACGAGGATCAGGCCGATGAGGCCGGCGAGCAGGCCGCTGGCGAGCTGGGCGGAGCCGAGCGTCGCCGAGATGCTGTCCGAGCTCTGGACCTGGAAGCCGATCGGCAGCGCGCCGTACTTGAGCTGGTCGGCGAGCGTCTTCGACGACTCCTGGGTGAAGGAGCCCGAGATCTGCGCGTTGCCGTCCGTGATGGCGGCGTTCGTCGACGGGGCCGAGATGACCCGGCCGTCGAGGACGATCGCGAACTGGTTCTGCGCACCCTGCAGCGCCACGAGGCGCGAGGTCGTGGCGCCGAAGGCCTGCGTGCCCTGGTCGTCGAACGAGAGGTTGACGGCCCAGGTGCCGGTGCTGGCACCGGAGGAGGTCGTCATCAGGCCGTTCGAGGCGTCCGAGATGTCCTCGCCGGTGATCTCCACCGGGCCGAGGACGTACTTCACCGTCCCGCTGTCGTCGCAGGTGATGAGCGGCTGGTCGGCCGGGGCGAGGTTCGGGTCCTGGCCGTTGAGGAACGCGCAGTCGAACGAGGTGTACTGGGCCTCGAGCGCCGGCGTGAGGTAGGCGAGGTCGCTCGCGTTCGTCGGCGAGGCGGTCGGCTCCGTCGCGAGCGACGGATCGACGGGCGTCGGCGTGGGCGAGGACGTCGCGTCACCGCCGACCGAGCTGTTGGTGGCCTCGCTCGCGACGAGGACTGGGCGGAAGTCGAGCTTCGCCGAGGCCTCGATGCGCTGGAGTGTCTCGTCGTCGGGCGTGCCCGGGATCGAGACGACGATGTTGCTCGAGCCCTGGGTCGTGATCTCGGCCTCGGAGACGCCGGACGCGTCGATGCGCTGGCGGATGATCGAGACGGCCTGGGTCAGCTGCTCCGACGAGACGGTGTCGCCGTCGTTCAGCTGCGGCTGCAGGACGATCTGCGTGCCGCCCTCGAGGTCGAGGGCGAGCTTCGGCGTCCAGGAGCCGCCGCCCCAGAGGACGGCCGCCGTGTTGAGTCCGACGAGAGCGAGGATCAGGACACCGAGCCAGCTCAGGGAGCGGCGGGCCTTCCGGACGGGGGTTGATGCGGCCACCCAGGGCTCAGCTTTCTCTTCGGTCGACGGTGATCGGCCCGGGGTCGCCCGGGCGTGGAGAAGGGCGGGCGGGCGCCGATGCGCCCGGCCCGCCCAGGAGACTACTGCGCGTCGGGGCGGCGGTCGCGCTCGACCGGGTCCACGAGCGGGTCGCGGTGCGCGGAGTCGCGCTCGCCGAACTCGGGCGAGCCGGTCGCGGTCAGCGGGTCGGCCTCGTCCTCGGTCTCGACGACGACGGCGTTCTCGCTCGGGTCGATGAGGCGGGCGATCGCCTGACGGTGGATGGTCAGCAGCGTGCCGGGGGTCGACTCGATGACGATCTTGTTCGCCTCGTCGTCGATCGACACGACGGTGCCGAAGAGGCCGGAGCCGGTCATGAGCTCCACCCCCGGCTGGAGGTTGTTCTTCATGCTCTCCGCGTCGCGCTGGCGCTTCTTGTTGTTGCGGAACATGAAGATGATCATCACGGCGAGCAGCAGGACGAGCAGGATGATCGTCGGATCCATGGGTGGGCCTTCCGGAGTGGATGGGCGATCCGCCGCGCGGCCTCAGGTCGAGGCGGAGCGGATCGAGCGGCCCGTCGGGCCTAGAGAATCATAGATCATCGGGGAACAGGGGCGGCTGAGCCGCCGTCCCCCGGGGGTCGATGCCGAAGTGGCGGTAGGCGGCGGGGGTCGCCACGCGGCCCCGCGGCGTCCGGGTCAGCAATCCGATCCGCACGAGGAACGGCTCGACGACGGCCTCGACCGTCTCCGCCTCCTCCCCCACCGACACGGCGAGGGTGTTCAGGCCGACCGGCCCGCCGTCGAAGCGGGTCAGCACGATCTCCATCACCGCGCGGTCGAGCCGGTCGAGTCCGAGCGCGTCGACGTCGTAGAGCTCCAGCGCCGCGCGGACGGCGGTCACGTCGGCCCGTCCGCCGTGGACCAGGGCGAAGTCCCGCACCCGCCGGAGCAGGCGGTTGGCGATGCGCGGGGTGCCTCGGCAGCGGCCGGCGATCTCGGCGATCGCGTCCGCGTCGATGTCGAGCTCGAGCAGCCGTGCCGCCCGGGCGAGCACCTGCCGCAGCTCGTCCTCCGCGTAGAACTCGAGGTGCGCGGTGAAGCCGAAGCGGTCGCGGAGCGGATTGGGCAGCAGGCCGGAGCGGGTCGTGGCGCCGACGAGCGTGAACGGGGCGAGATCCAGCGGGACGGACGTCGCTCCCGCCCCCTTGCCGACCATGATGTCGATCCGGAAGTCCTCCATCGCGAGGTAGAGCATCTCCTCCGCGGAGCGCGCCATGCGGTGGATCTCGTCGATGAAGAGGATCTCGCCGGGCAGCAGCGAGGAGAGGACGGCGGCGAGGTCGCCCGCGTGCTGGATCGCGGGGCCGCTGGAGAGCCGCAGGGGCGAGGCGCTCTCCTCCGCCACGATCATCGCGAGGGTCGTCTTGCCGAGACCGGGCGGGCCCGCCAGCAGGATGTGGTCCGGGGTCCGGCCCTGCATGGCCGCGGCCTTGAGCAGCAGCTCGAGCTGGCCGCGCACCTTGCGCTGGCCGACGAACTCGCTGAGGTTCCTGGGCCGCAGGGCGCCCTCGAAGGCGACCTCGGCCTCCGACGCGACCTCGGCGCCCAGCACCTCGTCGCTCACGAGCGGGCCGCCGGACCGAGGCGGGCGAGGGCGAGCCGGAGCAGCGCCTGCACGTTCGCGGCGTCGGAGGCCTGCGCGTCGAGCAGGATCTCGTCGACCACGTCGGCCGCGGTGCGCTCGGGCCAACCCAGGCCGACGAGCGCCGCGAGCACGTTCTGCGCGGCGGTGGCGGCGGGACCGGAGCCGCGGGCGGCGCGCGGACGGACGGTCACCTTGCCGGCGAGGGACAGGATGATCAGCTTGGCCGTCTTCGGGCCGATGCCGCTGACCTTCCGGAACACCCCGTCGTCCTCGTCGGCGACCGCCTGCGCGATCCGGTCCGGCTCGACCGCACCGAGAACGCCGAGGGCGGACTTCGGGCCGACGCCGGTCACACCGATCAGCAGCTCGAAGATCTCGAGCTGCTCCTCGTCGGGGAAGCCGTAGAGGGTGAGCGAGTCCTCGCGGACGACGAGCACGGTGCTGACCGTGGTCTCGTCGCCGACGCGCATCTCGAGCGCGTGCTGCGGGGTCACGTTCACCGCGTAGCCGACGCCGTGGACGTCGAGGACGGCGAGGCTCCCGCGGGCGGAGAGGACGGTGCCGCGGAGGGAGGAGATCACCGCGTCAGTCTAGATGCTCGAACAGGCGTTCGACTCGCGGCCTCGGCGGCGCGCCACGCCCGCTGCGCTGCTGTGCCGCCCGCCGCTCCGTCGGCACCGGCTCCCGCCGACCTGGAGGACGGCGCGAGAGGCGCCCGCCAGGCGTGGCAGACGGCCAGGGCGAGGGCGTCGGCCGCGTCGGCCGGCCGCGGCGGGGCGTCGAGCCGGAGGACGCGCTGGATCATCGCGGTGACCTGGCGCTTGTCCGCGGCTCCGTAGCCGGTGACGGCGGCCTTCACCTCGCTCGGCGTGTGCATCCCGACCGGGAGCCCGCGCCGGGCCGCCGCGACGAGGGCGACGCCGCTGATCTGCGCGATGCCCATCACGGTGCTGACGTTGTTCTGCGCGAAGACCCGCTCGATCGCGACGGCATCGGGGCGGTGCTCGTCGAGCAGCGCCTCGAGCCCGTCGCCCAGGGCCAGCAGGCGGCGCTCCAGTGCGTCGTCGGGCGGTGTCCGGAGGACCGTCACGTGCACGAGGGTCGCGCGGCGGTCGTGCGAGACGTCGACGATGCCGACGCCGCAGCGGGTGAGCCCGGGGTCGATCCCGAGGACGCGCATCAGGCCGCCCTCCGGGATCGGGCCGGGCTCACCGCGTCACTCCTCGTTCTCGAGCTCGGCGCGCACCTCGGCCGTGATGTCGAGGTTGGTGTAGACGTTCTGCACGTCGTCCGAGTCCTCGAGCGCGTCGATCAGGCGGAAGACCTTGCGGGCCGTCTCGGCGTCGGCCTCGACCTGGAGGGAGGCGACGAACTCGATGTCGGCGGAGTCGTAGTCGATGCCCGCCTCCTGCAGGGCCGAGCGGGCCGGGACGAGCTCGCTCGGCTCGACGCGGACCTCGAAGCTCTCGCCGTGGTCGAGCACGTCGTCGACGCCGAAGTCGAGGACCGCGCCGAGCACGTCGTCCTCGGTGACGCTCTCTCCGTGGGGAACGGAGATGACGCCCTTGCGCGCGAAGTTGTAGGCGACGCTGCCCGGGTCGGCCATGGTGCCGCCGTTGCGGGTCATCGCTGTGCGGACGTCCGCCGCGGCGCGGTTCTTGTTGTCGGTGAGGCACTCGACGAGCAGGGCGATGCCGTTGGGGCCGTAGGCCTCGTACATGATCGTCGTGTAGTCGATGACCTCGCCGGTGAGGCCGGCACCGCGCTTGATCGCGCGGTCGATGTTGTCGTTCGGCACCGAGGTCTTCTTCGCCTTCTGCACGGCGTCGACGAGCGTCGGGTTGCCGGAGAGGTCGGCGCCGCCGATCTTGGCGGCCACCTCGATGTTCTTGATCAGCTTGGCGAAGGACTTCGCGCGGCGCGAGTCCTTGATCGCCTTCTGGTGCTTGGTCGTGGCCCACTTGGAATGCCCGGACACGGTGCTCCCTCGGAAATCTCGTTGCGTGCGGCCCCCGAGGGCGCCGCTGATGGCAGGGGCCAGTCTATTCGAGAGCCGGTCCGCGCCCGTCTCGGCCCGAGCACCGAGCCTTCCACACCCTCCTCGCCGGAGACGAGCCGCCCTCTCGGCGCGCCCCCGCACCGCCGAACGCACGATCCGCGTCCCAGCGGATCGCGCTAGGCGGACGCGACCAAGCACCAGAAGGCGATCAAGGACTCGCGCCGCGCGAAGTCCTTCGCCAAGCTGATCAAGAACATCGAGGTGGCCGCCAA
>NZ_PSVE01000034.1:0-26173 GCF_002931775.1 Rathayibacter sp. AY1F4
AGCACGTCGACCGTCGCGGCCTCGTCGAGCTCCCCGGTCGGCTCGTCGGTGAGCAGCACGTCCGGCTCGTTCACGAGGGCCACCGCGATCGCGGCCCGCCGATCCGCTCCTGCCCGCCGACCCGCCCCGGCCTACCGAATCGCCGCGGCGCCGCGGTCGGCACTCCCTCCCCGCGGAGGACGCGTCGTGACCGCCGTCCTCGAGGCCGTCGACCTCCACCGCGTCTTCCGGACTCCGGCGGGCGACGCCGTCGGCTGCGCGGGAGTCTCGCTCTCGGTCGCCGCGGGGGAGCTGGTCGTGGTGCGCGGCGCGTCCGGAGCGGGCAAGACCACGCTCCTGTCGATGCTCGCCACGGTGGACCGGCCCACGAGCGGACGGGTGCTCGTCGACGGCGCCGCCGTCGCGGACCTCGACGAGCGGCGGCTCTCGGAGCTGCGGCGCGGCGGTCTCGGCATCGTCTTCCAGGACTTCGCGCTGCTCGAGGACCTGACGGCGCGCGAGAACGTCGAGATGCCGCTGCGCCTGGTCGACACCGACCCGTCCGAGCGGGACGAGCGGGTCACCGCGGCGCTCGCCGCCGTGGCGCTCGACGAGCACGGCGATCAGCGCCCCGACCAGCTCTCCGGCGGGCAGCGCCAGCGCGTCGCGATCGCCCGGGCGCTCGTCGGCCGCCCGCGGCTGCTCGTCGCCGACGAGCCGACCGCCCAGCTCGACAGTGCCACCGCGGCCCGCGTGATCGATCTGCTCGCCACCGCCGTCCGCTCGGGTCCCACGGCCGCCGTCGTCGCGACCCACGACCCGGCCCTCGCCGATCGAGCGGACCTGGTCCTCACCCTCCGAGACGGCCGCGTCGTCTGACGCCGACCCCGCGCATCCGAGCCCGACGCGAGGCCGGTCGCCACCGCGACCGCGCCGGCGTCAGCGCCCGAGCACTCCCGCGTACACCGCCAGGTACTCGTCGACCATCCGGTCCACGGCGAAGCGGCGGCGCGCGGTCGCCCGCACGGCCGCGCGGTCGAGGAGTCCGACCCGTTCAACCGCGGCGACCGCCTCCGCCGCGGAGCCCACCGCGTACCCGGTGACGCCCTCGTCGATGATCTCGGCCATGGATCCGCGGCGGTACGCGATCACCGGCGTCCCGCACGCCATCGCCTCGACGACGGAGAGGCCGAACGGCTCGTCGAAGCCGATCGGATGCAGGAGCGCGAGCGCCCCGCCGAGCACGAGGGCACGCTCCTCCGGCCCGACCGAGCCGCGGTAGACGACGCGCGTCCCATCGACGAGCGGCTCGACCTCCTCGCGCCAGTAGCGCTCGTCCTGCACGATGCCGCAGATGAGGAGGCGGCGCCCGGCCGCGGCGGCGATCCGGATCGCCTCCGCCGTGCCCTTGTCGGGGTGGATCCGGCCGAGGATCACGAGGTCCTCTCCTCCGGATCCGGCGGGGAAGCCGTCCACGTCGATCCCGTGGTGCACCGTCGCCGCGTAGTCGAGCTCGGGGGAGCGGTCGCTGTCCGAGATCGACACCAGGTGCGCGGTGCGCGGGTGCCGCAGCGCCTCGCGGTAGGCGGGCAGGATCTCGGGCCCCGAGAAGCCGTGCACCGTCGTCACGAGTAGCACGGGCCACTGCGCCGCGAGGGCGAGCGGCAGCCAGTCGAGGTGGTTGTGCACCAGGTCGAACTCGCCGGCGCGGTCGAGGACCGCCGCGATGTGCAGCGCCTCCCAGACGCGGCCGTCGCGGCCCGACTCGGCGTAGCCCGTCGGAGCGACCGACTCGAGCGCGGCCGTCGTCACGGAGTCGCCGGTCGCGAAGAGCGTCACGTCGACTCCTCGGCGGACCAGGCCCTCGGTCAGGAGGCTCGCGACCTGCTCCCACGGCCCGTAGTGGCGCGGCGGCGTGCGCCATGCGATCGGCGCGAGCATCGCGATCCGCAGCCCGGCCGCCGGGTCCCCGGGTCCTGCGGTCATCGGGCGGCGACGGCCGCGGGGGCCGCCGGGACGCTCGGCCGAGTCGGCTGCAGGCCGGCCCGCCGCACGACGAGCGAGGTGTGCAGGGCGGCGATCGTCGACTCCGCGCCCCGGTTCTCGTTGCGCCCCTGAGGCTCCAGGCCGTCGTACCCGGCGCCGGAGAGCGGATCGACCATCACGGTCGCGGAGTCGTTGACCCCGTGGAACCAGGCCCAGCAGGAGGCGAGGCCCTCGCGCCAGAGCGGATCCTCGTCGAGCGTCAGGGCGCGGGCGCACGCGGCGGCGATGGCGGCGACCTCGATCGGCTGCTGGTCGAAGAGCACTCCGAGCTCCTCCGGCCCGCGGCCGGCCACGCCCGTCACCGAGAGGCGGCCGTCGCGCGATTCGAGGCCCAGCAGGAAGGCGAGGGCGGCGAAACCGCGCGCGAGCAGCGGCGGATCCTGCAGCGCCTCGCCGGCCGCCAGGAGAGCCTCGGGGACGCAGCCGTTGGCGTAGCGCAGGCGCGCCTCCGGCCAGGGCCAGGCCTGATCCGTGCAGGAGAGGAGCATCGGCGCGGCGTCGTGCAGCAGCTGGACCGCGACCAGCGAGTGCGGGCGGACGGCGACGACCTCGACCGCGCCGAGCACCGCGAACGTCATGGCGCGCAGGTCCGGCGAGCGCTCCTCCGCGAGGTGGAGGAAGAGCCGCATCGCGCGGCGGCGGGTCAGCGGCAGCTCGGCGTGCGCGGCGACGACCCCGGCCGCCCAGACGCTGCGGCCCCACCAGTCTCCGAGCGAGGAGGCGTCGGCCCACTCGCCGTCGGGCGACAGCCGGTTGTGCACGGTGCCGTCCGGCTCCGCGGCCGCCTCGAGGAAGCGGAGGTACTGCTCCGTGAGGCGTCGGGTCCGGAACGTCTGCTCCGGCTCCTGCGCCACCACGATCAGGGCGCGCGAGACGTCGTCGACGCAGTAGCCGTGCTCGGGACGGGGCGCGTCGAGCAGCGCGTGCTCGTGCAGCCCGCGCTCGTCGGTGAGGGCGTCGAGGTGCTCGTAGGGGAGTGCTGTCGCGAGGGCGGGCCCCGCGGTCACGCCGCGTGCTCGATGCGGAGGCGCTCGACGAGATCGAGGTAGAGGCCGGCGGCCGCGGGCCAGGAGAGGGCGGCCGGAGCGGCTGCGGGGGCGGAGTCGGCGAGCACCTCGCGCAGCGCCGCGGCCATCGCGGCGGGGTCCTCGTGCGCGACCGTGCGGCCGCGGCCGTTCCCGAGCAGCTCGAGAGCGTGGGGGAACTCCGTCGCGACCACCCGTCGTCCGGCGGCCAGCGCCTCGACGAGCACTCCGGAGGTGACCTGGTTGCGGGAGTCGTAGGGCAGCAGGACGGCGTCGGCCTCGGCGACCGCCGCGGCGAGCTGCGAGGGATCGAGGTAGCGGCCGTCGAGCACGACCCGGTCCTCGAGCCGCAGCTCGGCGATCAGGTCGGCCAGCGACTCCCGGTAGGCCTCGTCGGCGTGCGCGACGACCTTGGGGTGCGTCTGCCCGTAGACGGTGTAGTGGGCGGAGACGCCGGCGTCGCGCAGGTCGGCCATCGCGCGGATCCCCCACTCGATGCCCTTGCCCGGGCCGATCAGACCCCAGGTGATGATCTGCGGATCCGCGGCGGCGGTGGAGCGGGCGGCCGCGTTCCAGACGGGGACGCCGTGCGCGATGACGACGACGCGCGAGGCGTCCACGTCGTAGCGGCGCTCGAGGATCTCGGCCGCGACGGCCGTCATCACCACGACCGCGTCGGCGAGGGAGGCGACCCGCTCCAGCACGAGGCGCTGCGAGGGGGTCGGCGTCTCCAGCACCGTGTGCAGGACCACGATCACGGGCACGGCCAGCCGCTCCATCAGGGCGATCACCTCGTCGCCGTCGGGTCCGCCGTAGATGCCGTACTCGTGCTGGATGATCGCGACGTCGCAGGAGTCGAGCTCGGCGGCCGCGCGGGCGGTGCTCGCCTGGTCGCCCGCGACGAGCTCGGCCATGACGCTCGTGCCGGGCGTCGATCCGGGCACGGCGAGCTCGTCCATCACGCGGACGGTGCGGATGCCGGCGCCGTGCTCGTCGGCCAGTGCTCCGCCGAGGGCCTCGGTGAAGGTCGCGAGCCCGCACCGCGTGGGCGGGAAGGTCGACAGCAGTCCGACGGTGGTGCCGGATCGCCGGTGCGCGAGGGGGAAGGGGGACTCCATGCTGACTCCAGCCGCGGGGACGCGGAGCCTTCCCGGGGAGGGCGGTCCGCGAACGGGCGAGACGACTGCCGGGCGGCACCCCTCGCGGGATCCGTGTCGGATCCGGTCCACGGCCGGAGGACCGGGCATGAGTAGCGTCACCCTAGTGGGGGTGGATGACGATCCGGGGTCGCCCGAGGCGAGGCTTCGCCCACCGGCCGTCGGGGCGCGGGCTTCGGCGAACGGGGGCGGCGGCCTCGATGACGACCGACGGGAGCGCGGACAGCATGTCGGCGTCGTCGGCGTCGGCGGTCTGGATGACGGCCCCCAGGAACACGGCCGGGGTGGCGTCGACGTCGACGCAGCGGCGGATCAGGAGGCCGGCGCCGCGAGTGGCGTCCTCGCGGCCGTGCCCGGCGGGGAGGACCTACTCGAGGAGGAAGGCGCGCCCGTTGATCAGCAGCGTGTCGCCGTCGGTCGCGGCGAGAACGCCGAACTCGTCGACGGAGCGGGTGGAGTCCCCGGCGGTGTCCGAGGTCGCGGCGACAGCGGGAGTGGCTGCGGCGGCGGTGAGGAGGAGCCCGCAGGCGAGTGCGGTGATCACGGTCGTGCGGTTCATCGGCGTCGTCCTTGGCGTCGTGGTGGGCCGCTTCTCGTGGAGGCGGCGGGAACTGGTTCCGAGCCTAGGGCGCCGAGCCCGTCAACGCCCTGGGTCGTTCCTTGGGTTCAGCTATGAAGTACCGTGCAGCCATGCCCTGGGGACGCCTCTACTTCGCCGTGCAGGCCCTCGGCGGCGCGGCCTGGTGGGTCGCCGTGGCGCTCGTCCCCGCGGTGCGGATCGCGACGCTCGGCAGCCTCGATCCCGTCCCTGTCGCGGCTCTCGACCTCCCGCTGTTCGTCGGCACCTCCGCTCTCGCCGCCGCCGGCATCCGCTGGGCGGCCGTCACCGCGACGGCCTGGACGCTCCTCGTCGCGGTCGCCCTGGCCGTCTGGGCCACCCTGACGGGGGAGGCGGGCTGGGGCGTCGTCGCGATGCTCGCCGCGGCGGGCGGCTCCGTCGTCGCGGCGTGCCTGCTCCTGCTCGGCCGGGTGCCCACGCGCTGGATCGCCTCCGGTCCCTTCACCTTCCGCGTCGCGACCGCCGGCCGCCGGCCCGGATCGCACCTCGCCGCGACCCTCGGGCAGATCGTGGTGTTCTGGGGAGGCGCGCTGGTCGTCGTCCCGCTGGTGATCGCTGGGCTGGAGTCGCGCTGGGGCGTGGGCCTCGGAGCGGCGCCGCCCGCGGTCGTCGGCGTCGGCGTCCTGCTGCTGGTCGCGGCGAGCGCGCTCGGGATCTGGTCGGGGCTCACGATGTCGCTCCTCGGCGACGGCACGCCGCTGCCGATCGCGATGACCAACCGGCTGGTGATCGCCGGCCCCTACCGCTGGGTCCGCAACCCGATGGCGGTCGCCGGCATCGTGCAGGGAGCGGCGGTCGGGATGCTGCTCTCATCGTGGCTGGTCGTGCTGTACGCGCTCCTCGGCGCCGTCGTCTGGAACCAGGCCGTGCGCCCGCTGGAGGAGGCGGACCTCGCCGCCCGCTTCGGAGCCGACTTCGAGCGCTACCGCTCGCGCGTCCGCTGCTGGGTGCCCCGCCGCCCGGAGCCACTGCCGCGCCGGGCGTAGCCGCCGCCGCGGTGCGCTCGTCGAGGCGTTCCGCTCCCGCCGGGACACCGCCGCCAGGCCGGAGTCTCGGCCCGGAGCCACTGCCGCGCCGGGGGTAGCCGCCGCCGCGGTGCGCTCGTCGAGGCGTTCCGCTCCCGCCGGGACACCGCCGCCAGGCCGGCGTCTCGCCGACGAGGGCGGTGTCTCGAGGTGACGGACGCGCCTCTCGCGACGGCGACGCGCCTCGCCCGCCGACCCCGTCACTCCGCGGTGCGCCCGCGCCCCACCACCGCGGCGACCAGCCCCGCCGAGACCGCGGCCAGCGCGACCAGCACACCGCCCACGCCGAGCACCCCCGCCACGAGCGGAGTCGCGAGCGCCAGCGCGACACCGGGGAGCGCCAGGCGCGCGGGCATCGGCTGGTGCTCGCCGAGCGGCGCGTGCACCGCCCACAGGGTCAGGACGAAGACCGCGACCGGCACCGCGACGGCTGCGCCGATCACCGTGTCGGACGCCTCGAGGTGGCCCGCGGTCGCGGCGACGGCCGCCTCCAGCCCGGATCCCAGCGCCGCGAGGGCCGCGAACGCCGCGAAGTGCGCGTAGCCCCAGCGGTAGGAGAGGCCGCGCCGCCGCTCCAGCAGCTCGCCGGAGGGATGCGAGAACGACAGCCACCACAGCGCGAACACGATCACCAGCCCGCAGGCCGCGACCAGCACGAGCGAGGCGCTGACGCCCGCCTCCGTCACCGCCCGCTGCACGCCCATCACCGCCGCGAGGACGCCCTCGCCGAGCAGGATGATCGTGAACAGCCCGTACCGCTCGGCGACGTGGTGCGGATGCCAGTTCGCGTCCCCCGCCCGCTGCGCCCAGAGGGGCACCGCCAGCTCGCAGACGACCAGGAGCAGGAAGCTCACCACCCCGACCTCCTCGGGCAGGAGCAGCCGCAGCAGCCAGCCGACCTGCACGATCGAGAAGCCGACGGCGTTGCGCACGGCGGAGGTACGGTGCTCCGGAGTGGACACGGCGACGCGGATCCACTGGCTCACCAGCGCGAACCGCATGATCGCGTAGCCGATGGTGATCGCCCGGTAGTCGCCCTCCTCGAAGCCGGCCGGCACTCCCGCCGCGAGCACGAGGACGCCGCCCATCTGGGCGAGGGTCAGCAGCCGGTAGGGCACGTCGTCGGTGTCGTACCCGGACGCGAACCAGGTGAAGTTCATCCACGCCCACCAGATCGCGAAGAACACCATGCCGAAGGGGAGGAGCCCCTCGGCGAGGTGCCCCTCCTCGGTCGCGTGGGCGAGCTGCCGGGCGATCTGCGCGATCGCGACGACGAAGGTCAGGTCGACGAGCAGCTCGAGCGGACTCGAGACGCGGTGAGCCTCGTCGATCGCGCGCGGCTGCATCCGCACGCGGAGGGGGTGCGCGGGGGAGGCGGGCATGCGCTCATCCTGCACCCGGAGGGCTTCTCCGCGAGTGCCGCGACCGCCTCCCTCGACCCTCGGCGCGCGCCCTCGCACCGAGTGTCCAGAAGCCGTCGCACTCGAGCGCGAGTGCGACGACCATCGGACACTCGCGGGCAGCCGGACCTCGCGGGGTCGGGCTCACACTCGCCGGGTACGTCGCAGCCGCGCCCCGCGCCGGCCCGCGCAGGGCCCCCGCCTACGATGGGTCGGGATGTCCCCCGAATCCGCGCTCGCCGCCCCGACCCGCGCGTCCCCGGGCGCCCGGCGGTCGCGGCGCGGGCCGCTCCTCGGGCTCGCCCTGGTCGCCGTCCTCGTGGCGACGCGCCTGCTCGCCCCGGACGCGGCGGGCGACGCCCTCTCGGACGCGGTGCGCGACTTCCTCACCCTCTCGATCAGCGTCGTCATCGAGTCGCTGCCGTTCGTGTTCCTCGGCATCGTCCTCTCGATCGCGGTGCAGCTGTGGGTGCCCGAGGCCGTGCTGCTGAGGATCCTGCCCAAGCGGGCGCTCCCGCGGCGGCTCGTGATCTCGCTGCTCGGCGTGCTCCTCCCGGTCTGCGAGTGCGGCAACGTGCCGCTCGCGCGCGGGCTGATCGTCAAGGGCCTCTCGGTGTCGGAGTCGATGACGTTCCTCCTGGCCGCGCCGATCGTGAATCCGATCACCATCGTCACGACCTACCAGGCCTTCGGCTGGGCCGACGGGATCCTCGTCTGGCGCATCGTCGGCGGCTTCGTGATCGCGAACCTCGTCGGCTGGATCTTCAGCCGCCACTCCGAGCCGATGAGCCTGCTCACCGACCGCTTCCGCGCTGCCTGCGAGGCGGGCGAGCGGCCCTCCCGCTCCCTCCGCGACCGCTCCCGGCGCAGCGTGCTGCTGTTCGCCGAGGAGACCGGGGCGATGATGCCGGCGCTGTTCGTCGGCGCCGCCCTCGCGGGGCTGATCCAGGTCGGCGTCTCGCGCGACGTGCTGACCACTCTCGGCGGCGACCCGCTCTGGTCGGTGCTGGCGCTGATGGTCCTCGCGTTCGTCATCTCGATCTGCTCGAACGTCGACGCGTTCTTCGTGCTCTCGTTCGGCTCCACGTTCCTGCCGGGAGGCATCATCGCGTTCCTCGTCTTCGGCCCGATGATCGACGTCAAGATGCTCGCGCTGCTGCGCACCACGTTCTCGGCCGCGACGTTGGTGCGCGTCACCGTGCTGGTCGCCCTCGCCGCCGCCGTGCTGGGACTGGCGGTGAACTATGCGCTCTGAGCGCCTCCTCGCCCGCTGGAAGGGCGTCGTCCTCAGCCTGATCGGCGTCGTCTCGACCCTGTGGCTCGCGGCGACCGGCCGGCTCGGCCTCTACATCCACCCCCGCTACTTCGAGTTCTCGGTGGTGCTCGCCGTGATCGCCGGAGTGCTGCTGATCGCGGCGTTCGCGGTCGTGCCGGGAGCGGAGGAGGACGCCCACGAGCACGAGGACGACGTCGAGCACCTCCACGCCCCCGCGCCCGCCCGCCCCTGGCGCCGGGTGGTCGCGGTCGCGGCCGGAGTCGCGGTGATCGCCTCCGCCGCCGTCGCCCTGCTCGTGCTCCCGCCGGCCGCCCTCACCGCCTCGACCGCGACGCAGCGCGAGGTCAACACGAGCGCCGTCGACGCCTCCGTGACCGCCGCGGCGCCCACCGGCGACACGGCCTCGTTCAGCGTGCGCGACTGGGCGACCCTGCTGCGCCAGGGCGCGAGCGAGCAGTTCCTCGCCGGCCGCACGGCGACGGTGAGCGGATTCGTGACCCCCGACGCCTCCGACCCCGAGAACGTCTTCTACATCGCCCGCTTCGTCGTCACCTGCTGCGCGGTGGACGCGCAGCCGGTGGGCGTGCCGGTCTACCAGGCCGGCTGGGCCGACACCTGGTCGGAGGGGCAGTGGCTGGAGGCGAGCGGCGGCTTCGGCGCGAACCCGAGCGTCACCAGCGCCGAGGCGGTCGTGCTGGAGCCGGAGGCGCTCACTCCGATCGACGAGCCGGCGATGCCGTATGTCTACTGAGCGCGGCGCGTCTCCGGAGCCCGGCGCGTCTCCCGAGTCCGGCGCGTCTCCCGGCGGCGGCACGTCGGCGCAGAGCGGGCGACGGTCCGAAGGCGGCGCGCGGCGGGCTCCCGGCCTCGACTCCGCAGGCGCCTCCCGCTTCCCCCGCCTGTTCTGGGCGGTCGTCGCGGTGCTCGTCCTCGCGGTCGGAGGCCTGACCGCCGCCACCGTCGCGAAGGGGCCCCGGGTCGCCTCCCTCGAGGTCAGCACCGACGGCGTGGTCGAGCGCGACGGCTCCCGAGCCCGCCTGCACCTCGACCAGGCTCTCGAGCCCGACGCACTCGACCGCGTCCGCGTCGCTCCGGACGCCCCGCACACCGCCGAGCTCGACGGCGGCGTGCTCACCGTCACGTTCACCGACACCCTCCGCTACGCCACCCGCTACGAGATCGGGATCGACGACGCCCGCAGCGCCGCGACCGGCTCGGCCGCCGACGTCTCCGCCTCCTTCACCACGAAGGACCCCGACCTCTTCACGCTCGACCGCACCGCCGACGACCCCTCGCAGCCCGACGCCGTCCGCGTCCGCCCGCTCTCCGGAGGCGACGCCCGGGTCCTCGTCACGGCCGACCGGATCCAGGACTACGCCGTCGTCGGCCCGGTGCTGGTCGTCGTGACCATCGAGCCGGACGACACGAACCTCCTCCGCACGGTCACGCTCGACACCGGCTCCGAGGGCGTGATCCCGCTTCCCGGCCCCGGGACCGTGCGCGAGCTGCACTCCTCGCCCGAGAAGGGCGTGCTCGGCTGGACCTTCACCGGGCAGGCGCCGTCGGGCCCGCTCGACCGCGCCCTCTACTCCTACGACCTCACCGACCAGAAGGCCGAGGCGGTCCCCGTGGTCGGGATCGACGGCGGGCCGCTGCGGGCGCGCGACTGGACGTTCGTGCCCGGCACCACCTCGGTCGTCACCCACTCGATTGACGACACGGTGCTCCTGCTCGACCTGCTGACGCCCGGCTCGATCAGCCCGCTCGGGCAGCACGCGGAGCTGCGCGGATTCGTGCCCGGCGCGAACCGGCTCGTGGTCGCCGATCCGGAGTCGGGCTCGCTGATCGACCTGGCCGACGGCTCGGTCGAGACGCTCGCCCTCCCGCCGGCTGACGTGAGCGCGACCGCGTCGCCCGTGCAGATCCTGCTCCTCGACTCCGGGAGCTACGTCGAGCTCGAGGCCGAGTACGCGCCGGAGACGGGGACGACCCAGTACTCCGTCGTCCGCGTCGACGCGTCCGGCACCTCGGAGGTGTTCCGCACCTCGCCGACGGGGCGCATCCGCGGCGTCTGCCTCTCGCCGAACGGGCAGTACCTCGCGGTCGAGACCGTCTCGGTCGAGGGCCGGCCGGACGACTACCCGGGCGAGCCGGGCTTCAGCGCGACCTCGACCGTGCTCGTCGACCTCGGCACCGGCGACACCGCGCGCAGCGTCAACGGGCGGTCGCGCGACTGGTGCGCGTAGGGGGCGGCCTGACGACCGGTTCGTCGACCTGACTGATTGCTGGCGGCTCGGAAGTAGAGATTCGGAAATCTGTCGGTCTGTTAGTACCGGACTTCGAGGCTCTTGCCTGCAGCCTCCGTTTCGACGCAGCGCCTCCGTTTGGGACGGATTCGAAAAGATGCCTCCGTCGTGCCTGTCTTCTCGCGATGTGCATCCGCAACCCGACCACGCGCTACGTGAAAGCGACGTTCGAACTCGGCGAGCACGTGCTCGCCTCCCTCCACAAGGGAGACGCCGTGATCGTCGTCGGCTACGAGCGCACCGTCGCCTGGGGCGGAGGCGAGAACCGCCGCACCGGCCGCGTCCTCGAAGCCGACGCCATCGGCCCCAACCTCCGCCCGACCGCCCCCGTCGTCACCACCACCACCACCACCCAGCGCGCACCCCGCCGCAGCGCCGCCCCCGCGGCTGAGTAAGTTGGTCGGCATGTGGGACGGGATCGCTCTGCTGCTGGCCGTGACGGGCGCCGCGTTCGTCGTCGCCGGTGTCGTGCCGCTTCATCGCGACTCCGAGCTCCACTCCGCGCAGGTGTCAAAGGTCGCGGTGGACAAGCGCGCCCGGACCCGCGGCGCTCTTCTGGCGGCAGTTGTTCTCTTCTCCGCAGCGGCCGTCGCACTCCTCGCCGGGACGGCCTGAGCCCCTAATCCGAGCCGTCCGCGATACGGAGCACGTAGAGGATGACGTGATCCTCCGGAATCACTGCGCACTACGTGGATGCGAAGTTCGAGCTGGGCGAGCACGTCGTCGCCTCCCTCCACCGGGAAGACGCCGTGATTGTCGTCGGCTACGAGCGCACCGTCTCCTGGGGGCGAGGAAGGGAACCGCCGCGCCGGTCGCGTACTCGAGGCCGATGCAATCAGGCCCAATCCCACCCGGCGACCGCCGTCGTCACTACCGCGCCGCGCTCAGGGTGCGGCCGCACTTCACCGGTCGAGAACTTGACCGCAGACGCAGCCGCTCCTTTCGCCCCAGACTCAACCGAAACCCAGGAAGAACAAAAATTCGATCGGGGGCGAGAAGCTAATCGGGCTGGATCGAAAATCGGCGGCCCTGACGTACGATCCCCTCCGCCGGGACAGTGCGGACGCTCACAGTAAGGGGGTAAACCCGACCACAGCGGCCCCCAGTGGCCCCCAGGACGCTTATTTGATCCACCGGCCGACCGGAATGACCAGAGAGTCAACTTAGGCGCTTCAAATCGCTGCAGAACCGAGCGAGAAACCGATCAGAGCTGTACGCTGAGGCTCGTACACGCAAAGACCCCTGTCAGCGAACGCTGACAGTACAAGTCAGCGGCTGCAGGGGTCAGAACGGATTTTCGGCCAGAGAATCGTCCTGATCTTAACCCGGCCCTGGTGGGTGTGGTCAACTGTCCACGCCGACCAGTGCTGGGAGCCGTGCGTGAAAGGAGGCCTCTCGTGGCCAATCTGCTCACCCCCGGCTCCCCCGCTCCCGGAAGCGGCCAGTACCGGATCGTCGGACCGCGCGGAGGTGACCGCGGAGGTGCCGAGCGCACCAGCATTCAGAACAATCCGCTGCCGCCCACCCCCCACGCGGGCGACCGCTACGTGTACGTGGATGCCACCAATAACGGGGCCGGCAAGCGCCGCTAGGCGCGTAGTGGGCAGAGAGGGACCATGCCGATCGGTGCGGTCCCTCTCTGTCGTTGAGATCTCTTTAGAGCTGAGGGTTGGACTCAGCGGTAGTCGCGACAATCCGAAGACGCCTCGTGGCGGTCGCAGCCGAGGTTCGTGGCCGAGATTCGGTGCATCCCGGTCGGTCGTAGGTTCCCGGCATTGAAGGCGCCCTCGGCTCGAGCGCGCCGTCCCCTGGAGGGAGGGCGAGAACCGCCGCACCGGCTGTGTACTCGAGACCAATGCGATCAGCCCCAACCTCACCTGCGCAACCGCCGTCGTCACCACCCCTACTCAGCGCGCACTGCGCCGTAGCGTCGCACACGCAGCCGGCTGACAGAGGTTGAGTGCCGTGCTTGCGCTACGGGATTTAGCGACCGCGTCGTTCGATTTAGTCGTCCGGGAGCCCGTTCTGATGCCAACCGACGTTTCCGTCACTCGGGCCGGCGGAACTCTCGTTTCCGCCGGGAGCGGGTCGAGCCTCTTCGTAATCAGGCCGGGCCATTTTTGCCTTCCGTAAAGATGCCGATGGATGAGTTGAAGTTTGCGTCATCACCGTGGGTGAGGTGGCCAAGGGTGTCGTCACCGGTGCCGTAGAGGGCGCTGAGGTTCGTGCCCATCTCGTCATCGTCCGAGTCGCCCGAACCGGCAGTGCTGTCGTCGTAGTCAGGTCGTGGCATTTCAGCTCCAAAGGGTCTCTGCTGCAAATACAAGCGTCAGTGCAGCCGCGGCAAGAGCGAGCGCCGCGAAACCGACCCACACCCATGTCGCTCGAGCGCGGAGGTCGGTCTCGCGTGCACGCAACACCGTGGCCTTGTCCCGCACCATCTGTTGTTCAACTTGTGAAGCTGACTGGGTGGAGTCGATGTAGCGATCGACTAGACGTTGTGCTTCGATGCCGCGCCTCTTGCCGGGGCGCACGGCGACAGCTGCGCAGGTGAGCGAAACGCACGCCAGAGCGAGGGCAAGCACGCCGAAAGTTGCTGCGACCCTCCACACTTGCGCCGTTGATGCTGCGATGAGAACGCCAGCAGAGACAGCAAGAAACGACGCTTTCCCGATCACGCTCGCGGTCCGCTCTGCCGCATCGGCACCGAGTTTGTCGAGCTCTTCGTTAATGAGGCGGACTCGTGCGAACTGGGCGCGACCAGCCTCAGCGGCACTCGTTTTCACGCTGGCTTTGTTCACGCCACCACAATACGAGGTACCTCCGACAGCGTAGGGATGGCACGCGTCTACCCGCCGAGGCGCGTTGCCGAGGCGTGTCAGGCGCGAGGAGCGGGATCTTCGCCTATCCGTGAGGGGTGGTCCCCTCACGCTCCCCGTGTCCTGTTCCGGGGCGCGAGCTGCACTCGCGCAGCGGCGACGGAGCGCCGCCAAGGGGAGGCCGCGATGCGGGCCCGTTCCACCCGTTTTCTTCACCTCTCCGCGGTTTCAACCTATTTCGCTCCACCGGCTCCGTGCCACCGAGAGCGGACGCGCCCTGCGGGCTTATTTCGCCCGCTCTCGGTGTCACTGCGCCGCCTCCACTCAAACGGTTTTCCCCGCCGGAGAGGCAAAGAAAAACGATCAGTCAGAGGGAGCACCCACACCGTGCAGACCGCCACCGACTTGCAGACCACCGCGAAGACCTACCTCACGCTCGCGAAAACCCGCGCGGTTGACGTCCGCGTCGTGGGCACCGACCCCAAGACGACGCCCTCGGTGCACGTCACCCGCCGTAAGTCCGGGGTCTGGGAAGCGTGGCACTCCGACCAGCTGCACGGCATCACCAGCGGTTCGTTCCGCCACTGCATCACTTACGCCCGCCGCGCAGCGATCCGCCGCGTCGCCCCGTTCCTGAACCGCTGAGAGGACCACACCATGACCCGCACCGACACCGGCCGCGCCACGGCCGAACAGCTCGCGCTCATCCTCGCGATCAGCCGCGACGAGGACCCGGAGAACACCACCGCGACCGACGCGGAGATCCTCGCGCACACCCGCAACACGCTCGGACTGCCGGGGGAGTGCGGACCCGGCGGGATGACTGTCTACGACGACGGCACCGCCGAGGCCGCCGCGCTGATCGCGTTCCTGACGCCCGCCGAGTAGTGCGGGGGAGGGGCCGGCCTTCGGGCCGGCCACGAGGGGTGACCCCCTCGCGCTCCCCGGTGTCCCGCCGGAGGCGGGGCGCGAGCTCCGCACGCGCAGCGGTGACGGAGCACCGCCGGCGGGAGCCGCTACGCGGCAGGTCCTTTGCTCGTCTGGTTACTGGCCTGGTTCGCGCTCGGCATCGCGTTCCTCGTGGGACACGCGGTCATGCGTGGTCATCGGTCGCGAGGAAGTCAGACCTTTGGCGCCCAGATGTCGGCTACGCCGGCTTGCAGGCGCATCTCGCCGAGCTTCAGTTGCTTGCGGAGACGAAGTCGGGTGTAGGGAACCAGGACCACCAGCGCGATGCCTTCCCGATGTTCTGACTCGACTCGGATGGCGTCACCACTCCCGCTGATCGTGACCACGCTGACGTACGCGACCGCCCGTAACGACTGCCGGTTCTCTCTGCTCGCACGCCGGAGCTCGTCGAGGTCCGCCTGGGACGAGTTGTTCCCTTGTCCTGGCGCCGGCTCCACCATGCTCAGAACGCTGCGCCCGTCGGTGTCGATCGAGGCGGAGAACGGGCCGAGCTCACCGCGCTTTCCGAGAGCTTCGACTGCGCGGGTCATCGTCAGGTCGAGCAGGCCGTCGAGATCCTCTTGCGCTTCGGCTGACGCCGTTTCACGCCACATCATCATCTGCACACAGTGCCACAGCCCGCAGTCTCGGTCGCGTAGACGGCGAAGGCCACACCCGTTTCCCCGTTCGGGGGCGCGAGCTGCGCTCGCGCAGCGGTGACGGAGCACCGCCGGCGGGAGCCGCTACGCGGCCGGATTACCCGTTTTCCTTACCTCGTTGCTCGGGCGGTTCCGGCGCAGTCGTAGTGTGTCGATCGTCCGAGGACGGCGGACATGGCTCAGCTGTTTTCGCCGCTGTGACGGCTCGTGAAGAATGGCCGCCCGCCGTCCACCCGATGGTTCGACCGCTAATTGAGAGAAGCGATAGATCGCTGCGTAAGGAAAAGTCGGCGTGACCATCACTACCACACGAGGGAAGTGAAGGGAGCGGCCATGCCGCAGATCTGGGCCGGGATCGATGCGGGGAAGGGGCACCATCACTGCGTCGTCATCGACGCCGACGGCGCCAAGCTCCATTCCACTCGCGTCGCCAACGATGAGGCGGCGCTGCTCGAGCTGATCGCTACGGTCACGGATCTCGCCGGCGACGACGAGTGCCTATGGGCGATCGACCTCAGCAGTGGGGGAGCGGCACTGATCCTCGGGCTCCTCGCCGCCCACGACCTGCCGGTCGTCTACATCCCCGGTCACGCCGTGCACCACGCCGCGAAGGCGTACCGCGGCGACGGGAAGACCGACGCGAAGGACGCGGCGATCATCGCCGACCAGGCGCGCATGCGCCGGGACCTGCAACTACTGACCGTCGCGGATGAGACTCGCATCGAGCTGCGCGCGCTGACCGCGCACCGGAAGGACCTCGTCTGCGACCGGACGAGGGCCATCAATCGGCTCCGCGGGCACCTGCTCGAGTACTTTCCCGCGCTCGAGCGTGCCTTCAACTACTCCGCCAGCCGCGCCTCACTCCTCTTACTTACCGGCTACGCCACTCCGGACGCGATCCGGAAGATGGGGGAGTCGCGCCTAGCCCGGTGGCTTCGAGCGCAAGGCTGCCGGAGCGCGGTCGCGACCGCCGCCACCGCGGTCATTGCCGCGAAGAGCCAGCAGAGCGTGCTCCCCGGGCAGGCGATCGCGGCTGAACTGGCCCGCCGGCTCGCCCTCGACGTCATCGCTCTCGAAAGCCGCATCACAGAGATAGACCAGCTCATCGCAACGCGCGTCGAGACCAGCCGTGCCGCCGAGCTCTTGCGCTCGATGCCGGGCTTCGGTCCGCTGCTCGCAGCCGAGTTCCTCGCGTCGGCCGGCGCGGACCTGAGCGTCTACGTCAGCGCCGACCGACTGGCCGGCGTCGCCGGGCTCGCGTCGGCTCCGCGTGACTCGGGCAAGATCAGCAGCAATCACCACCGGCCACGCCGCTACGACAGACGGCTGCTGCGCGCCTGCTACCTCGCAGCGATGGTCAGCGTGCAGCAGAAGACCGAGTCGCGAGTCATTTACGACCGCAAGCGCGCCGAGGGGAAGTCGCACAAGCAGGCCATCCTCGCCCTCGCGCGGCGCCGCCTCGACGTCATCTGGGCGATGTTTCGCGATGACCGCCCCTATAGTTCACCGATCAAGGAAGGTCGGGGTGCTACCCCGGTCTCCTCTAGTCGCACAGGTCTTCGTCAACTACTGGAGCCTACTCAGGGAGATTCTGGCTTGAGTGAAGGTGTTGTCCCGTTGAGCGACCGTTCGTTCGTTCCAATATCTTCCTGACCGGAGTTCGTCTCTCCCGCACTTGGAACTGGCGCCCGAGCTCCGTCCAATGCGTCCATCGCCCGAACGCCCATTCTTCGCGGAATACATCCATTCGAAGGTGCCGCTCGCACCATTGAGCGGCGAGGTCGGCCAGGAGCTCTGGCGCCGCAGGTGCGCCCGACACAGTGAGGTCTCGGGACGGATCCGCGCCGTGGTGGTCGGCGACCAGCCATCGGTCTCCCCACGAGCCTTCAACCAGGGGAACCCCGTGGTAATCCTCAGTGCACGCCACCCAGAGCACCGTCATGCCGCCGGATAGGCCCGGCACGTCGATGCGAGCCCAGACCGTGTCGGGGGAAGCGTCGAAGCTGGTGTCGCTCGGCTGCACGTCCGTATCCCATGCGGCAGCGCGGAGGCTCAGTTGCGTCAGGAATGCACGGGTGAACGAGCTTGTGGATGGAGGCAGCTCGTCCATCGAGAACCACTCGGCCGTCGTCATCATCAGATTATGCGTCACTTCGACCAGCGGGGGCGCAAGACCGGCTGGCGCTGGCTGATGGAGCCTGCGGCACTGTTGACAACCTGATTGAGATTCTTCACCTCTCCGCGGTTTCAACCTATCTCGCTCCGTCGGCTGCGTGCCGTCTCTCTCGGACGCGGTCGCATGCTCCCTTATTTCGCCCGAGAGAGCCGTCCCTCCGCCGACTCCACTCAATTGGTTTTCACTCGCCGGAGAGGAAAAGAAAAACGATCAGGAAGACGACAAAAGCCCCGTAGTTGGACTAGAACCACGGGACTCGTCACCTTCATGGTCGCACACCGATCAAGGAGAAACCATCGTGACTATCACCACCGGAACCGGGACCGTTCAGCACATCGACCCGACCGCCCTCGTGATCGAGGCGAACGTCCGCACCAGCGCCCCGCTGACGAAGGACTTCATCGCGTCGATCCGCGAGAACGGCGTCATCACCCCGGTCCTCGCCCGCCGCGACGAGCACGGCAACGTCATTGTCCGCGCCGGACAGCGCCGCACCCTTGCCGCCCGCGAGGCCGGGGTCGCCACGATCCCGGCCTACGTCGTGGAGGGCGACGAGACGACCGCGGACCGGATCGTTCAGCAGATTATCGAGAACGACCAGCGCGCCGAGCTTTCGGTCGCGGACCGCACCGCCGCGTGGGCGCAGCTCGCGTTCGAGGGCGTGTCCGCCGCGGCGATCGCCAAGCGCACCGGCACCAAGACCGACGCGGTGAAGAAGGGGCTCGCGGTCGCGGAGTCCGCGACCGTAACGTCCGTTCTCCACGAGCACGAGCTGACCCTGGACCAGGCAGCGGTGCTGTTGGAGTTCGAGGACGACGCCGACGCCCGCGCAACCCTGATCGAGGTCGCCACCCACGACCCCGCCCAGTTCGAGCACACCGCGCAGACCCTCCGCGACGAGGCCGCGCACCAGGCGCTCCTCGCAGCGACCGCCGCCGAGTAGACCGGCAACGGCTTCCAGATCCTCACCCGCTCCGACGCCTACGGCGACCAGGCGACGTGGACGCCCATCCGGCAGCTGCGCGGCGAGGACGGGAAGAGCGTCACCCCGGATCAGGTCGCGGCCGTTCCCGGGCGCGGAGTGCTCATCGACACCAGCTGGCGCGGCGAGGTCGAGGTCACTCTCCTCGTCCAGGACCCCACCGCCGCCGGATTCACCTACGCCTACGGAGCCCCCGAGCAGCCGCAGACCGAGGAGGAGGCCGAGGAGGAGCGTGCCGAGAAGTCCGCGGAGCGGAAGGTGCTCATCGCCAACAACAAGGCGTGGAACGCGGCCGAGAAGGTGCGCCGCGAGTGGATCGCGACGTTCCTCGCCCGCAAGACCCTCCCCAAGGACGCGGATCGCGTCATCGCTCTCGGCCTCACCACGCACCGGTTCGCGGTGTCGTCGGGGATGAGCAACGGCAGCGATCTCGCGCACGCGCTGCTGCGCATCGAGTGCCCGTCCGGCTACCGCGCCGACGCCCTCGCAGCGCTGGTCGAGGCGAACCCCGCGAAGGCCCGCCTGGTCGCGCTGGCCGTCGTGCTCGGAGGCCAGGAGGCGCACACGAGCAAGGAGTCCTGGCGCCGCGGCGACGAGCGCACGGCCGAGCACTTCCGTCAGCTCGCTGCCTGGGGATACGCGCTCTCCCCGGTGGAGCAGGTCGTCACCGGCGACAGCACCCCCGCCGACGCCGCAGGGCTCAGCTAGCCCCTCCGGCGGGGACCGGCTCGCGCCGGTCCCCGCCCCCTCCTCTTCTCCCACTGCTGCACAGGAAGGCCCGACCATGACCACCACGACCACCGCACCCCGCCCCGCCCACCGCTTCGACCCGTACCAGGAGGACCCGACGCTGCGAGCGGCCGAGGTCGCCGTCGACGCCGCAGCCGCGTCCGGTGACGCCGAAGCGACCGCCGCCGCAGCGCGAGCGCTGATCGTCGCCGAGGCCGCTTACGGCTGGCCCACCGCGACCGCCCTCGTCTTCAAGTACGAGACGACCGGCCCCATCGCCCACGTCTGGGGACTGTGGAAGGTCCTCGACGCCGACCGCCAGGTCCTCCGCGAATGGGACCAGGAGCCCGGCGACATGACGGACGAGTCCGAGGAGGAACTGATCGCCCTCGACCTCATCAGCAACCGCCGCGCGACCCTCGACTACACCGACTTCCCAAAGCCCATCGGCTCCACGACCCTGATCCTCCATACGCTCGCGCTCTGAGTGCGTGCGCGGGCCGACCCGAAACGGGCCGGCCCGCACGAGGGGGAGAACCCCCTCGACCCCCCCCGGTCACGCGCGTGGAACGGCCACCCACGCTCGAGCGGTAGTCAGCGGCGAGGACGCGGCTTGTACTTCTTCCCCGCGCGGATGTTCCGGTTCTCGATCACACGGACTACCGCCAGGCCGGCGGCCAGGAGGACGATCAGCGCCCACCCGAGCACGTTCAACCACGTCCCGGAGAACGCCGCGTAGGTCTGCTCACCGGCGATGGAGAACAGCATCAGCGACAACCCGAACCGCACCATGCCGTTGCTGATCAGCGCAGCACGCGCGAGTTTCGTCCGGGGCTTCGGCAGGCGCCCACCCTTCCACCCAAGGCTGGACCTGTTTACAGAGTGAAGTCGCGCCTTTGGCGCGCCTCGCTAAAGTGCAGCCAGCGCGTTGTACATGCGCGCATAACTTGCCATACGAGGATCCGTGAATCGATAGACGCCTTTCGCGGTTCGAGTGAGTATCGACTTCCCATCGTCTGAGACGAGCCGAATCAGGAAATTATTCAGCGACCCTTGAGAAATGGAACCGCTGGTGATTCTGTCGATTGCTTCGCGCAGGCTCGCGGCGTTGAACTCTTCCGAATCTAACGATGCTGCCGCAAGCACAATGTTTCGATACATGTCGGTGCCGGCGGACCGCGTGGCAGCTTCATAGTCTCGCTTCAGTGTGCCTTCCGCGTCCCGGACCGCGGTTGTTAGTGCATCCTTCAAGTGATGCTCGTCAATTTCGGTGCGATCGGCGGCCACCGCCTCCTCTGCGCACTTAAGGGCAATTAAATGAGTGAAGTGCGGATACCCCGCACTCAGGCGCACGATCGCCTTTGTCAGGGATTCAGTGAAATTAAGCCCAGCCTTTGGCCCGCCTGTTGTAATAATCTCTGTCAGTTCCGCGGTCGACATGCGATTGAGCTTTGTTTCCCGCAGGCACCGCTGCACGGACGGGTGCGCCGCTGTGAGTTCCTCGCCAGTCTCGCTAATCCCGACGATCATCACCTTCAACTTTGAACCAGAGTCGCTAAGGAGCTTGATGAGCTCGGCGAGCTTCCGGCGATCCTCCGGGTTTCCGATAGCGTCCGCTTCGTCCACGATGAGCAGGCCCTCAAGATGTGCAATGGCTTCCGCTACTGTGGAAGGGCTGAGTGAATGGCTCGCGGCATAGTTGGCGACAATGGACTTGGCAAGGGTACCCTTCGCCACCTTGGCGTCGAGGGTACCGCTCTTGTCATCCTGCTCCGTCACGGCGACCAATGTGAGATCTGCACCTACTTCCGCGAGAGGCCCCTTGAGGATCGATTCGAAGGTGTCAGAGTTATCGCAGCGTTTCGTCCAGACTTTTGCTTCGATCAAGCCCGAGATCAGCACGGAGGCGACGTTAGCAATCGAACTTTTTCCTACGCCACGCTCCCCGTAGAGAAGGACATGCTGGCCCGGGGTGTTGAGTGTCTCGATAAGGCTGCGCACTTCTGTCTGGCGACCGAAGAGGAGATCTGATTCCCCGATAGGCTGGTGTGGAGTGAAAATGTTCCGGACGCCTGAATCGGCGATCTTCTTCTCGCGCTCAAGCCCGAACATCTGGTTCAGGCTGGGGAACTGGTTCGACATAGCTAGAGCTTAGCGAGAGGATGCGACTGCTACTCAGTGCCGAGGGGGTCGTGTTCGAAATTTGCGAGGTTCGCGATCGTGCTCACGTTGCTGGTCCTCGACCTGCTCCCCGGCGAGCACAATCACCACCGGTGAGGAGCTGCCGGGCGACTGTTCCGCCTACATCGCCTACCTCGCCTCGTTTTCACCACCGCCGCGATCTGGCTCTCCCACCACCAGACCTGGATCCGACTCAAGCGCATCGGCACGAAGGTGCTCGTGCTCAGCATCGCACTGCTCCTCAGTATTGCCTTCGTACCCCGACCGACCGTCCTCCTCGCCAACTCACTGCGCGACGGAAACCACGAGGAACAGCTCGCAGCCGCCGTCGTCTACGCGATTGTAATCCTCCTGATCGGCACCAGAGATGCACGTCCTTCAGGATCGGTGCCACAGACAGCTCATCCCACCGGGTGTGCCAGCGTCGTCACGTCTCGACCGCACATGCGTGCTACTTCGCCGTTAGAGCAATGATCGTTGCCGCCACTGTCGGCGCGCCGAAAATCAAGCCGAACACCGAGCACCCGGCCGCTATTTCCTTTGCGCGATTTTTCGACGTCTCGTTGAAACCGCTGCTCAGTGCAAATGTGTTGAAGACCTCCTTGAAGATGAGGCAGATCGCCGACACGCTCCCAAAGAGCACGGCAAACCACGTCGCTTGAGTCCACCCCGTGTCGTTCGCCGCGGGCGTCGTGCCGACGGCCGGCGTTGCAGTCCTCTGGGCGCCGCCAGTATCCGCCGTGGGCGTCGCGCTGGAGGCGGACGTTGCAGCGGTTTCACCGCTACCCGTGTTGAGCGATGTGAAGAAGACGACCACTCCCAGCAGAAGGAGGAGCGCGGCGACCGCAGCTGCAGCAACCCACCACGCGCGTTTCTGCGACTGCATCGGCGGCGGCGGGGTTGTCGCCGACGCCGGAGGCGTCATCGTCCACGTTCCAGTGGTCGTCACACCTGCCCAGTTTGTTTTTGTCCAGGTACCGGTACTCGCTGGCGAAGTCATGGAGAGAAAGTATCGAAGAAGGGCGCAGCTCGTAGCAGTCGGAGTGACGGAAGCCTGCCCGCCGGCGGGCCGTCCCGTTAGGGAATGGTTGACCGGCCATCGTCGGCCTGTCGTCACTGCTGGCGTCGTGCGTGCTTCGAGCGTGCGGCCCAGTCGTACGGCAGGTCCTGGGGAGGTCGGTCGCCGACGACGGCCGAGAGTGCTCTGAGGTAGTGGTCGCCGGTCCGGACGAGGGCGATGGTTCGGGGTCGGTAGCCGAGCGGACGTTCGTGCCAGATCGCTTTCGCGTCCACTTCCCAGAGGGAGAGCCAGTTGCGAGTGAGTGCGTAGGGGACGCCCACCCACATCGCGCTGTACTTCTTGCGGCGTTCGATGCTGACCAGGGTCTTCGGGTCGAGGAAGGTGGCCAGCAGCCCCGAGGTGGTGTCCAGATCGATCGCGGTGCGATCGGCGGGCGGGTGAGGGGGCCACTCCGGTTGGGTGCGCGAGAATCGTGCTTCCCAGGACCGACTCGGTCGCGCCCGCTCGATCTCCGCGAGACGGACGGCGGCGTACCCGTCGAAGAAGCCGCCGGTCATCGTCTCCGCGAGGAGCGCCCACTTCCGACCCACACCGACGACGAACCCGTCGATCGACCATCGGTTCCCGAATGCGAATCGGACCGTGACATGCGTCTGGTCACGTTGCGCTGTGGTCAGCAGTGCTCGGATCTTCTTCCTAGAGGACACCAGCACAGTCTGCCGACTGAGAGGAGCCCTCGCTTAACCGGCCGCGCTCGGCCGCGGCATCCCGGATGGGGGTCGTCATCCGGCCGCCCAGGATGGCCGCGCATGAGACCGGAATCTCGCGGCGCTGTTTGTCGCAATAGACCCGCCCGATGAGATGCCCGATGGTGGGGCGTCAACTGACACACTGAGCGCACGGTCGCTCGTGGGATACGCCCGCGTCTCAACCGACAAGCAGGATGCGACCGCGTAGCGCGACGCGCTCCGGGCGGCCGGCGTCCCATCCGATCGGATCTACGCCGACTCGGGTCTGACCGGCCGGAACCGCGAGCGTCCCGCGCTACGAGAGGCGCTGGCTGCGTGCAACGCCGGATCGACTCTGCTCGTGACGAAGCTCGACCGGCTCGCGCGGTCCATCACAGACCCTCGCGACATCGTTGATGAGCTGACCCGCCGCGGGGTGAAGCTCAGCATCGGGGGATTGGTCCACGATCCGGAGGATTCGATCGGCCGGCTGCTGTTCGACGTGCTCGCGATGGTCGCGGAGTTCGAGGGGGATCTGATTCGTGCCCGCACTCGTGAGGGGATGAAGGTCGCGAAGGCCAAGGGGCGTCTGCGTGGCCGTCAGCCGAAGCTGTCGCCGAAGATCGAGGCGCATCTGGTCGCAGAGCATCGTGCCGGGAACTGCACCGTTGCCGAGTTCGCGGCGGAGTTCAAGGTCGCGCGGTCGACGGTCTATCGGGCGGTGCAGCGGGCTGATGCGCGCGCCGCTGGCGCTGTCGCCCTGGCGCTGCCGACGGAGGGCGCGTGATGTCGGGGGCGGAGAGGGTACCTGCGCTGGTGCCGGAGAGGGTGGAAGTGCTGCCCGGGTGGTCTGCGCGTACACGTGTTCTCAGCACCGGGTGGGGAACTCTCGCCCAGGCGATCGCCTGTATCTGGCTCTTCGTCGGGTTCGCGGTCCTTCCTCCGGGTTCGCGTCTGCCCCTTTTCGTACCGCTGGTGCTGTTCTTCGCCGCTCTCGCTTGGTCGATGATCTGTCTCGCGATCGGCACGTCCAGGGTCACCGGTGAGAAGGAAGCCGGTTACACGACCCTGGGGCTCGGGCGCATCGCGGTTGCTGCGGTTGATGCGAGAACGGGCGTCGTCCTGCGGGCGGCCGACGAGCCGCACTGCCGACTCGTCGGCCGGGTCCGGCACTCCACTGCCGACGCGTCCGCCGCTCAGTCGAACCGCGCGCCCTCCGGCCGCGGCGGCAGCACGAACAGGATCAGCAGGAACACGTAGCCGGCGATCGGCACGAGGATCGCGAGGATCCACAGCCCGCTGCGGTTCACGTCGTGCAGTCGCCGCCAGATCAGCGAGAGCGACGGGAGGAACGTCGCCAGCGCGATGGCGCCCGCGGCGAGCGACACCCAGAAGGTCTGGAACGGCGCGCCGCTCGGGTACGGGGTCAGCGTGAAGTCGAGGCGCCACGGACCGCCGTCGGCCAGCTGCAGCAGCGCCGTGAGGACGCTGCCGAGGAGGATGATCCACCAGTACTCGGCCCGGCTCGCCCTCCCGCGGAAGCGGAGGTAGTTGCCGAAGAAGCGGCGGAGCGCCGCCATCGGCGGAGCCCCGTAGTAGGGGAGGGTCAGCGGCGGCTCGAGGGTGCTCGGGCTCATCGGGTTCCGTCTCTCATCCCTCGACCGTATCCCCTGCTCCCCGGGGCGCCGCGTCGTCCGCGCGGACGACATCCCCGTCTTCGCGCCGGGGGAACGCCGCTGCGTTCACGAGGCCGGAGGCCGCCGTGTTCACAACGGAGGAAGAACGTTCCGACTGGAGCGTGAACACGCGGATCGGCGCGCGCCGGAACGCGTTCTTCCTCCGTCGTGAACAGGCTCAGCGAGTAGGGACCGCCTCCGCCCGCACCGCCGCCGTCGCCCGGGCGTCGACGATCAGGCTGACGACGAGCCCCACGGCGACGATGACGATCGCGACCCACGGCAGCACGTCGAGCCCGCTCGCGTCGATCGCCAGTCCGCCGACGACCGCGCCGCCGCCGATGCCGATGTTGAACGCCGTCGTCTGGAGCGCCGCGGCGAGGCTCCGCAGCTGGAAGGAGGAGGTGCGCAGCATCCGGGTCTGCAGCATCGCCGGGATGCCGCCGAACGCGATGTTCCAGATCACCGCGGCGACGACCACGGCCGTGGCGGCGCCGGTGCCTGCGGCGACGGCCAGGCCCGCGAGCGCCAGGACGACCGCGATCGCGGCGACCACGAAGCCCGAGCGGGGGAACCGGTCGGTCGCGAAGCCGGCCAGGACGAGTCCGACCGCCCCTGCGCCGCCGAACGCGAAGAGCACGAGCGGCACCGTGTCGGGGGCGAAGGAGGCGTTCTCGAGCCAGGGCGTGATGTAGGTCGAGAGGGTGTTCTGGCCGATCAGCACCAGCAGGATGACGACGCAGACGCCGATGATGCGCGGGAGCGTCCGGTCCTTCCGCGCGGGCAGGCGGATCTCGCCGGTCCGCAGCGGGATGTGGTGGTCGACCGCGGGCAGGAACTTCACCACGATCAGCGCGAGCACGAGCACGACGCCGCCGAGGATCGCGAAGGTGGGCCGCCAGCCGAACGCGTGCCCGAGCGCCGTGCCCAGGGGGACGCCGAGGACGAAGGCCGCGGATCCGCCGCCCGCCGTGATCGCGGTCGCGCGGCCGAGCTGCTCTGGAGCGACGAGGTGAGCGGAGTAGGCGGCGACGATCGCCCAGAAGAGGCCGTGGGCGAGCCCGCCGAGGATGCGGGCGCCGATGAGCAGCCCGAAGGTGGGGGCGAGCGCGGCGAGGACGTTGGCGACCGCGATGGTGCACAGCGCCACGAGGAGGAGGCTCTTGCGCGAGAAGCGCTGGGTCACGAGGGTCAGCGGAGTCGTCGCGACGACGACGGTCGCGGCGAAGATCGTGACGAGCTGGCCGGTGAGCGAGATGCTCACCCCGAGGTCGCGCGACATGTCGGGGATGAGCCCGGTCGGGAGGAACTCGCTCGTCACGGAGACGAAGACGGCGCCGGCGAGCGTGAGCAGGCCGATCCAGGGGAAGGCGGGGGCTTTCGCGGTGTCCTGAGGGTTCACGGTGTCCTGAGGTCGGGGG
>NZ_PSVE01000035.1:0-12219 GCF_002931775.1 Rathayibacter sp. AY1F4
CCGCCCGCCCGCCCCTAGAAATCGGAGAACACACCACATGACAACGACGTCAGCGACGTCGACGCGCGGTGGAGCGCGCGTCCACGTCCAGCGCTTCGGCACCTTCCTCTCGGGAATGGTCATGCCGAACATCGCGGCCTTCATCGCCTGGGGCTTCATCACGGCCCTCTTCATCCAGACCGGATGGCTCCCGCTCCTCGGCATCGACGCCACCTGGGTCCAGCAGTTCGGCGGCTGGAGCACGGATCCCGACGTGGTCAACACCGGCCTCGTCGCCCCGATGATCACCTACCTCCTCCCGCTCCTCATCGCGAACACCGGCGGCCGCATGGTCTACGGCGCCCGCGGAGGCGTGGTCGGCACCATCGCGACCATGGGCGTCATCGTCGGCGCCGGCATCCCGATGTTCATCGGCGCCATGATCATGGGCCCGCTGTCGGCGTGGCTCATGAAGAAGGTCGACTCGATCTGGGACGGCAGGATCAAGCCCGGCTTCGAGATGCTGGTCAACAACTTCTCCGCCGGGATCCTCGGCCTCCTCCTCGCGCTCCTCGCCTTCGCGGGCGTCGCGCCGCTCGTGGTCGGCCTCTCGACCGCCCTCGGCGCGGGTGTGGAGTTCCTGGTCAACGCGGGCCTGCTCCCGTTGACCTCGCTCTTCATCGAGCCGGCGAAGATCCTCTTCCTCAACAACGCCATCAACCACGGCATCCTCACGCCGCTGGGCGTGCAGCAGGCGGAGGAGGCGGGCAAGTCCTACCTCTTCCTCCTCGAGGCCAACCCCGGCCCCGGCATGGGCGTGCTCCTGGCCTTCGCATTCTTCGGCATCGGCGCGGCCCGCGCCTCGGCTCCCGGTGCGGCGATCATCCACTTCATCGGCGGCATCCACGAGATCTACTTCCCGTACGTGCTGATGAAGCCGGCGCTCCTCGCGGCCGTCATCCTCGGCGGTGCGACCGGTGTCGCGACGAACGTCGCGTTCAACTCCGGCCTCCGCGCCCCCGCCTCGCCCGGCTCGATCATCGCGGTGCTCCTGCAGACCGCGAACGACAGCTTCCTCGGCGTCATCCTCTCGGTGATCCTCGCGACCGCCGTGTCGTTCCTGGTGGCCTCGGTCATCATCCGGTCCGGCCGCAAGCGCGACCTGGCCGCGGAGCAGGAGGGCGACGACAAGCTCGCCGCCGCCGTCGCCGCCAACGAGGCGAACAAGGGCAAGGAGAGCGCCGTCGGCTCGCTCATCAACGCCCGCGGTGCCAACGCTCCGCAGGACTCGGCCGGCGCCTCGACCGCGGGGGCCACGGCCACCGCGACCCAGGTCCGGAACATCGTCTTCGCCTGCGACGCCGGCATGGGCTCGTCCGCGATGGGCGCCTCGGTGCTGCGGAACAAGATGAAGAAGGCGGGCTTCGAGGACGTCACGGTCACCAACAAGGCGATCGCCGCTCTCGAGGACGACGTGGACCTGGTCATCACCCAGGCCGAGCTCACGGAGCGCGCCCGCCAGCGCACTCCGGGCGCCATCCACGTCTCCGTGGACAACTTCATGAACAGCCCGAAGTACGACGAGGTCGTCTCGCTGGTCGCGGAGCAGCACGGCAAGTAGTACGCCAACCATTCGGAGGGAACCCGTAGGGTGCGACAGAGCGGACACGCTCCGCTCGCCCCTGCGGGTTCCCTCGCTGTCAGCACCTCCACGGAAGGACGCACCCCATGAGCGACGTGCTCACCATCGGACAGATCGACGCCTCCGGCACCGCCACCACGAAGGAGGCCGCCATCAAGGAGGCCGCCGACATGCTGGTCGGCGTCGGCGCGGTCACCCCCGCCTACTACGAGGCCATGCTCGCCCGCGAGGCGACCGTCTCGACCTACATGGGCAACCTGCTCGCCATCCCGCACGGCACCAACGACGCGAAGGACGAGATCCGCTCCTCCGCCCTCTCGTTCGTGCGCTATGCGCAGCCGATCGACTGGGACGGCAACGAGGTGCGCTTCGTCGTCGGCATCGCCGGCGTCGACAACGAGCACCTCGAGATCCTCTCCAAGATCGCGATCATCTTCTCGGAGGAGGACGAGGTGCAGAAGCTCCTCGACGCTCCGGACGCGCAGTCGCTCTACAGCCTGCTGGGCGAGGTCAACTCCTGATGCCCACCGCCGTCCACTTCGGCGCCGGCAACATCGGCCGCGGCTTCGTCGGCCTGATCCTGCACGGCGCCGGCTACGAGCTCGTCTTCGCCGACGTCAACTCCGAGCTGATCGGCCGCCTCGCCGCTGCCGACAGCTACGAGGTGCACGAGGTGGGGGAGGAGGCGGCCACGCACGTCGTCAACCGCTTCCGCGCGATCGACTCGGCCGCCGACGAGGAGGCTCTCGTCCGCGAGATCGCCGCCGCCGACATCGTCACCACGGCCGTCGGCCCGAACATCCTGCGCTTCGTCGCCCCCGTGATCGCGAAGGGCCTCGCGGCCCGCGACGAGTCGGCGCCGCGGCTGGCGGTCATGGCCTGCGAGAACGCGATCAACGCCACGCGCCTCCTGCAGACCGAGGTCGCCGCGAACCTCGGTGCGGACGAGTGGGAGCGCCTGCGCACCCGCGCCGTCTTCGCCGACACCGCGGTGGACCGCATCGTCCCCAACCAGGACCCGGGCCAGGGCCTGGACGTGACGGTGGAGAGCTTCTTCGAGTGGGTCGTCGACCGCACTCCGTTCGAGGGCACCGAGCCGGAGATCCCGGGCGCGACCTGGGTCGACGACCTCGAGCCGTTCATCGAGCGGAAGCTCTTCACCGTGAACACCGGCCACGCGACGGCCGCCTACACCGGCTTCGCGGCCGGAGCGCACAAGCTCTCCGACGCGCTGGCGATGCCCGAGGTGCACGACGCGGTCAAGGCCGCGCTCGAGGACACCAAGGCGCTCATCGTGGCCAAGCACGGCTTCAGCGACGAGGAGCAGCAGGCCTACCTCGAGAAGACGCTGAAGCGCTTCGCCAACCCGTACCTGACCGACACGGTCGACCGGGTCGGACGCCAGCCGTTGCGGAAGCTGTCGCGGCACGAGCGCTTCATCGGACCGGCGGCCGAGCTCGCCGAGCGCGGGCGCACGCCGGAGGGCCTGCTCGCCGCGATCGGCGCCGCGCTGCGCTTCGACGTGCCCGAGGACCCCCAGAGCGTGGAGCTCCACGAGAAGCTGGCCGCGCTCACCCCGGAGGAGTTCGTGGCGGAGGTCACCGGCCTCACGGCCGAGCACCCGCTCTTCGACCGGGTCGTGGCGGTCGTCCGCTGCTAGTCCCGTGGCCGCACGGCGGTGAACGACGACGAGGTCCCCTGCTTCCCGCGGGGGACCTTCGTCGTCTGCGGCGGCTCGGGCGAAGCGCTAGAACAGCCGCCAGCGCGTGAGCGGCCAGGCCACGGCGAAGACGCGTCCGGTGACCCTGTCGATTGGCACGGTCTTCACGCACGTGTCGATCGGCCCGCCGGCGCCGCGGCACTCGCCGAGCGAGTCGTTGGAGTTCGACCGGTGGTCGCCCAGGACGAAGAGGGAGCCCTCGGGGACGGTGTACTCGTCGAAGCAGCGGAGGGACGCGGGGCTCGTCGTGCAGTCGAGGGTCCCGGGGGTGAAGGGGAAGTCCTCGAACACGTAGGACTCGTCCAGCGGCTTCCCGTCGACCAGCACATGCCCCTCGGCGTCGCAGCAGGAGACGGTGTGGCCCCCCTCGGCGATCAGCCTCTTGACGAGGAACTCCTCGTGGGAGGGGCCGATGCTGGTGACGTCGCCGAACGTCTTCACGATCTCGGAGAGGGGGCTGCCGGCCTCGTCGCTCGCGCCCCAGTCGGCGTCGCGCGAGAAGACGACGATCTGCCCCTCCTCCGGCCCGCCCTGGAGGGCGAGGGTGCGGTCGACCAGGATCCGGTCGCCGAAGAACCCGCCGCCCTGGAGGGTGTTCTCCATCGATCCGGTCGGCACCGTGTACACCTTCACGAAGAAGGTCTGCACCAGGGCGATGACCGCGATCGCCGCCAGGATCGTCACCACCGGGTGCGAGTACCAGCTCCGCCTCGCGGTCGCTGACCTCGTCGTGCGCGCCATGTGCTCTCCCTCCGGCTCGACGGAGCCAGCCTAGGCGGCGGCGGACGCAGGGCCCGGCAGGGGGCGCGCGTCGGGCGCGGAGGCGGAGGAGGGGGCGACACGCCCGAGGTGGCGGAGCGGCCGCGATTCGCGTAGCATCGACCCTTGGTGTTTTGCGCGTGCTCCGGCATGCCCGCGAACCCCGATCCGGGCTCTCGCCCGGTGGTGGCTCGTCGCGGAAACATTCGCACGACCAGTACACACACTACTTCCGAACGACAGTGAGGCTATGGCCAAAAAAGACGGTGTCATCGAAATCGAAGGTGCGGTTGTCGAGGCGCTCCCCAACGCGATGTTCCGCGTGGAGCTGACCAACGGACACAAAGTTCTCGCCCATATCTCGGGCAAGATGCGTCAGCACTACATCCGGATCCTCCCCGAGGACCGGGTGATCGTGGAGCTGAGCCCCTACGACCTGACCCGCGGCCGGATCGTCTACCGCTACAAGTAGACGTTCGCTCCGCTGACGTTCGCGACGTGCGTGTCCTGTAAGGAACGGCCCCGGCATCCGCCGGGAGCACGACGCCAGCGAAAACAAGGACAAGAACAATGAAGGTCAACCCCAGCGTCAAGCGCATCTGCGACCACTGCAAGATCATCCGCCGCCACGGCAACGTGATGGTCATCTGCAGCAGCAACCCCCGCCACAAGCAGCGCCAGGGCTAGTCCCGCTGCTTCCGCGAGGGAGCGCAGGGGCGGCGTGCCGCCCCCACTGCACAACTGAACACACCCGCAGCACCAGAAATCGCGCAGCACCCCGGCGACCCCGGGGTGGACGGCGAGGACACCTTCGGTCGGAGGCCGAGGCACCGGTGCTGCTTCACACCTCCACTCACTCACAGGAGAAGCCACAATGGCACGTCTGGCAGGAGTAGACATCCCGCGCGAGAAGCGCGTGGAGGTCGCACTGACCTACATCTACGGTGTCGGCCGCACTCGCGCGCTCAAGACCCTGAGCGACACCGGGATCGACGGCAACATCCGCGTCAAGGACCTCAGCGACGACCAGCTCGTCTCGCTCCGCGACTACATCGAGGGCAACTACAAGGTGGAGGGCGACCTCCGCCGCGAGGTCGCCGCCGACATCCGCCGCAAGGTCGAGATCGGCTCGTACGAGGGCCTCCGCCACCGTCGCGGCCTCCCGGTCCGTGGACAGCGCACCAAGACGAACGCGCGCACCCGCAAGGGACCCAAGCGCACCGTCGCCGGCAAGAAGAAGGCCGGCCGCAAGTAACGCGGGCGACACGGACCTAGAGGAGATACAGAATTGGCTACCCCCAAGTCGGCCGCGCGCAAGCCGCGCCGCAAGGAGAAGAAGAACATCGCTGTGGGCCAGGCCCACATCAAGTCGACGTTCAACAACACCATCGTCTCGATCACCGACCCCTCCGGGGCCGTCATCAGCTGGGCCTCGTCCGGTGGAGTCGGCTTCAAGGGCTCGCGCAAGTCGACGCCGTTCGCCGCCCAGCTCGCCGCCGAGTCGGCCGCGCGCCAGGCTCAGGAGCACGGCATGAAGAAGGTGGACGTCTTCGTGAAGGGCCCTGGCTCGGGTCGTGAGACCGCGATCCGCTCGCTCCAGGCCGCAGGCCTCGAGGTCGGCTCGATCAACGACGTCACCCCGCAGGCGCACAACGGCTGCCGCCCGCCCAAGCGTCGTCGCGTCTAAGCAGCACTCGCAGCCGTCGGCCGGCCGCACGAACCGCCCCCGGGCGGGGAGTGCGGCCGGCCGGCGGATCGCGCATTTCTTTCACAACTCCACACCTCGCAAACGCACGTGTCATATAGCGGACACGTGATCGAAAGGAATCATCAGTGCTTATCGCACAGCGTCCGACGCTCACCGAGGAGAACATCTCGGAGTTCCGTTCCCGCTTCGTCATCGAGCCCCTCGAGCCCGGCTTCGGCTACACGCTCGGCAACTCGCTGCGTCGCACCCTGCTGTCCTCCATCCCCGGCGCCGCTGTCACCAGCATCCGGATCGACGGAGTCCTGCACGAGTTCACGACCGTCCCGGGCGTCCGCGAGGACGTCACCGAGATCATCCTGAACATCAAGGGACTCGTCGTCTCCTCCGAGCACGACGAGCCGATCACCGCCTACCTGCGCAAGCAGGGAGCCGGCCAGGTCACCGCCGCGGACATCTCGGCTCCGGCCGGTGTCGAGATCCACAACCCGGAGCTCGTCATCGCCACGCTGAACGACAAGGCGAAGTTCGAGCTCGAGCTCACGATCGAGCGCGGCCGCGGCTACGTCTCGGCGACCCAGAACCGCAGCGAGTTCTCCGAGGCCGGCCAGATCCCGGTCGACTCGATCTACTCGCCCGTGCTGAAGGTCACCTACCGCGTCGAGGCCACCCGTGCCGGCGAGCGCACCGACTTCGACCGCCTGGTCGTGGACGTGGAGACGAAGGCCGCGATCTCGCCGCGCGACGCCATCGCCTCCGCCGGACGCACGCTGACCGAGCTGTTCGGTCTCGCCCGCGAGCTGAACAACGCGGCCGAGGGCATCGAGATCGGCCCCGCGCCGGTCGACGCGGTCCTCTCGACCGAGCTGTCCATGCCCATCGAGGACCTCGACCTCTCGGTGCGCAGCTACAACTGCCTCAAGCGCGAGGGCATCAACAACGTCAATGAGCTCGTCGCCCTCTCGGAGACGCAGCTCATGAACATCCGCAACTTCGGTCAGAAGTCGGTGGATGAGGTCAAGGAGAAGCTGACGGAGCTCGGCCTGTCGCTCAAGGACTCGGTCCCCGGGTTCGACGGCGCCCACTTCTACAGCTACGACGACGAGAGCATCTAGGTCCTCCGCTCCGGAGCCCCGGCTCCCCGCGTCCGACCTGCTGACACCCCTTTAGTACTGGAGTAAACCCATGCCCAAGCCCACCAAGGGCCCCCGCCTCGGAGGCGGACCCGCACACGAGCGCCTGCTGCTGGCGAACCTGGCCGCGGCCCTGTTCACGCACAAGAGCATCAAGACGACCGAGACCAAGGCCAAGCGCCTTCGTCCCCTCGCCGAGCGCCTGGTGACCTTCGCCAAGCGCGGCGACCTGCACGCCCGTCGTCGCGTCCTCGCGACGATCGGCGACAAGTCGGTCGTCCACGAGCTCTTCACCGAGATCGCTCCGCTCGTCGCCGAGCGCGAGGGCGGCTACACCCGCATCACCAAGATCGGCCCCCGCAAGGGAGACAACGCGCCCATGGCCGTGATCGAGCTCGTCCTCGAGCCCGTCACCCCCAAGGCGAAGAAGTCGCGCACCGCCACGGCGCCCGTGTCCGCTCCGGTGGACGAGGCCCCCGCCGAGGAGACCACTGCCGAGGAGACCCCCGTCGAGGAGGCGCCCGTGCAGGACGCTCCCGTCGAGGACGCCGCGCAGGACGCTCCGGTCGAGGAGACCGGCGCGACCAAGTAGTCACGCCCCCCTCTGACGAGAGCCCTCCGTCCCCTCCGGGGCGGGGGGCTCTCGTCGTTCCACGGGGCCGACTGGCGCGAATCGTCGCTTACGATGGCACGGCTGCGCTCGTCGGGTGCGGCCGCGTCACGACCGGCGCTCCCGGGGACCGCCCCGACGATCCTCGGAGGACTCCTGTGCGACTGCGCTCCTCGGCCGCTGCGGCGCTCCTCGCACTGGCACTCGCGGCCGGAGTGAGCGGCTGCGCCTCCGGCGAGGTGATCGACGTGCCGGAGTCGGCGGGCCTCGCGAGCACGCCTCCGGTACCGTCGGCCGCACCGACCGTGCCCTCCGTGCCGTCGAGCGAGGGTGTGGACTGCGCGACCGCTCTCCCCGCCTCCCTCGTCGAGCAGGAGGCCGGCCTGACGGCGGGCACCGTGTCGATCACCGCCGCGGGAGACACGTGCTCCTACGCCGTCGACGGCGGCGACCCGGTCGTCGTGCTGACGCTGCACCGCGGGCCCCTCGTCGAGACCTTCACCGGTGCGGGCGAGGCGCTCGGCGCCGTGCCGGTCTCGCTGGGCACGGCCGCCTACTGGGTGCAGGGCATCGCCTCCGCCCCCTCCGAGCTGGCCGTGCTCGCAGGCGGCTGGGAGGCGCGGATCGTCTCCTCGGTCGGCGAGCAGTCGACGCTGGTCGGCTGGGCGGTCTCGGCCCTGGCGACCGTCGACGTCCCGCTCGCGGTCGCCTGAGCCGCGACCACGGCGCGCTCTAGACTCGTCTGATGCTCCACCGCGTCCGCCTCGACCTGGCCTACGACGGCTCGCACTTCTCCGGCTGGGCCAAGCAGCCCGGCCTCCGCACCGTGCAGGGGGTGCTCGAGGAGTCGCTCGCCCTGGTCCTGCGCTCCGAGCAGCACCCGACCGTGACGGTCGCCGGGCGCACCGACGTCGGCGTGCACGCCAGCGCCCAGGTCGCCCACGTCGACCTCACCCCCGAGCAGTGGGGCCGCATCAGCAGCGGCAGGCGCCGACCGGGGGAGGAGCCGTTCCCGCCCGCGTCGATCCTGGAGCGGCGGCTCCGCGGGATCCTCGGGCAGTACACCGACGTCTCGGTGCACCGGGTGACGGAGGCGCCTGAGGGGTTCGACGCGCGGTTCTCGGCGCGCTGGCGGCGGTACGAGTACCGGCTGGCCGACGCCTCCTCGATGCGCCACCCGCTCGACCGCACGTACACCACCTGGATCACCGACTCCCTCGACCTCGACGCGATGACGGCCGCGGCCCGCTCGCTCCTGGGCCTGCACGACTACGCGTCGTTCTGCCGTGCCCGCGCAGGGGCCACCACCATCCGGAGCCTGCTCGACTTCACCTGGGAGCGCGACGCCGACGGAGTCCTGCACGCCCACCTGCGCGCGGACGCCTTCTGCCACAGCATGGTGCGGGCCCTCGTGGGGGCGTGCGTGGCGGTCGGCGCCGGCAAGCTCGAGGCGGGGGCGGTCCCGCTGCTCCGGGACGCCGCCCGACGGACCAACGCGTTCGCGGTGATGCCGGCCCGCGGCCTCATCCTCCGCGAGGTCGACTACCCCGAGGACGACGCACTCGCCGAGCGGGCCCTGCTCACCCGGGCGAAGCGCACCGTGCGGACCGAGGGGCCGGACCCGGAGGACTCGGAGTGAGGCGAGGGCGCGCGACCGCGCCCCGCGACCCGTGGCGGCCCGGGCCGCACCTCCCGCCGCCGGAGCCCCTGCCGCCACGATCCGTGCTTGGCCGCACGGGGGCTTTGCTGTAATGTCGACCCTTGGTGTTTTCGGCCGTGTGCCGAGCGCCCGAAGTTGAGCCCTCCACCGGATCGGTTCGGCCCCTCGCGGGTCGAACGGCCACGGAGCGGGATCCACGAACACCTCACTCCGACCAGAAAGCAGCACTCACGTGACTCGCACTTTTTCTCCGAAGCCGGCTGACGTCCAGCACGACTGGATCGTCATCGACGCGTCCGACGTCGTGCTCGGCCGTCTCGCCACCCACGCCGCGGCGCTCCTGCGCGGCAAGCACAAGGCCACCTTCGCGCCGCACATGGACATGGGCGACTTCGTCATCATCGTCAACGCGGAGAAGGTCGCCCTCACCGGCCAGAAGCTCCTCCAGAAGAAGGCCTACCGCCACTCCGGCTACCCGGGCGGCCTCTCGGCCACCACGTACGCCGAGCTCCTCGAGAAGAACCCGGTCCGCGCCGTCGAGAAGGCCATCCGCGGCATGCTCCCCAAGAACTCCCTCGGCCGCGCCCAGCTGCGCAAGCTGAAGGTCTACACGGGATCCGAGCACCCCCACGCGGCCCAGCAGCCGCAGGCGTACGCCTTCACCCAGGTCGCCCAGTAGGCTCCGGCCCTCCCCGACACCCCAGACTTCGAAGACAAAGGATCACCTACACCGTGGCGAAGATCGCAGACCAGATCGACGTGGCTCCCGAGAGCTACTCCACCGAAAGCCCGGCCACCGAGGCGTCCACGACGCCCCGCGCCGTCCTCAACGTCTCCGGCGCAGCCGTGGGCCGACGCAAGCAGGCCATCGCCCGCGTGCGCCTCGTCCCCGGCAACGGCGGCATGACCGTCAACGCCCGCGAGTTCGCGGAGTACTTCCCCAACAAGCTGCACCAGCAGCTGATCACCGACCCCTTCAAGGTGCTCGACCTGATCGGCTCCTACGACGTCGTCGCCAAGATCACCGGCGGCGGCCCCTCCGGCCAGGCCGGCGCGCTGCGCCTCGCCATCGCCCGTGCTCTCAACGAGATCGACCGCGAGAACAACCGCGCGATCCTGAAGAAGGCGGGCTTCCTGACCCGCGACGCCCGCGTCATCGAGCGCAAGAAGGCCGGTCTCAAGAAGGCCCGCAAGGCGTCCCAGTTCTCGAAGCGCTAGTCGACGCGGCCTGACGGCCGCACGACCAGCAGCTCGAGAAGGGACTGCGCACCATGCCGCGCCTGTTCGGAACAGACGGCGTCCGTGGCCTCGCTAATCGCGAGGTCACGGCCGACCTGGCTCTCGGCCTCGCCCAGGCGGCCGCCCGTGTACTCGGAGCGGCCGCCCGGGCCGAGGGCCGTCGGCCCGTCGCCGTGCTCGCCCGCGACCCCCGCATCTCCGGTCAGTTCATCGGAGCCGCGGTCGCGGCGGGTCTCGCGAGCGCGGGAGTCGACGTGCTCGACGCCGGCGTCATCCCGACGCCCGCCACCGCCTACCTCATCGCCGACGAGAACGCCGACTTCGGCGTGATGATCTCGGCCTCGCACAACCCCGCCGCCGACAACGGCATCAAGTTCTTCGCCGCCGGCGGACGCAAGCTCCCGGACGAGCTCGAGAACCGCATCGAAGCGGCCCTCGGAGTCCCGCCGCTCACGCCGACCGGAGCCGACGTCGGCCGCATCACCCGCTTCTCCGACGCGGAGGACCGTTACGTCCTCCACCTGCTCGGATCCCTCGAGGGCACCCGTCTCGACGGCCTGCACGTGGTCATCGACTGCGCGCACGGCGCCGCCGCCGGCATCTCGCCCCAGGTGTTCACCGACGCCGGAGCGACCGTCACCGTCATCGGCAACGACCCCGACGGCCTCAACATCAACGACGGAGTGGGCTCCACCCACCTCGACAACGTCGCCGACGCCGTCCGCGCGGCCGGCGCCGACATCGGCATCGCCCACGACGGCGACGCCGACCGCTGCCTCGCGGTGGACGCCGAGGGCCGCATCGTCGACGGCGACCAGATCATGGCGATCCTCGCGACCGCCATGGCCCGCCGCGGCGCCCTCCGCGACGACGTCCTCGTGGCCACCGTCATGAGCAACCTCGGCCTCAAGCTCGCCATGCGCGACGCCGGCATCCGCGTCATCGAGACCGCGGTCGGCGACCGCTACGTCCTCGAGGCGATGAACGACGGCGGCTACTCGCTCGGCGGGGAGCAGTCCGGCCACGTCATCATGAGCCGCTACGCCACCACCGGCGACGGCGTGCTCACCGGCCTCCAGCTCGCGGCCGAGATGGCCCGGACCGGACGCACCATCGCCGACCTGGCCGCCGTCATGTCCGTCTTCCCGCAGACCCTCCTCAACGTGCGCGGCGTCGACCGCGAGGGCGTCCGCGACGACGAGGTCATCGCCTCCGCCGTCGCCGACGCCACCGCCGAGCTCGGCAGCGACGGCCGCGTGCTCCTGCGCCCCTCCGGCACGGAGCCGATGGTGCGCGTCATGGTCGAGGCGAAGACGCAGGAGACGGCCGACCGCCTCGCCGAATCGCTCGCCGCGGTCGTGCTCGAGCGGCTGCGCTCTTAAGGAGCCGCTCCCTGCGCGGCTCCTCGCGGTCGGCTTGGGGAGGTGGTTGCGATGGGTGGAGCGGGGCGCGTTCGCCGCGGGTGAATCGCTTGGCACGCGATTCCCACGACGGCTCGTGGGTTGGGCCGCTCCCTGCGCGGCTCCTCGCGGTCGGCCTGGAGAGGTGGTCGCGATGGGTGGAGCGGGGTGCGTTCGCCGCGCGGGAATCGCTTGGCACGCGGCGGTGTTCGTTGCGGGGCCGCTCCCTGCGCGGCCCCTCGCGGTCGGCTTCGCGAGGTGGTTGCGATGGGTGGAGCGGGGCGCGTTCGCCGCGGGTGAATCGCTTGGCACGCGATTCCCACGACGGCTCGTGGGTTGGGCCGCTCCCTGCGCGGCTCCTCGCGGTCGGCT